>JBJOHS010000067.1:0-39737 GCA_046047535.1 Pseudomonadota bacterium
GGGCTGCCTTCTCGCAGGCACGACTGGGCTACGCTCTTTAGAGCGCCCCAGCCCGCGGCGGGGGCTGTATAAGGCTTAAACGATTCGTAGGGCATGGCTGTAGATGGTAAAAGAATCGTTCCGTACAAATCCTATGAGTGTGACCCCTAGGCCCTCTGCCGTCTCGATGGCGAGGCTTGTGGGGGCGGAGACGGCCGCAAGCAGCCCAATTTGCTGCGAGGCGGCCTTGTGGACCATCTCAAAACTCGCCCGGCTCGTCATTAGTAAAAAGCCTTGATCAAGAGCTACCCGGCTGCGCCTAAGAAACCCTACGAGCTTATCCAAGGCATTGTGGCGCCCCACGTCTTCGCGCACGGCCAGAATCTCTCCAGCCCTATTTGCCCAGGCGGCGGCATGTACTGCGCCGGTCTCAGAAAAAAGGGGCTGGTGGTCTCGCAGACTCGCATGGGCGCGCTGCAGGGCGCCTGTACTGAGTCGTTGGGCGTGGCTTTCCTGTGGGAGAGTCGGCAAGGGCCTTACCACCTGCGAGAGCTGCTCGGCACCGCATAGGCCGCAGCCCGTGCGGCCGGCAAGGCTTCGCCGATGTTCGGAAAGTCGCTGCATCTGGCGGCTGGCAATCTCGATACGCAGTTCTATACCCTCTGTGCGGGCGTCGACCTCGATATCAAAGATATCCTCGGGAGACGCCACAATCCCTTCGGTGAGACTGAATCCCAAGGCAAAGTCATCGAGGTCGGTGGGGGTGGCCAGCATCACCGCATGCGAGACACCGTTATAGACCATAGCAACGGGCACCTCGGTGGCGACCGAATCGAAAAATGTGCCCCCGGGATGCCGTGCCACTGCCACCCTGGTGAGGGGCGGGCGGTACATGAGGACCGGTTGGCGCGAGTGGGTCTCCGAGGGCTCTATGGTCTTGCCTCTACAAACTGGTGTACCGCGGCAATGACCTGGCTGGGCTGATCTTTGTGGGGGGAGTGCCCGCACTGGGCGAGCTTTATTAGCCGTGTTCCAGGAAGCCGTGCGGCAATGCCGTCAATTTGCATCATCGTGCCATATTCGTCGTCCATGCCTTGGATTGCAAGAACGGGGCAGCCGATCGCAGCCAATTCGTCTTCGATCGTCCACGCCTTGAATCGTGGGTCGAGCCAGATCTGGTTCCATCCCCAGAAGGCCGAATCGGGGTCTTTGTGATGGCGGGCGAGTCGCTGTTTGAGGTCGGTGGTGCGGTAGGCGTCTCGTGCCTGCTCGATACTCGAGATGGTGATGTCTTCCACAAGAATATGCGGCGCAAGCGCCACCACGCCGGCAAGCAGGCTGCCAAATCGGGCCGCATGGAGCAATGCGATAGAGGCGCCGTCGCTGTGGCCGAAGAGATACACCGTCTCACGTGTTGGGTCGATTCCAAGCGCCGCCAGGAGCGCAGGTAAGACCTCGTGGGCCTGTTGGTGCATAAAGTCCACATCCCAACGTTCGTCCGCCGCGCGTGGGGTAGAGTGGCCATAACCAGGACGAGAATAGACAAGACCGCGCACCCCAAGGGCGGTGCAGAGCTTGTCTGGAAAATCTCTCCACATAGACACCGAGCCCAGGCCCTCGTGTAAGAAGATCATCACGGGCTGGATGCGGCTCCCGTCGTCGCGCAGGGCCTTGGGCAGCGGGTCTTGTGATGTCGCCAGGCGATCGGCCGCAGCGGAGGGCACTGTCCACCGCACCTCAATCTCCACCTCCCGGCTGCCCCAGGTGATCCTCACTATTGCGATCCCTTCTGCTCTTGTTCACGAAGTCGAAATCGCTGAATCTTTCCTGTGGCGGTCTTGGGCAGTTCATCGACAAAGGCAAAAAACCGCGGGTACTTGTAGGCGGCAAGCTTCTCTTTGGTGAAGGCCTTGAGTTCTTCCTCGGACACCTGCTGCCCGGGCTTACGCACCACAAAGGCCTTGGTCTTCGTCAGTCCGTCGGCATCGGTGATTCCAATGACCGCGGCCTCTAAGACGCATGGGTGCTCCATGAGGGTAGACTCAATTTCAAACGGAGAGACATAAATACCGCTGACTTTGAGCATGTCGTCGCTGCGACCAGCATAGGTATAGCTGCCGTCGGCATTCTGTACATACTTGTCGCCACTCTTGGTCCAGGCGCCGCGGAAGGTGTCCTGCGACTTCTCTCGGTTCTGCCAGTACATCAGGGCACTGCTGGGCCCGTGAATGTAGAGGTCGCCCACCTCGCCCTGGGCTACTGCGTCACCTTTGTCGTCGCGCAACGCAATGGTGTAGCCCGGCACCGGCCAGCCAGTCGTGCCGTAGCGTACACGCCCTGGCTGGTTAGAAAGGAAGATATGCAGCATCTCCGTTGATCCGATGCCATCGATGATCTCCACGCCGTAGTGTTGGGTGAACCGTTGTCCAATTTCTGCAGGAAGGGCCTCGCCCGCAGAGGAGCACATACGCAGTGCCACCGCATCGCGCGCGGGCAGATTGGGCGAGGCGAGCATACCTGCATAGCCCGTGGGGGCGCCGAAGAAAATGGTTGGCTTGTGGTCGGTCCAGCGCTTGAAGACAGCATCGGGTGTGGGCCGCTCGGCCATGAGTACGACGGTAGCCCCCACCGAGAGCGGAAACGACAAAGCATTGCCCAGGCCGTAGGCGAAAAAGAGTTTGGCTGCCGAGAAACAGATGTCTGACTCTTGCAGCTTTAGCACCTGCTTGCCATAGAGTTCGGCCGTCCAGTACGGATTACCATGGGTGTGTACGGTTCCCTTTGGCTTACCCGTGGATCCCGATGAATAGAGCCAGAAGGCAATTTCATCGGCATGGGTCTCTGCGCAACGGGGCATCGGGCTCTCGTCATAGAGCGCCTCGATGGCAATATCTGTCGCACTAGCTGTAGAGCTTGCCGATGCTGCATCGGCAAGCCCCGAGACAATGACGGTCTTTGGCTTGGTTGATGATTTTTCGATTGCCTGGGCAAGCGTGGCGCGCAATGGTGCAGAGACAAGTGCAGCCTTGGCCTGGCTGTGGGTCAGCATGTAGGCATAGTCGTCGGCCGACAAGAGCGTGTTCACGGCCACAGGCACAATCCCGGCGTAGAGGCAGCCCAGAAAGCTCACCGGCCAGTCGTTGTTGTCGTGCATGAGCAGTAAGACACGGTCTTCGCGTCTCAGCCCCTGTTGGAGGAGGCCCTGGGCCATGCGTTGTACCCGGTCTTGTAGCTCCCCATACCGCAGGCTGCCACGGTCGTCGATAAAGGCGAGCTTCTCAGTGCGGTGGGCGTTTACCCCAAAGAGGTGGTCGGCAAAGTTAAAAGTGGGGCCAGGGGGTGCGATGGATGTATCGCTGGGGCGTGCCTCTGTTGCCAGGGCGTCTGCGTGTTGCATGGTCTTGTCTCCTTGTCTCCAATTCCCGGGGCGCTTTCGTCTCTCTCGGGGCTTTTTTTTGGGTTGTCAGTGAAAAAAATCTAGAGTGCGGCGAGCACCTCCGTGCTGGCTTGAACGGCGGTGCGTTGGTGGTAAAACTGCAGGCCGCGCAGTCCACCGAGTTCTTCGCCACCGCCTGCCCGACCAGGCCCGCCATGCATCGACTGGGGCATCACATTGCCGTGGCCTGTCTGCAGAGCGGCCACATCGGGGCTGATAACGTGCACACGTCCGTGATGGGCTGCTACGGTGGTCGCCGCCTCTGCCAGCGCAGCAGGATCGCTTCCGTAGACAGACGTCACCAGAGAGCCTTGTCCGCGGGCAATCAGGGCGGAGGCCTGCTCAAGGGTCTTGTAGGGCATGAGGGTGGCCACTGGTCCGAAGACCTCGAGGTCGTGCACCAGGGGTCGACCTTCGGGGTCGCGACAGCCGAGGAGCACGGGCCCTAAGCAGCAGGCCAGTGCGGGATCGGCATCAACCAGGGTCGTGCTGCGTCCATCGAACAGCAGATCGGCCTGCGCAGCTAGGCGACCGATGCCCTCGGAGACCGCCTGGTACTGCTCTCGGCTCACCAAGGACCCCATGCGTACTGCCTCGTTGCGCGGGTTACCCACCGTGGTCTTTTGCAGGCGCGCGCCGATAGCCTGCGCGGCCTTGTCATGCAGAGCTTCCGGAACAAATACACGCCGAATCGCTGTGCATTTCTGGCCCGACTTCACGGTCATTTCGCGGCTGACTTCTTTGGCCAGTAGGTCAAGGGTCTCTGAGGAGTCTGCTGCCTCTGGAAGCAGCAGCGCGCTGTTTAGACTGTCGGCCTCGATATTCACGCGTACCGAGTGTTCCGTAACCGCCCGATGACTTCGAATGACTGCACCGGTCTGGGCGGACCCTGTAAAGGACAAGACATCGAAGGATGTGAGCGCATCAAGTAGGCCCGCCGAGCTACCACCGACAATCGATAGGGCCCCGGGGGGAAGAATGCCTGCGGCGATGACATCGTGCACCATCTGATGCGCGAGCCAGGCCGTGGCGGTGGCGGGCTTCACCACCACCGGCACGCCGGAGAGTAGGGCTGGGGCCGCCTTCTCCCATAGACCCCAGCTCGGAAAGTTAAAGGCATTGATAAAAAGCGCGAGCCCAGTGCGTGGCGTAAGAATGTGCTGCGACTGGAAGAGTGGGTCCTTTCCGAGCTTTACTGCCTCACCATCAAGAAGAAAGCGGCGCGCACCGAGTTGCTCCCCTAGCCGCGCATAGGAGGAAAGCGTGTAGATACCGCCGTCGACATCGACGGCCGTATCGTTTTTCACCGTGCCGCTGTTGGCCGTAGAAATTTCGTAGTAACGGTCTCGGTGGGACTGCAACACCGTGGCAATTTTTCCGAGCAGGGCGCCTCGTTCTTGGTAGGTCATGGCGCGCAACGCAGGGCCCGCCTGTGACCGGGCAAAGGCAAATCCGCTATGCAGGTCAAGGCCTGAGGCATCCACCTCTACGAGCGGGGTTCCGAGCACCGGGTCATAAAGCCTTACCCCTGCGCCGGTACCGGCCTGCCACTGTCCCGCGAGATAGTTGTGTAGGCGCTCGGTCATGCTGCAGCCCCCTGGGTGAATTGAATCTGGCCCTGGGGCAGAAGATAGAGCACCAGGGCGCGGCCCTGACGTACCGTGGGGTGGTGGGCCGACCCTGCAGAGTAGACGAGCCATCCTGCTCCGTGGCCATCGAATTGGGCCTCTGCGTCGATGGGCATGATGAGGTCTATTTCCCCTAAGGGGTGCGCATGATGAGGGCCCTTGATCTCTTGCATATCGACCACATCAACGGAAAATCCCGCCAGGTCTTCCGCGGGTTTAAAGATGCGGCCATAACGAATACCGCCGCCCTCGCGATTGCAGAGCCAGCCTTCGGCCACGCCCGCCTCGCAGCTCTTGCGCAGCGCCTGGAAGGTTGGCGAGTCTGGTCCGTGTGTGGCGTTGAGCCACTCGCCTAGGGCCCCGTCGAGGGGGCGGCCTGCGAGTGCCTGGGTAAGGCTGGCGATCTGCGATCGAAAAATTTCCGGGGTCATGGCCTGTCTCCTGAGTCTTCTCTTTGTGACATCTGTCGTTGTTCTTCTGTGCTACCTGGGTGTCCCGGCTGCGTGCTGTGCAGGTGGCGCCCGAAGGCGGGTGGGCCATGGCTTGCTGCAGCCTGGGGTTATGCAGTATCGTGCAGGTATGCACATTAGATCTCATTTTCTCGTATGTCAAGCACTATAGTTCATATTTCTCAGAAGGAGCGTTCCCCAGACGGGTCCCAGGCCCCTGGAACTTCGGCTGCGGAGGCAGAGGAGAAGAATCCGTTTCTCGTGGCGCTTGGAGAGCGGGTCAAAATCGCCCGGGCCCGCAAGGGAATGACCCGTAGGGCCCTTGCACAGGCGGCAGAGGTCTCAGACAGGCATCTCGCCAACCTTGAGTACGGGCTCGGAAATCCCTCCATATTGGTGCTCCTGCAGGTGGCCAACGCCCTGCAGTGCTCGCTGGCAGAGCTTGTCGGTGATGTCACGACCCAGAGCCCAGAATGGCTGCTTCTGCGCGAGCTCTTGCAGCGGCACGACGAGGCCGCGCTGCGTCAGATTCGTATGCAAATATCAGAGAGCCTGGGGACAGCGAAGGGGGCCCCTGGGCCGGTCAATCCCCGTCTTGCCCTCATTGGGCTGCGTGGCGCGGGCAAGTCCACGCTAGGAAGGATGCTTGCCGAAGATCTGGGCTTTCCCTTTGTGGAGCTCAGCCAAGAAATTGAGAAATTTGCTGGCTGCAGTATTGCCGAGATTCAGGCCCTCTATGGGGTGAACGCCTATCGGCGCTATGAGCGGCGGGCCCTGGAGGAGGCTATTCAGATTTATCCCGAGGCGGTAATCGCAACTCCTGGCGGGCTCGTGTCTGACCCCGCAACCTTTAATCTCTTGCTTCGCCATTGTTCGACGGTCTGGCTAAAGGCTGACCCCGAAGACCATATGGGGCGGGTGCGGGCCCAGGGCGATCTGCGGCCCATGGCTGCAAGCCCCGAGGCCATGCAAGACCTCTGCAACATTCTGGCCGGGCGGGCCGCCTTTTACTCGAAGGCAGACCTCACCCTAGACACCAGCCGCCAGCCCTTGCCGGAGACATTTGGGCTTTTGCGGGCCTCTGTACGGGATTTTCTAAAGATGAACTAAAGTGCTTTACATGGCAAAAGTGGTTGCATTATTATTCACATTAAGGCGGCGACGCTGCCGTGATGCAGATAAAAAGCAGAAGTGCCACATAACCATTTAAGGAGACAGCCATGAATAGCCACCCCCGCGTTGAGTATCAGACCGATCCCACCCAGTACAAACACCTGAAGCTGAGCTTTAACGGCGCCGTGGCCACGTTGGCCGTGGATATTGACGAGAACGCCGGCCTGCGTCCGGGCTATAAGCTCAAGCTCAACAGCTACGACCTGGGCGTAGACATTGAACTCAACGATGCGCTGAACCGCATTCGGTTTGAGCACCCCGAGGTACGTTCGGTGGTGGTCACGAGCCTGAAAGACCGGATCTTCTGCTCGGGCGCCAACATTTTTATGCTGGGTCTCTCGAGTCACGCCTGGAAGGTCAATTTTTGTAAGTTCACCAACGAGACCCGCAACGGCATAGAAGACTCCTCAAAGCATAGCGGCCTGAAGTTTATTGCGGCGGTGAATGGGGCCTGTGCGGGCGGCGGCTACGAGCTTGCCCTGGCCTGTGATGAGATCGTTCTTATCGACGACCGGTCGTCGTCGGTGAGTCTGCCCGAGGTACCGCTCTTAGGTGTGCTTCCCGGTACAGGCGGACTGACCCGCGTGACCGACAAGCGCCACGTGCGCCACGACCTCGCAGACATTTTCTGCACCACCACCGAAGGCGTGCGTGGCCAGAAGGCCAAAGACTGGCGGCTTGTCGATGAAGTCGTAAAGCCTGCGCAGTTTGCCGACTATGTGCAGAAGCGTGCCCAGGAGCTTGCCGCCCAGAGCGATCGACCGTTGGGCGCCAAGGGCATCGCGTTGCCCCGCGTTGCGCGCGAAGAGTCGGCCGATGCCCTGAACTATGCGCACGTAAAAATTCAGATTGACCGTGCACTGCGCACCGCAACTATTACCGTGCATGGCCCAGAGGGCACTTTGCCGCAGACGGTCGAGGCCATTGAGGCCGCTGGTGCTTCCTGGTACCCCCTGGCGCTGGCCCGCGAACTCGACGACGCCATACTGCAGCTGCGTACCAATGAGCTTGATCTCGGCACCTGGATTATCAAGACGGCGGGAGATGCACAGGGCGTTCTTCAGATGGACGCGCTTTTGCAGGCCCACCAGAATCATTGGCTTGTACGCGAGACCCTAGGCCTCATGCGTCGTGTCTTTAGTCGACTCGATGTTTCCTCCCGCAGTCTCTTCGCCCTGATTGAGCCGGGTTCCTGTTTTGTGGGCAGCTTCTTAGAGCTCGCCCTGGCCTGTGACCGCAGCTACATGCTGGCCCTTCCCGATGATGCGCAGAAGGCCCCAAAGATCGCGGTCTCGGAGATGAACTTTGGCGCCTACCCCATGGTGACAGGACAGAGCCGTATTGGCCGTCGGTTTTACGATGAGGCCCCCGCCGTCGATGCAGTGAAGGCGACCAAGGGCCAGATGCTCGATGCCGATGCCGCATTCGCGGTGGGCCTTGTGACCAGTAACCCCGACGATATCGACTGGGCCGATGAGGTACGCATTGCGATTGAAGAGCGCTCAGCCATGTCGCCCGATGCGCTGACCGGCATGGAGGCCAACCTGCGGTTTAACGGCAAGGAGAACATGTTTAGCCGCATCTTTGGTCGCCTTACCGCCTGGCAGAACTGGATCTTCCAGCGGCCCAATGCTGTGGGCGAGAAGGGGGCCTTAAAGGTCTATGGCAAGGGCGAGAAGGCCGCCTTTGACTGGAATCGCGTCTAAGACGATTGCGAACTACCGCTACGAACCCGACAAACGAGCAATTTTTTACGAACCAAGTTTCTGAGGAGCAGACCATGAACGGAATCAACTACAGCGAGAAGATCCCTAACAACGTCAACCTGAGCGATGACCGCACCCTGCAGCGGGCGCTCGAGCAGTGGCAGCCCAACTACATTCAGTGGTGGAATGATATGGGCCCAGAAGGCAGCCAGAACTTTGATGTCTACCTGCGCACCGCCGTCAGCGTTGATCCGCAAGGATGGGCCCAGTTTGGCCATGTGAAGATGCCCGACTACCGCTGGGGCATCTTCTTGAATCCCGCTGAGGCCGGCCGCAAGATCCACTTCGGCGACCACAAGGGTGAGGATGTCTGGCAAGACGTGCCCGGTGAGCACCGTGCCAACCTGCGCCGTATTATCGTGACGCAAGGCGATACGGAGCCTGCTTCTGTGGAACAGCAGCGCCACCTGGGGCTGACCTGCCCCAGCCAGTACGATCTGCGCAACCTCTTTCAGGTGAATGTCGAAGAGGGCCGGCACCTCTGGGCCATGGTCTATCTATTGCACAAGCACTTTGGCCGTGATGGCCGCGAAGAGGCCGAGGCCCTCTTAGAGCGCCGCAGCGGCGAGCAGGACAACCCCCGCATTCTTGGGGCGTTTAACGAGAAGACGCCTGACTGGCTCTCGTTCTACATGTTCACCTACTTCACCGACCGCGATGGTAAGTTCCAGCTCTGTGCCTTGGCCGAATCGAGCTTCGATCCCTTAGCACGTACTACCCGGTTCATGCTGACGGAAGAGGCCCACCATATGTTTGTGGGTGAGTCGGGCGTTTCTCGCGTGATTCAGCGTACCTGCGACATGATGAATCAGTTGAAGACCGACGACGTCACCAAGCTGCGGGCCGCGGGTGTAATCGACCTGCCCACCATTCAGCGTTACCTCAATTTCCACTTCTCGGTCACCATTGATCTCTTTGGTGCCGATGAGTCGAGTAATGCGGCAACCTTCTACAGCTCGGGCCTCAAGGGTCGCTTTGAAGAGGGTAAGCGCATAGACGACCACATTCTGAAGAACGACACGTACAAGGTGCTGCAGGTGGTCAATGGCCAACTCGTGGAGAAAGAGGTTCCGATGCTCAATGCATTAAACGAGGTCTTGCGCGACGACTACATCAAAGACTCTGTGGGCGGTGTGGACCGTTGGAACAAGGTTATTGAGAAGGCTGGTATTGATTTTCGTCTTACGGTGCCGCACAAGGCCTTTAACCGTAAGATCGGTCAGCTGGCTGGCATAAAGGCCTCCCCGGACGGACGGGTGGTCTCTGAGAATGAGTGGAACATGCATGCCGACCAGTGGCTTGCCACCGAAGAAGACCGCGCCTACGTCGCTTCTCTTATGGGCCGTGTCGTAGAGCCCGGTAAGTTCGCCAACTGGATTGCACCTCCGGTGATGGGCATTAACCGCCAGCCGGTGAACTTCGAGTACATTCGGTTTAACTAATTCCAGACCCATAAAAATAGGGCGGAGGAGACAGCCATGGGCATAGACGACAGCGCGACGCTCAAGCAGCACCTGATAGACCCCGAGATCTGTATTCGGTGCAATACCTGCGAGGCTACATGCCCCGTCGGGGCTATTACCCACGACTCGCGCAACTATGTGGTCGATGCAGAGAAGTGCAATTTCTGCATGGCCTGTGTGCCGCCCTGTCCGACGGGGTCGATTGACAACTGGCGGGTGGTGCTTAAGGCAAAGGCCTATAGCCTTGACGAGCAGTTAGGCTGGGATGAACTTCCGGCAGAACTGCCCCTCGAGTCTAGTGGCCCAGATGCAGACATTGCAGGCGCCGGCGCGAGTAGCGCGACGCCGGGTTTGGGTACCTCAGAGGCGCTTGCTGTTGCCACCGCGCCTGGGGTTTCGGCCGTTGCGGCGCCTTGGTCTGCTGCGCACCCCTATGCCAACCTCTATGGTCCGAAGGCGGCGCAGCAGCAGGTTACCGCCACCGTGACTGGGAACTTTCGTGTCACCGAGGTGGGCAAGGACTATGACACCCACCATATCGTGTTGGACTTCGGTCAGGCCTTTTTTCCGGTGTTAGAAGGGCAGTCGTTGGGTATCGTTCCGCCTGGAGTGGATGCCAGCGGGCGGCCACACCATCCGCGTCAGTATTCCATTGCCAGTCCTCGTAATGGTGAGCGTGCGGGTTACAACAACGTGTCGCTGACGGTGAAGCGGGTCTTAGAAGACTGGGATGGCAGACCGGTGCGTGGTGTCGCCAGCAACTACCTCTGCGATTTGAAGGTGGGTGATTCGGTGCAGGTCATTGGCCCCTTTGGTACGAGCTTTCTCATGCCCAATCATCCGAAGTCCCACATTGTGATGATCTGCACCGGTACCGGCAGTGCGCCCATGCGGGCCATGACCGAATGGCGGCGCCGTGAGCGCAAGAGCAGCACCGCGGAGCAGGGAAGGTTGATGTTGTTTTTTGGCGCGCGCACCAAAGAAGAATTGCCCTATTTTGGCCCCCTGATGAACCTGCCGAAGGACTTCATTGATATCAATCTTGTCTTCTCGCGCGAATCGGGTAAACCAAAACGGTATGTGCAAGACGCCATGCGCGATCGCGCGGCCGATCTCTCGGCCTTATTAGCCGATAGCAATACCTATATCTATGTCTGCGGTCTAAAGGCCATGGAAGAGGGGGTTGTACTCGCCTTACGCGATATCGTTTCGCAGGCGGGCGGAGATTGGCCGTCGACGCATCAGGCCATGAAGTCGGAGGGTAGAATTCACTTCGAGACGTATTAACACAGTAGCCATCTCACGGCGGACACGGACGCGTCTTCAGACGCCCGTGTCCGTTTTTTATTTTTGTTTTCTGGAGTGTTGCACGATGCTATTTGCAGAATTCTTTCCCGGCCAAGTTATTGAGGCTGGTCCTGCCTCGGTCAATGAGCAAGAGATCATTGCCTTTGCCAAGGCCTTCGATCCGCAGTGGTTTCATACCGACCCCGAGGCCTCTGAGCGCGGCCACTTTGGCGGGCTGATTGCAAGTGGATGGCACACCTGTGGGCTCGCCATGCGGCTTGTGGCCGATAAGGTACTGGCGGGTTCGGAGTCGTTTGCCTCTCCAGGCCTTGCCTATGTGAAATGGCCTGCACCGGTACGCCCGCATGATCAACTTTGGTTGCGTGCTGAGGTGCTAGAGGTAAAGCGTGCCAGCAGCAAGCCCCACCTTGGTATTCTGCGCTGGCGTTGGCAGATGCATAACCAACATGCCGTGATGGTCTTGGAGCTAGAGGCCACCAGCCTCTTTCATGTTCCGGTGGCGAACTAGCGTGTCTCAGAGTGCCGGTGTGTCGTACGGGCTATCTCTATAGCCTAGCGTAGCCTAGAAGCCCATGCGGGCTATGCATGGGCGGCCGACTTGGTGTCTATTTCATGAGTGAAACGAGGTAGAGGCTGATCGCAGGAAAGGCCACCAGAAGCGTGAGTCGGACCACGTCGATCGCGATAAAGGGAATAAGCCCTTTGCCCAGAGAACCCCACCGCCCGCTATTGACCAGGTGCGGTGGGTGATGCAACAGATTCTGCGCGATCCCGTGCATACACCGCTGCGTACAAGGCGGGCAGCGACAAGAGGGTAAGCGCAGTAGCTATCATAAGGCCCCCCATGATTGCCACGGCCATCGGCCCCCAGAAGACGCTACTTTGTAGCGGAATCATGGCGAGCACGGCCGCAGCGGCCGTAAGAATGATCGGGCGGAATCGGCGGACTGCGGCTTCGACAATGGCGTCCTTTACTGTTGCACCGGCGGCACGCTCCTTTTCGATCTGGTCAATCAGAATAACCGAGTTGCGCATGATCATGCCCATCAGGGCGATTACACCAAGTAGCGCGACAAATCCGAACGGCCGCTGCAAAACCAGTAGGGCCAGCGCCACACCGCTGATGCCTAAGGGGGCAGTGGCAAGCACCATCACGCTGCGCGGCGTACTCTGCAGTTGTAGTACCAGGAGCGTAAAGGTTAGAAAGAACATGATGGGCATACCGGCAAAGATTGAGGCCTGCCCCTTGCTGCTTTCTTCTACAGTGCCGCCGATCTCAAGAGATATTCCTGGGGGTAGCTGCGCTGCAACCGGTACGAGTATTTTCTGAATCTCGAGCGCTACCGAGGCGCCCTGACGACGGGTGTCTACATCTGCCTGTAGGGTGAGTGCATAGTGGCGGTCTTTACGCCAGAGCATGCCGGGCTCCCAGACAAGCGCAATCCCCGCAAACTTTTCAAGTGCCACAAGAGTATTACTTCCATTTCCGCTGGGTACGAGCAGGCCCTTGAGGTCAGCGAGGCTCTCGCGCTCCTGTGCAGGCAGGCGCATCTCGATGGGCAGAAGTTTATCGGCCTCGCGATATTCCCCGACCACGACCCCTGAGAACCGCGCCTCCAGCGTGCGGGCCAATGCGGCGGGACTCACCCCGAGTTCACGGGCGCGGGCCAGGTCTACCGAAATTCGGGCAGTGGGCCGAAGCTCATTCCAGTTGTCGTGTAGGCCACGAATATCGGGATGGGTTGCCATGGCGGAGCGAACCTGTTTTGCAGCCTCCAGTAGCGCTTCGGGTCGATCACCGACCAACCGAAATTGTACGGGGTAGGGCACCGGTGGCCCATTAGGGAGGAGCTTGACCCGTACCCGGGCCTCGGGAACCACACCGGGGACGCGCGCCAGCAGTGCCTCCACGATTTTCTCGCGTACCGCCCCTGGCTTTGGCTGAATGATGAATTGCGCCACATTAGACTGGGGAAAAATAATGTCTAGGGGCAGGAAGAAGCGCGGTGCGCCGGAGCCTACCCAGGCATTTATGGTGTCGATGCCGTCGACTTTACGGGCTTCGGCCTCGATACGCTGCACAGCATGTTCGGTGGCCGCCATGCTCGCGCCTTCGGCCAGATAGAGGTCAATTAAGATCTCAGGCCGGGACGAGTCCGGAAAGAACTGCTGCTCCACCTTCCCCATTCCCACGATACCGAGCATGAAGGTGAGCAGTGTTGCCGCCAGTGTTTTCCAGGGATTCTCTACGCACCAACGCACACTCGAACGAAATCGACGATAAAAAGGGCCATCAAAGAGTTCCGCATGGGCGGCCGCCGGCGGCGGCTTTAGGAGCCAGACACCGAGCATCGGCACAAACAAGACCGAGACCAGCCAAGAGACCAAGAGTGCCGCCGCGGTGACGGCAAATATCGCAAAGGTATATTCGCCCACGGTAGACTTCGCCATGCCGATCGGCAGAAAGCCCACGGCGGTGATGAGCGTACCGGTGAGCATTGGTATCGCTGTGAGTTCGAAGGCTGCCGAGGCGGCATTGACACGGGTCTGGCCCTCCTCTAGCTTACGAATCATCATCTCCACAACGATGATTGCGTCATCGACCAGAAGCCCCAGCGCGATGATAAGAGACCCAAGCGATATCTTATGAATACCGACGCCCCAGAGGTCCATGATCAAGAAGGTTACGGCCAAGACCAGTGGAATACTGATTGCCACAATAAGCCCGGGTCTTGGGTCTATGCGCAGTGGGTCGCGATGCAGACCAAGGGCAAGCAGGCTTACCGCCAACACAATCGCGATAGCCTCTGCCAGAACAATCAGAAACTCTGAGACCGAGTCGCTTACGACCGCGGGCTGGTCTTGGATCTGCCGGAGTTCCACGCCGAGTGGAAGCTTTGCGCGAATCGTTCGGTCGACTGCATCAAGGGACTTGCCGAGCAGGATGATGTTCCCACCCTTCTGCATCGACACACCCAATGCCACTACCTCTTGGCCGTCTAAACGCACCTTCGGCATTGGCGGGTCAACCGTGCCGCGTCGAATCTCGCCGAGGTCGCCCAGTCGCAGCTGTAGGCTGCCAGCGCGAATCGGCATATTCACGAGATCGTCTACTGAGGCGAACTGTCCTTCAACCCGAAGGGGAATTGCATAGTCCGGGGTCTGTAGATCCCCTGCCTCTACCACTGCATTCTGCTCGGTGATCTGTTGGCCAACCGATAAGGCCGACAGTCCATAGCGGGCTAGCTGGCTGCGAGAGAGTTCAATATAAATACGCTCTTGCTGAAGTCCGAAGACATCGACCTTGCCTACGTCTTTAATCTTCAAAAGTTCGGCCCGTACCATCCGAGTAAGATCGGTGAGCGCCGCCTGCGAATATCCTGTCGCCGAAAGGGCGTAGATGACCCCGTAGGTATCTCCGAAATCATCGTTGAAAAATGGTCCTTGAACGCCCTGTGGAAGGGTATGGGCCATATCGGTCATCTTTTTGCGCACCGCATAGAACCGATCGGGTACCTCACTTGGGTCGAAGTCGTCCTTCACCTGGTAGAGCACCGTGGTCTGGCCGGGCTTTGAGAAGCTCACGATCTTCTCGGTATTGGGTACTTCCTGCAGAATACGCTCCAGCCGGTCAGCCACCTGGTCGGCCATCTGCATGGCTGTGGCCCCTGGCCAGTAGGCCTGAACGGTCATGACCCGAAAGTTAAACGGCGGATCTTCGTCTTGCCCCAGGTTGAAATAGCTCATGACCCCAAGGATCAGCAGCGAAACCATGAGGTAGCGCATGAGCGCGGGCCTACCGATGGCCCAGCGTGAGAGATTAAATTGTCGAGCCATAGTCGGGCTGATCAGGCAAAAAAAGAGGGGAGGGGCGCCGCATGGCGACTACGGAGCGATGCGGACGATCTGCTTTGTGCTCAGCAAATGGGCGCCCACTGCGACAATCTGTTCTCCGGGGTGCAGGCCCTCCCGTATCTGAATACGCTGGCCATCGGTCTCTCCAACGACCACCTGCTGCTCCCGGGTCTCCCACTGTCCATCGGTACGGAGCTCGACCACCATGACCGTTGCGCCCTCGACAACTGCCGTGAGGGGGACCCAGAGCGGTCCGCGGGCTTGAGCAAGCGAAGAGAGGGCCACGCCCGAGCCACTCTTTGCAACGGGCAGGGCCGCCCGAGCTGTCTGCATCGAGGCCTGGCTTGGCGTGAGCCGCGCCAGCATGGTACCGGCCTCAATCGACTGGCCAGACCGCGTTGTGAGCAGGTCCACCCGAGCATCTGCCAAGGCCCGCACGCTGTAGAGTCCAAGGCGATCAAGGCTTGCCTCGTACTGTGCTCGTGCAAGGGTAAGCATGGTCTGGCGTCGCTCCCATTCCGCCTGGGAGATAAACGACTGGTCACGCAGACGGGTATATCGGGCAAAATCTGCCTCAGCGGTAGCAAGTTCGGCCTTGGCCGCCTGAATCTGCACCTGGGCGGCCGAGTCGGCTAGGCGGGCATCGCGCGGATTGATGCGCGCAAGTGCTTGGCCGGCACGTACGGTATCACCTGCAGAAACCAAGACCTCGACCACCTCTCCGCTCAACTCGGTACGGACGATCCGCAGTCGGTCTTCTGCCTGGGTAGTCCGCGCCATGTCTTGGTCTGCTGCTAAACGGTCGGCCACTGTGATGATCTTTACCAGTGGGGGCAGCGGCGCAGCCACTTCCTTCTCGCCGCAGCCCGGGAGCATCATTGCAAGGAGAAGGCTAAGACCTGCAATAGGGAGAGATGGTTTAAGACGCATTGTCTTATTCCCCCCGAGGGGGCTGCTTGCGGCCCACCACATAGCCCGAGAGAAAGCCGACCAGAAATATCAGAATCCAGCCAATTACCATTACCTGCCTGCCTTTTAATGTCGTTGAGAGAATTATTTTTATTAGCCGCCTTTGTTGGCCGTCAGCTAAGGAACTCGGGCGGCCGCTTCTTTACCCATTCAATAAACTTGGCTACCTCAGGATGTTCGCGCAGGAGCTCCCAAGAATTGTATTGTCGCGCAAGTTCGCGAGGCTTGAGGGCCTGATGGATCTTGAGGTGGCAGACCTTATGCAAAAGAAATTTTTCCCGCCCCCCCTGGGACCGGGGTGTAAGGTGATGCTCATCGACGGTTGGGCCCGGAATCATGAGGCGGTCACAGAGCGGGCAGCGTAGCTCCACTTCGGGCAAGATTTGTCCGCCAAAGGCGTCTTGGCCTTCTTTCCATCGGAGGGAACGTTTTGCAACCATTGTTTAATCATAGTCGCACCGCATGAATCTTATTGAGTGGCTTGCGGCGGGCCTGGGTCTTATGGGGGTTTTGCTTGGCCTGGCCCAGCGTACAGGGGTATGGATTCTCTGGATCGGATCAAGCGCACTCTACCTCGTGCTCTATGCCCAGGTTGCGCTCTGGGGACAGGTTGGGCTGATGGTTGTCTTTATTGTGGTCTCTCTCTGGGGATTTTTCCGTTGGCGGGCACAGGCGCGCGCGCTGGCTGCTGGTGAGGAGACCCAGCCGCGTTGGTATGGCGTCTGTGGGCTACGACGTGTGGTCTCAATCGGACTTGCCGCATGGTTATTACTGGGCGTAGCACTTGGGCGTACTGACAACCCCCATGCCTGGCTTGACTCCTGGGTGACCACCACAAGTCTGCTTGCAATGTGGCTTATGGCCCAGCGGCGGCTGGATTGTTGGGTCTTTTGGGCGGTGGCCAACGGCTCGGCGGTCGCCCTTTTTCTGCAGCAGGGCCTCTGGGCGACGACGCTTCTGTATGCGTTGCAGCTTCTTCTCTCGTTTGTTGGGCTGGCACGCTGGCAGCGGTCGGTACAGCCGATGTCTATATGAGCGCGACATCGCAGTCGCGCGTGCGTCGTGTGGCCGTGATAGGAGCCGAATGCACGGGTAAGACCAGCCTCTGCCGGTGGCTTGCAAACGATCTTCCCGGCATCTGCTTTGAAGAACCTCTTCGGCAATGGGTTGCCAATAAAGGCCAGGTTCCAACGCAGTGTGAGCAGTCTGCCCTCCTGCGTACACAGCGGGAGGTGGAAGAGGAGGCCGAGACCCTGGCCCGTTCTTTAGGCTATCAGTGGGTCCTCTGCGATTCCGCGCCACTCGTGACGGCGATCTACAGCGACCTCTATTACGCTGATGCGTCGCTTTATCGGTTGGCGCTCGATCATCATCGGGCGCACTATTGGGCCACCCTTGTCTGTGATCAGGATCTTCCGTGGGAGGCTGATCCTGGCCAGCGCGATGGACCTGCGGCGCGCGCGTCGACCCACATGCGGTTGATGGACTGCCTTACGGCCCACGCGGTGCCCTGGGGTCTGGTGTCAGGCATGGGGGCAACAAGACATCAGCTTGCGCAAGCCTTCTTGGCCGGAGTAGACTCAAGCCTTCGCTAGGGGTCCCGACACGTCAGGCAGATGTTTACGTCTGATCTCTCCACAGAGAGCGGGTGAGAAAGACCCTTTGAACCTGATCGAGTTAAGACTTGCGCAGGGAAGCGTCGAGAAATATCTACCGCTGGTTCTTGTGGTCGCGTCGTTGTCGATCGTGTTGGCGTTGTAGGTTCCTCTCGTTGCCTCTCTGCGGTTTTGAAAGAGGCCCCTACATGAGAGCACCGAACGCGCGCTTTGCCCCCCCCTCTGTCTTGAGACCGCGCACTGCGCAATCAGTCCCTGTCGCGGTTGTTGGCTCTCGGGAGACCCTAGTATGGTTGGCAGCATTGGTTGCCTATGGTCTGCCCGTCTTCTCCTGGGCCGAGCAGCCAAGGTCTATCTTGCCTCCTGTGGTGGTTACTGAAACGCTGCCGTCTCCGCTTTCGCCGCGTGGTGTTGTTTTATCTGGAGAGGCTGATCCGCTGCCTTGGCAGGCACAGCCCCTCTCGAGTTCGGTCATTACGCAAGAACAGATCCGTCAGACGGGCAGCGGACGACTCACCGATGCGCTGCGGTTCGATACCTCCGTAGATGGGAATTACAGCCCGCTTGGCTACTACGAAAGTTTTCAGGTTCGTGGATTTCCGGTAGACCCGGTGCTCGGCTTTCGAATCAATGGTATGCCCGTTGTTGGTGAGGCACCCCTCTTCATGGGTAACAAGCAACAGGTGGAAGTCCTCCGTGGTGCAGCTGGCGCCGGCAGCTCGCCGGGGGCCGGTGGTGGGCTGATCCATTTTGTTACCGCCCGCCCTGAGTCCGTTCAGCTAATGGGACTGACCGCAGAAGAAAGGGGCACGCGAGGGCTCTGGGCCGATATGGGCACAAGTGACCACCAGGGGCAGGGCTGGCGCCTGAATCTTGCGGCCGACCGACTTCGGCCCTATGCCCAGGGCTCTGATGGTGAGGCGGGGGCGATCGCGCTGGCTGTTGATCAAACACTCGCCGGTGGTGATCGGCTTGCCTTCGATGTCGAGATTGCACGCCGTGAGCAGATTACCCAGCCTGGCAGTCAGCTGCTCGGCGGCACTGCTGTACCGCCTCTAAGGCCCAAGACGGTATTGGGTCTCTCTGGCTGGTCAGAGCCTGTGCGGTTTGATTCGGTCTTTGCCATGGCCCAATGGGAGTCTCTGTTGATAAATAACTGGCGGGCGACAGCTAAGGCATCGATGCATCGGGTGAATACGGATGATTACAGCAGTTTTCCTTATGGTTGCTCGTTCGCATATCCAGCCGACCCCGACGCGCCTATTCCGGTAACGGTTACCTATTTCTGCTCAGACGGTTCTTTTGCACTCTATGACTATCGATCAATCAACGAGAAGCGCACCACCAAGGCGTTGAGCTTTACCGTTACGGGAGATGTATCTGTTGGAACGATGCGGCATGCCATGACTATTGGCTGGGAAGTCCTCGACCATCTATCGACTAAGCCCGATTACCTCTATGCCTACGCAGGGGAGGGTAATACCTATCTGTCTTCCTGGTCAGGGGTGCCAAGCAGCGATTTAGGCAGCGATGTTTTTCGCCGCGCGCTTCGCCAGACTAGTCTCTATGTATCTGATCGTGTATCGATTGGCCAGGGAACCTTGACTGTCAACGGCCGCTGGGTCAGCGTGAAGGACAGCTACCGGGCGGATTTTTTTCCTGGGTTTTATGCCACTGTACCCTGGGGCAGTCGTACTGAAGAATGGCTTTTGCCTTCGGTAACCTACAGCCTTCCTCTGAACCCTCAGCAGCAGGCCTGGGCATCGTATCGATCCGATGTGGAGGCGGGTGTTGTCGCCCCGTTGTCTGCTGCCAATAATGGATCCGTCTTACCTGCACGTCGACTCAATATGGTTGAGTTCGGAACAAAGCACACCATGCGCCCGCAGCTAGAGGCTGCAGCCGTACTCTTTCACAGTTGGCGGCCCCACAACTTCCGGGACGACGCCGATCTGAGTGATGCCGCCGGCCCCTACCTACAGCGGGGCAGAGAATCGCGTACAGGCTTAGAAGTCTCTGCCGGCGGCAAGCTCGCCGCAGGTCTGCATTCGCAGGTCTCGGCTACCTATCTGCACTCGGACACCTCAGGTCTCGGTAATCCAGCCTTTGAGGGAAAGCAGGCGCTGAACATACCAAGGCTTCGGCTCTCAGCGTTTGTCGACTACCGCCTCCGGCAGTTCACCGGATTGTCTGTCTGGGGCGGCTGGTTTTATGTTGACAAGCGCCCGGCCAGTCGTGATAACCGGGTGTCGGTTCCCGCCTATGATCGGCTCGATCTGGGCCTCACCTATGCACAACGGCAGACCGGCCGAGGCCAGACCTATCGGCAGACGTATCGATTAAGTGTAGAAAACATTCTCAACAATCAATATTGGCGTGATGCCGCCGAATTTCTGGGCGATGCCTACCTAACGCCGGGCGCCCCCCGTGTTTTTAAGTTGAGCGCGACCACAACCTTTTAAAAAGGTGCTAGCCTTCGCCCACGCGCATAGGGAGGCTTGTCGTGAAAACACATGTGCCCGAACATGCAGTTCGGGTTTTGAAGCAGTTCCGCGTTATCTTTAGAGCAGTCAAAGAACATTATCGGCGGGTTGAAATGGCCACGGGGCTTTCTGGGTCGCACGTATGGGCCTTGGTCATTATCGACGAGAACCCCGGAATTCGCCCCGGTGCTCTCACAGACCGACTCGCTATTCATCAATCCACTGCAAGTAATATCGTCCGGCATCTCGTGTCTGAAGGATATGTCTTGCGGATGCGCTGCCCTGATGATGCACGGGCCTTTGAGCTCAGCGCGACGCCTAAGGCAAAGGAACTGTTAGCGCGCGTGCCCGAGCCGAAGATCGGTATTCTTGTGCAGGCACTTGCGGAAATGCCGCAGACCTCTGTCTCTGGTCTAGAAGGTTACCTCGACCATGTCATCGCCCGCATGGGGCAGTCGGGTGATGCGGAGGCAGGCCTTAAGCCGCTGGCCGACCTCTAAATCTAGAGGAAGAAAAAAAGCCCGCAGATTGCTCTACGGGCTTTATCAAAGACGGCGGCTCTACAAGCCCGCCTCTCACCTTCTCGCTTAGGCCATCTTCAGGTCGGGATACCGAACCGAGGAGACCAGGTCTTGCACTTCACGTTTGGGCGCGGGGGTGATCAGGGAAACAATAATGATCACCGCAAAGCCCAACGGCACGCCGAAGATGCCCGCAGAGATGGCCGAAATACCAAACCACTCATCAGGACCGATGGGTACCGATCGCGCCACGCCGTAGAACACTTCACGCATCCAAGGCTGGTTGAGTGTCATGTAGTAGAACGTGATGCCAATACCAGCGATCATGCCCAACGAGGCAGCAATACCCGTGGTGCGCTTCCAGAAAATTCCCAGCACAAGTGCCGGGAAGAATCCGGCAGCCGCAAACGAGAAGGCCGCACTGACGAGGAACAGAATATCGGCTGGCTTCTGCTGGGCCACCAAGGCTGCGAGGACTGCAACAATCAGCAGCATGCTCTTTGAGATCGCTACGCGACGTGACACCGGTGCATTGGGGTCAATCATCTTGTAGTAGACATCATGTGAGAGCGCGTTGGCGATCGTAAGCAGCAGACCGTCTGCAGTAGACAGAGCAGCCGCTAATCCACCTGCTGCCACCATGCCCGAGACCACATAAGGCAGGCCCGCGATTTCTGGAGTGGCAAGAACAACGATGTCATTACCAAGTCGAATCTCTGCGAGCTGAACGATTCCGTCCTTGTTGATGTCCACAATCGACATCAGGGAGGCATCGACGGCCGACCACCGCTGTACCCAGTCTGGTAGGTTCGCAATCTGTGATCCGACGAGGTCGTTGTAGATCACAAATTTAACGAGAACCGCCAATGCCGGTGCGGTGAAATAGAGCAGGAAGATAAAGAACAGCGACCATGTCACCGAGTTACGGGCCTCACGCACTGACGGCGTGGTGTAGAACCGCATCAGGATGTGTGGCAGCGCAGCCGTACCCACCATCAGACAGAAGATCAGCGCGAGGAAGTTCTTACGCGCTTTGTCCTTGGCCGCCTGATCCTTACCGGGGAAAGCCTCAGCATGGTTACGCGGGGGGTTGGCGCGGGCAGCAAGTGCCTTTTCGCCATTGAGCCCCTTGGTGTAGGCCTCTATATCGGCCGGGAACTTGGCAGCAGCGGCCTCTGCAGCAGCGATTGCCGCATCATCCGCCCTTGCGGCCTTGAGCTCAGCCACCTTGCCGTCGACTGCAGCCTTATCGGCAGCAAATGCGGCAGCAGGATCTTTGAGCTTCTCGGTCGCGGCAGCCGATCGATCCTTGTAGATCTGACGAACCTGCAGCTCACCCTGATCGGCATTGATCTTCTTCTCAAGCTCGGTCACCTTAACCAGCTGCTGTCCATAGACGAGCTGAGGAATAGGGAAGCCTGTTTGCTTCACAGACAGCCATACCACAGGAATCATGTAGGCAATGATCAGAATGATGTACTGGGCGACTTGAGTCCAGGTTACTGCGCGCATTCCACCCAAGAAGGAGCAGACCAGGATGCCACCGAGGCCGAGGAAGACACCAATCTCAAAGCTCACGCCGGTGAGACGTGTCGTGATGATTCCCACGCCGTAGATCTGGGCGACCACGTAGGTGAAGGAGCAGAGAATGGCGATGGCCACCCCAATAAACCGGGGAATGGAGCCACCGTAGCGCGCGCCCAGGAAGTCTGGAATGGTGTACTGACCAAACTTACGAAGGAACGGCGCCAGGAAGAGGGCCACAAGTACATACCCCCCTGTCCAGCCCATGACGAATGCCAGCGAGCCGTAGCCACCAGCGTAGAGTCCGCCGGCCATTCCGATAAAGGAGGCGGCCGACATCCAGTCTGCACCCGTTGCCATGCCATTGAAGACCGCCGGAACACGGCGACCGGCCACGTAATAGTCGTCTGCCACATTGGTACGACTCATAATGCCAATGCCGGCATAGAGAATTACCGTTGCCGCGAGGAAGACGTAGCCAATACCCGCCTTTGAAAGGCCCATCTGCTCAGCAATTGCCAAAATAATGCAGAAGCCAACAAAGCCGCCGGTGTAAAAACCGTAGACCTTTTTCAGCTGCGCATTAAAGGCTTTTTGTGAGCCGGTTGCGTCGAGCATACTCGCCATGATTAGTCCTCCTCCGGCTCGGCTACGCCGAACTCTTCGTCAATGCGATTCATGGAGCGGGCGTAGTACCAAATGATCAGCACGTAGACGATCAAGGAACCCTGGGCACCCACCCAGAATGAAAAAGGCCAGCCAAAGAAACTAAAGCTCAGCGCCTCGGCGTAGTACCCGATTACATACGTAACCAGGAACCAGATCACCAGGAGCCATGCCGTCTTCTTTAGCAACGCCCGCCAGTAGGCTAGGTGTCGTTCTGTCAGTTGCATTAAGTCCTCCAGTTAAAATTTTTAAAATCCGGCTTGTCCCGCCGTTTCGTCAGTCAATTCGATACTGCGTCGCGTTCTCGACCCTGAACCTTCAGCAACCTACTGAAAAGGATCTTTAACGCCCGCATCTAAACCGGTTTCTCTCTGCAGTTGCACTGCAAGCTTTGGCTCGAAACTCCCGAGCTTTCTGGTTGTTTTACGGTAGGCCTTCTCGTCGCCCGTCTTAAACTGAAGAACCGCGAGCTGGTAGAACCCATAAGGGCTCATTGGCTGGAGCTCCACGGTTCGCTCAAGGGCCGCCTTCGCCTCCTCGTTACGATCTAGTGCCATGAGCGAGAGCGCGCGCCCGTAGTGCGCTCGATCGAGTCCATCGTGAAATCGGATGGCCTGATCAAAGCAATGCAAGGCCTCTTCGTGTTCCGCCCGCTTCTGCACCAGAAACCCGAGATTGAACCAAGCCGAGGCCTGCTTCTCGTTGATAAGCAGGCTCTTGCGTAGGAGAGCCTCTGCCTCATGATTCTTTTTGGCCAGACCAAGATGGTTGGCCGCCGTAACGAGCATCGCTGCATCGTCGGGTCGTTGGGCGTGGGCGCGCGCCCAATACTCAGCCGCGATCTCGTCTTTACCGAATATACCCGCCCAGATTCCTATTTGCTTGTAGTACCAGGCTAGAAGTAGTTGCATTGGGGGGCCCCTTGATTTCTCGCTAGATTTTTATTGAACCGGAGCACCCGTTGGCACACCCGAAGTCATGAGTGAGGCCTTTACGATGACTAGGCCAAACCAGACCCAAAAGAGGAGGAAAAAGCCCACAAACGGCAGATGTTTGTCAGCCACACGGTTCGGCGTTACGAGCCGAACGACCCTGATCACCGGACTGCTAAGGAAACGAAACATAAGATAGACCGCGTTAGTGTCGTGGCGACCAAAACTCATGAGGTAGACGAGACCTTGGCCCATTAAGAGCAGGGCAATGAACTCCGCCATTCCTTTAAGAACCGACACAATCTCGATCAATACCGCCCCCCGTAACACAAACACAAGCCACAGACTACCTATTCACGCCTTCCTGTTATCCAACGATTTACGTAACCGTATAATGGAAGACCTTGTTACAGCGTATTTTTTTGTTAATTCCACGCCTTTGGGCGAACGATACTTCGGCTCCGACCAATTGTCTAGTTCCTTCGACGTAGAGGAATCCCTGTGAATGACGCGTTGCAGCAAGACCTCTCAGAGCTGAGTTTTGAAGGCCCAGTCTCCGACCTTATCAAGTCGGAGCCCCTGCTGTGCCTGCCGGAGACACCTCTGCGCGCCGCCTTCGAGCGGATGCACCAGGCACGAGTCGGGTCTATCGTGGTGGTCAACACCTTCCTCGAGCCGGTCGGTATCTTGACGCGTTACGACTTAATCAGTCGAATTATTCTGCCGGGTACTTCGCTCACAGCCCCAATTTCGTCCGTTATGAGCCCTGACGTGATCTGCGCCCCTGCCCATTGGTCTGTGATGGAGGCCATGATTTGCATGTCCAGCCATGGCATTCGGCACATTCCGATCGTCGCTGATGGCCGGTTAAAGGGGGTGATCTCCGAAAGTGATCTTGTTCGTCATCAGAGGGAGAGCCTTCGCAGCCTGTCAGCCCTTATTGCCCGCGCTTCAGACCTCGCGACCTTGGCTCAGGTGAGTCGAACGGTTCGACAGCTCGCTCAGCGACTTCTGACGGAGGGCCTTGCCGCCACTGCGGTCGCCCGACTTGTGAGCCACCTTAATGATGCAATGACCAAGCGGGCACTCACGATTGTCTCGGAGAAAACGCCGAGCCTCGTTGCGGGTCTTCCCGAATGGAGCTGGCTCGCCCTGGGCTCCGAGGGCCGCGAGGAGCAGACGATTGCCACCGACCAAGACAACGCTATTGTTTTTGCTGCTGTCGACGCCGAAGAAGCAGATCGGCTGCGTCCGCAGTTTATGCGGCTAGCCGCTGAGTTGAACAATGCGCTCGCGGAGATTGGTTTTCCTCTTTGTAAGGGCGGCGTTATGGCCCAGCACGAAAAATGGTGCCGTAGTCTCGAGGAGTGGAAGGAGACGATGACCGATTGGTTTCGGCATCCGACACCCGAGAGACTTCTCGATGCCCATACATTTCTCGATTTTCGCCCGCTCACCGGTGCACTGCACCTGGCGGAGGCCTTGCGTGACTGGGTCACTACTGAAGTAAAGACCCATTCCTTATTTCTGCGCGAACTCGCACAGGATTCGATGCGCAGCAGTGTAGGTGATCTGCCAAGGCCGGTCTTATTTTCTGCGATCGCGCGCTGGCTTCGCCGCAAGAATCTTCCGGCCAATTGGATCTCGCCCGATCGACTCGACATTAAGAAAGATGCGACGGCGCCGGTGGTGGCCTGGTCACGTGTCTTGGCACTCATGAATGGAATTTCTGCGACCTCGACTGATGGACGCCTGGCGGGTCTTCAGGCGATCGGTAAGGTCCAGCGTAGCGAGGGTCAGGCTATCCGAGAGGCCTTTGATCTTGCCCAGCGCTACCGACTACGGGCCCAGCTCTCGGGGTCAGACCAGCCCAATGCGCTATTGCTTGACCCGCTGAGTCTTCACGAGATTGATCAACTTACCTATGCCCTTGACGAGCTCGCTCGTGTCAAAGATGCGGTGCGGCTTGATTTGCGTCTCTAGCCCGCTGGCGGCGCCCAGCAGTACACTACCTGCATGTATATCCACTTGGCCTCGGACCTGCATCTGGAGTTTCTGCAGAAGCGATTTCCAGACTTTCTGCGGGTGGATCGCCTTTATTCTCCCTGGGCTGACGTATTGGTCTTGGCGGGCGACATTCACAAAGAGACTGAGACTATTAAGAGTTTCGGCCGTTGGCCCCACCCGGTGCTCTATGTGGTGGGCAATCACGAGTTTTATGATCACACCATTAACCAGACCATTACCGCATTAAAAAAAGCGGCGCAAAACACGGCGGTAATTGTTCTTGACCGTGACGTCTTCATCTACCAAGGCGTGCGATTTCTGGGGTGTACCCTCTGGACGGATTATCTTCTTGCGGGCGAGGGACGGCGCAAGTCGTCCATGATGGCCTGCGAGGCTCGGCTTGCCGACCATCGAAAAATCATGGGGGTCGAGCGGCCCGGGGAGCGATTTACGGCTGCTAAAGCGCTGGAGCTTCATGAGCGGGACCGAGATTGGCTTGCGGCGCAGCTCGACACCCCTTTTGATGGACCAACGGTCGTTATTACCCATCATGGTCCGCACCCTGGCAGTGTGCATCCCCGCTTTCGGGATGATCCTTGTAATGCTGGCTTCATTTCTGACCTTACACCACTGGTTAAAAAGGCAGATGTCTGGATTCACGGCCACATTCACGACAGCTTTGACTACACGGTGGAGGGTTGTCGGGTCGTTACGAATCCAGGAAGTTATGCGGCTGGGGTGCCGAAGGCCAAGGCACCTTCAGATCTGGTCTGGGAGAACCCCGTATTTGATCCGCAAAAAGTCGTCGAGGTCTGAGACAATCAGTAATTGATGCATCCTGCCCGGATGACGAAATCGGTAGACGTACGGGACTTAAAATCCCGGGCCGCAAGGCGTGCGGGTTCGATTCCCGCTCCGGGCACCATGTTTCTTCGGTATCAACGAAAGAGGACACTACCTCGGAGTGCCCTCTTTTTTGTACGCCTACTTCGGTTACAGGTCGCTCAGAATCTGGAAGGCACAGATCGTCACAATGGTGGGCCCGAGGGCGGCAATAAAGAGTGCTCCTGGGCTGATCGTGTCGCCATCAAAGTACTTCTTGAGTATAGATGCCCCTGCGGGATTCGGTGCATTGGCGATCAACGTGAGGCCGCCTCCCGTAACCGCCCCCGCAACGACGGCATACTTAAACTCTGGTGAAAGCCCATCAACGAGTGAGGCCAGATAGGTGAGCGCCGCGTTGTCTGTAATCGCAGTGAGTGCAGTGGCGCCATAGTAGACCGTCGTGGGGCTCATCTGGGTGAGTAAGGGCTGGAGCCACCAGGCCTGCAGGCCGCCCAGAAAAACGAGTCCGGCCAGGAAGAAGGCCACCAACATCCCTTCACGCAGGATTAGTCGGTCATGATGTTGGTTGTAGGCGGTGGCAAGACCCATGAATACAAGGAAGATTCCGAGAAATACCGGGGGGTGGTGGGCAAAAACAACCACGCCTGCAATGAGGGCTAGGTGAATAACAGTAAGCGCCACCGGCACTTCGGGAGCCTTCTCGACCTGGAGGGCGCCAGAGAGAATCTGCTCGCCTACGCTTTTGAGGTAGCCTCGGAAGAGGTAGGTGACGATCGCCGCATTAATAAGCACCGCGACAAGGGCCTTCCAACCAAAGTGGGTGAACATAAAGGGGGTATCCCAGCCCCATTTAGCAGCAACCATCAGAACCGGGGGCGCTGCGAAGTGGGTGAAGGTGCCGCCAATTGAGATATTGACAAAGAGCACTCCGATCGTGCCGTATTTGAACGCGTTAGGCGCATCGGATCGGAAGAATTTCTGGGCAAGCAACAGCGCTGCTAAGGTCATGGCTGCGGGCTCTGTAATAAAGGAACCCAGCACGGGAACAAGGGTAAGCAGTAGGAAATAGTTCACCATCGCATAGTTGCCCGGGATGGCGCGGGTCGCTGCCTCGGTAATCTGCCGGGCGAAGACCATAATCGGCCGGCTGGCCGCTATCACCATAATGGCGAAGACGAAGAGGGGTTCGGTGAAATTCCGAGAGTCGGCGTACCCGGTGGCCTGGCCAAAGCCTTCTGAGGCGATGATCCAGATGAAAAGCACAATCGACCAGAAACCAAAGACCGCCTCCACTTCAGCCAGAAGATGAAACAACCCATGGTGAGAAGGGAATCGATGGCTGAGGGTAGCGAAATATTTTGTAGAGAAGGTGTGTAACACGGCAATCGCAAACAAGACTGCGGCCACAATTTCGGTCGTGTGGCTCAGGGCCACGGTTGTTGATGCGCTTGCCATATCTTCAATTTTCTCCCTTAGGCAGATGCGAAATACGAGAGGTAACTAATCGGGCACCTTCTGCCCGAGTTGTGCGGCCAGGCCGATGAGATTCGCGCAGCGACTACCGCTGCGACAGTAGGCCAATATAGGAGTCGGAAGGCTGTTGATCAGTGCCCCCATCTCCATGGCCTGCTCCGGCGTCTGACCCATGGACTGTACGGGATGGTAGGCAAAAGAAAGCCCCATCGCCTTTGCGGCTTCACCCACTTCGCCTTGGCTAGGTTGCTGCGGCCCCTCTTCGCCGTCGGGCCGGTTGCAGATGATGGACTTAAAGCCCGCCTCTTGGGCCGCGGGAATATCCGCCGCGCTAATTTGTGGGCAGACTGCGAGTTTGGGCGTGAGCCAACGAAGATCTAGGGACACGAGAGAAGTCCTCCTTGTTAATCCTTGTTAAAAATAAGCGTTGAAATCATACCGCCCTAGCGACGACTGGGCGCCTTAGGGTCTTTCGGCGGGCTGTATGGGGCAAAACAGAGAGTAGAGGGTCATCAGAATCGCCTCGACCTCGCTATTGGAGAGTCGATAGTAGATCTGCTTGCCATCACGCCGCGTCTCAACGACACGCTCATTACGTAACACACCGAGCTGCTGGGAGAGCGTGGGCTGCCGAATACCGGTGAGGGCCTCCAGGGTACTGACATTTTTCTCACCCTGGGTGAGTTGGCATAGAAGCAAGAGTCGGTCTTCGTTGGCCAGAAGCCTCAAGAGGCCTGAGGCCTGGGCGGCAGCCGATCGAAGTTGGGTAAAGTCGACGCGCAGGGCCTCGGGTAGGCCCGCTGAGGAGACGCCCACCTCGAAATCGCCGCAGCCAGAGGCGTCTGCTCTTGGCAGATGGTTCGCAGTCGGAACGGATGACAGTCGAGACATCTGCCTATTCTATTGCGTGCGGGGTTTCGGTGCCTCCTCAAGAGGATATTGAAAAAGAGGGAACATCTCGCTGAGGATTCCCTGGGCCCGCTCAAGAATGAAGTAGCGAAATGCCTCGGCGGCCAGTGACATAGTGCGGTTGCTTAAATTAACAACATGCCAGAGTCGCATGACGGGAGTCTTTTCGACACGAAGCACCCTGAGAAGACCGTGATCGGCCTCCAGCCCAATCGTATGCAGGGAGACAAACGAGATACCGAGGCCTGCCATGACGGCCTGCTTGATGGTCTCGTTGCTCGACATCTCCAGGGTCGATAGCGGCCGAAATCGATGCTCCTCAAAGAATGCCTCCATCACCGCCCGGGTGCCCGAACCCTCCTCGCGGATGAGCATTTCCTGCTGGTCGAGCTGCCCTATGGAGATGATGGGTTCATTGACTAGGGGATGGTCTGCCGCGGCGATAAAGGCGTGTGGGTGAGGTGCGAAGAATTCCGCACGGGTATCAAGCTCTTTCGGTGGTCGTCCCATGATTGCGAGATCGATTTCTCCATCACGCAGCAGCATTGAGAGCTGATCGCGATTGCGCACCTGGATCACCACCTGTATGCCTGGATGCTCCTTGCGAAAGGCGGCGAGTAGGCGCGGAAGGAGATACTTGGCGGTGCTCACTAGTCCAATATTGAGATGACCAGTCTCCATGCCCTTGAGTTTGGTCATCATGTCTTCTGCTTCTCGCAGGGCCGCAAGCACTCTGCGCGCGTAGACCAGAAAGTATTCCCCGGCGCTCGTCAGTGCCACCCCCCGCCCCTTTTTTGCGAAGAGCGTAATACCGAGGTCGTCTTCGAGATCGCGCATCTGCATCGATACCGCGGGTGCAGTCAGATGCATCTCATCAGCGGCCTTAGCAAAACTCGACTGACGCGCCGCTGACACAAAAATACGTAACTGCCGTAACGATAAATTTCGCATGGGTCTCCTCCCACACTCATAGGCGCGCCAAATACATAAGCATCGCTTATTTTTTATTTAATTAATTGTGACTTTACCTTATCTACTTGTCTTTCTAGACTGACGTCTGATTTGTTGAACACTTTGATACCTAGGAGACTATAGCGATGAATGCCCCCCAAGATGGAAGGATCACCGATATTAAGGAGCGCTACAAGGGTGGCGTGCTGAAATATAAGCAGATGGGTTACTGGAGGCCTGACTATGAGCCCAAAGACACCGATACGATCTGCCTATTTCGTATTACCCCTCAGGACGGTGTAGACCCCGAGGAGGCCGCAGCGGCGGTGGCAGGTGAGTCCTCAACAGCCACCTGGACGGTGGTCTGGACCGACCTGTTGACGGCCCATGAGAGCTATCAGGCCAAGGCCTATCGGGTCGATAAGGTACCTAATACTGGCGAGGGAACCTCTACTCCGCAGCAGTACTTTGCTTACGTAGCCTACGACATCTGCCTCTTTGAAGAGGGGTCAATCGCCAATATGACGGCGTCGCTTATTGGCAACGTATTCTCCTTCAAGCCCTTAAAGGCTTGTCGTCTTGAAGACATGCGGGTGCCTGTCTGTTATCTCAAGACCTTTAAAGGTCCTCCCACGGGAATCATCGTTGAGCGCGAGCGTCTCGACAAATATGGTCGTCCCATTCTGGGGGCCACTATGAAGCCCAAGTTGGGCCTTTCGGGCCGCAACTATGGCCGGGTTGTTTACGAAGGCCTCACTGGGGGCCTTGATTTCACAAAAGATGACGAGAACATCAACAGCCAGCCGTTTATGCATTGGCGTGATCGATTCTTGTTTTGTATGGATGCGGTAAACAAGGCGCAGGCTAATACGGGTGAGGTCAAGGGTCACTACCTCAATGTGACTGCCGCGACTATGGAAGATATGTACGAGCGTGCCGAATTTGCCAAAGAGCTGGGTTCGGTGATTGTGATGGTCGACCTGGTGATTGGGTATACAGCAATTCAGTCAATGAGTAACTGGGCCCGCAAGAACGACATGATTCTGCACATGCACCGCGCCGGCCACGGTACCTACACCCGACAGCGTAACCATGGGATTTCTTTCCGTGTCATCGCCAAATGGCTGCGGATGGCCGGTGTGGACCATCTGCACACGGGTACGGCAGTGGGCAAGCTCGAGGGCGATCCGATGACGGTTCAAGGCTTCTACAACGTCTGTCGTGAGACCTACAACAAGCAAGACCTTTCGCGAGGACTCTTTTTTGACCAGGACTGGATCGATATCAAAAAGGTGCTTCCCGTGGCATCGGGGGGTATTCATGTCGGGCAGATGCATCAATTGCTGCATCTCTTCCAGGACGATGTCATTCTCCAGTTTGGCGGCGGTACCATCGGCCACCCCGACGGCATTCAGGCTGGCGCAATTGCCAATCGGGTCGGCCTAGAGTGCATGGTGAAGGCCCGCAATGAGGGCAAGGACATCATGGCCGAGGGTCCGGATATCCTGAAGGCCGCAGCCAAGTGGTGTAAACCGCTTGAGACGGCCCTGGAGACCTGGAAGGGGGTGGAGTTCAACTACACCTCTACCGATGCACCTGACTTCGCGGTTACCCCGTCGGTCTCTTAAGTGATAACGCCTTAGCAAAGCGATGGCATCAGCCGCAGCGTCAGCGACGTCTGCAGCGACTGGCTAACAAGAATTACGACCAACCTTTTGAAGGAGTCTTCAGATGCGTATTACCCAAGGACAGTTTTCGTTTCTACCCGATCTCACCGATGAAGAGATTCGTCTCCAGGTGGATTATGCAATCGGCCGCGGCTGGGCCCTCTCGGTGGAGTGGACCGATGATCCTCATCCGCGCAACACCTACTGGAATATGTGGGGCATTCCCATGTTTGAGATCAAAGATGGGGCCGCTGTGCTCTATGAACTCAATGCCTGTCGTAAGGCGAATCCTGCCTGCTATATCAAGGTCAATGCTTTCGACAATACCCGCGGCACAGAGTCACAGGTGATGAGTTTTATCGTTCATCGCCCTCCCCAAGAGCCCGGTTTTGGCCTGGTACGTCAGGAGGCAGGTGGCCGCAATCTTCGGTACACCACGCATTCGTACGCGACCGATAAGCCGTCCGGTACGCGGTACTAGTCTTGTAGCGCGCAAAAAGGGGGAGGCCCGATGACACACGCTGCCAGCACTGTTGACCTACAGGCGATTCTGCAGGAGGCCAATGTTGTAGAGGTGCTCGAGGAGCTAGACCGCGCGTTGGTAGGGCTCAAGCCTGTCAAGCAGCGCATTCGTGAGACGGCCGCCTTCCTCGTTGTCTCTAAGGCTCGGGCCCAGATTGGGCTCGAGGCGGCGACTCCGTCGTTACACATGTGTTTTACGGGTAACCCAGGTACCGGCAAGACTACCGTGGCCATGAAGATGGCCACGATCCTGCATCGCCTTGGTTATGTGCGCAAAGGCCATGTGGTCAGCGTCACCCGCGATGATCTGGTGGGCCAGTACATTGGGCATACCGCGCCAAAGACCAAGGAGATGCTCAAAAAGGCGATGGGGGGGGTGCTCTTTATCGATGAGGCTTACTATCTCTATCGACCGGAAAATGAGCGTGACTATGGTCAGGAGGCGATCGAGATCCTTTTGCAGGTCATGGAAAACAATCGCGAAGATCTTGTCGTCATTCTTGCGGGCTACAAGGACCGGATGGATACCTTCTTCAAGAGTAATCCTGGTATGAGTTCTCGGATTGCCCACCATATTGATTTTCCAGATTATTCAGAGCCGGAGTTGCTCACCATTGCCGAGACAATGGTGGGTCAGATGCACTATCGCCTCGATGCGGAGGCCCAGGCGGCTATGGCCGAGTACATTTCACTGCGTAGGACCCAGCCCCACTTTGCGAATGCTCGGTCGGTACGTAATGCGCTTGACCGCGCGCGGCTTCGGCAGGCCAATCGCGTCTTTGAGGCAGCTACGCGGGGCGGTGCTCCTGTGACGGCCGACGCCCTCTCGACGATTTCAGCGGAAGATATCCGAGCTTCTCGTGTTTTCTCCGGGGGGTTGCAGTCGGGATCGCCGGCGGCGGGCGGATCCTGAAGACCCGAATTCTATTTTTCTGGGAGAGTTGTTATGCATCTTGGTCGCACTACCTTATCGAAGTTTTTGATTCAGCAGCTCAAAGGCAGTCCGCAGCATGCACCGCTGGCGGCCCTGCTTGTTGACATTGCGGCTGCGGTGAAGTCCATCTCAAGTATGACGGCGAAGGGCGCGTTGGCGGGTGTTCTGGGAAGTCTGGAGTCACAGAATGTTCAGGGAGAGACCCAGAAGAAGCTCGACGTACTCTCCGACAAGGCCTTTATTAACACCTTTCATCTTGGGGGGTTGGTGGCCGGCATGGCCTCCGAGGAGAATGACGACCCTATTGTCTTTGACGACCTAGAGAGTCCAGGCGCCTTTCTGGCGATCTTTGATCCCCTGGATGGCTCATCAAATATCGATGTCAATGTTTCGGTCGGCTCTATCTTTTCGATTCTGAGGTCACCTGAGGGTCGCCTGCCTAAGCCGGAAGACTTCTTGCGACCGGGCAGTGAGCAGCTTGCAGCGGGCTATGCTGTCTACGGACCGTCAACCATGTTGGTGCTTACCGTGGGGCAGGGAACACACGGATTCACCCTCGACCGTGAGGTGGGTAACTTTATTTTGACCCACCCCAATATTCAGGTGCCTCTGCAGACCAGTGAGTTTGCAATCAATACGAGCAATGAGAGGTTTTGGGAGCCGCCGGTACTTCGCTATGTTGAGGAATGCAAGGCCGGCAAGACGGGGCCACGTGGGCGCGACTTCAATATGCGTTGGATTGCCAGCATGGTGGCCGATGTGCATCGGATTTTGATGCGCGGGGGCGTATTCATGTACCCCAAAGACAATAAGGACCCTGCTAAGCCTGGTCGACTTCGGCTGATGTATGAGGCCAATCCAATGGCCATGGTGGTGGAGCAGGCGGGCGGCAAAGCATCTACTGGCCGGGGTCGTATCTTGGAGGTGACCCCAGATCAAATACATCAGCGCGTGCCAGTCATTCTGGGCTCAGCCGAAGAGGTAGACCGGATTGTGGGGTATCACGATGCCTTCGATAAGGGAGAAGACAAGGCGTTTAGCTCGCCTCTGTTTAAGGAGCGTTCATTGTTTCAGGTTTAGCAGTCGTGCAGCGAGTTCCGCGCGGGGATTGCCAAGTCTTAGGCACAGAGCCAACGGCACCCCACCATAAAAATTACAGATAACGCAGAGGCATCACTATGTCCACCAAACATCCGATCGTTGCCATTACGGGTTCCTCGGGCGCCGGTACCACCACGGTAATGAGTAGCTTCAAGCATATCTTTCGCCGCGAGGGTATTGAGGCGCAGATTGTGGAGGGCGACTCTTTTCATCGCTACAACCGAATGGAGATGCGGGCGGCAATGAAGGAGGCCGAAAGCCAGGGCAATCGACACTTCAGTCATTTCGGTCCCGAAGCCAACCTATTGGCGGAGCTTCAGGCGCTCTTTAAGAGCTATGGAGAGTCGGGAGAGGGACAGGTTCGTCGCTATCTTCATGATGCAGAGGAGGCGGCCCCCTACAAGCAAGACCCGGGAACTTTTATTGATTGGCAGCCAATACCCTCGGGGACCGATTTGATGTTCTACGAGGGCCTCCACGGGGGCTATGCCGATAATGCGATTGACGTCGCGCGGTATGTTGATCTCCTGGTGGGAGTGGTTCCAATCGTCAATCTCGAATGGATTCAGAAGTTACATCGCGACCAAAAGATGCGAGGCTACTCGCAGGAGGCTGTGGTCGATACCATTCTGCGACGCATGCCAGACTACATTAACCACATCATGCCGCAGTTCTCACGCACCCATGTGAACTTTCAGCGGGTGCCCACGGTAGATACGTCTAATCCTTTTATTGCCAAAGACATTCCGTCACCGGATGAGTCTATGGTGGTCATTCGGTTTGCCAATCCGAAGGGGATCGACTTTCCTTATTTGCTTTCGATGCTGCATGACTCGATGATGACGCGGCCCAATACCCTGGTCATTCCTGGAGGAAAGATGGGTCTGGCCATGCAACTTATCTTCACGCCAATGATTCTGCGGCTGATTGACCAGAAGCGCAGGGGCTAGTCATGACTCCCTTGGTGGTCTTCGATCTCGATGGCACGCTTATTGACACCGCCACAGAAATCGCCGATGCAGTTAATCGCACCCTGGCGGACTTTGATGCGCCGCCGGTCTCTGAGGCCGATGTCCGCCGTTGGATTGGCCATGGTACAGGCTGGCTTATGAAGCAGGCCTGGGACGATCAGGTGGGTGATCCGGAGGAGGCCGACTGGTCAGCAGTGATGTCGCGGTTTGTTGGGCATTACCACGATACGGCTGGCGCACAGAGTCGTCCCTATCCTTTTGTCACCGAGACCTTGGCGGCGCTGAAATCGCATGGTGTCAGTCGGGCTATTCTGACCAACAAGGAGTCGCGATTTACCGATCGGGTCTTAGAGGCCCATGGTTTGGTAGGTGTCTTTGATCTTGTGGTCTCCGGAGATTCGCTGCCCACAAAGAAGCCCGATCCGGCAGGCCTTCTTCACTGCATACGCGTACTGGGTGCAACCGTGGGCTCTTGCCTATTTGTGGGCGATTCTGAGATTGATGTCGCAACGGCCAAGGCGGCTGGGGTCACCTGCTGGGCGGTTCCCTACGGCTATAACCATGGCCGCCCTATTGCGCTTGCTGAGCCCGACCGTCTTATTGAAGATATTCGGCCTGTGACCGACCACTTTCCACGCTGAGTTTTTTATTTCGAATAACTGCTAAGGAGAAAACAGTGGCACTGATTTCATTACGACAACTCCTCGATCATGCCGCCGACCATGGGTATGGCATTCCGGCCTTTAATGTAAACAACATGGAGCAGATTCACGCCATCATGCAGGCCGCCCACGAGGTGGACAGCCCAGTTATTCTTCAGGCCTCTGCCGGTGCGCGCAAGTACGCCGGTGAGCCCTTCTTGCGGCATCTGGTGGAGGCGGCCATCGAGCAGTATCCCGATATTCCCGTCTGCATGCACCAAGACCATGGGGGCTCGCCCGCAATTTGTCAGGCCTCTATCCGTAGCGGATTCTCCAGCGTGATGATGGATGGCTCGCTAAAGGAGGATATGAAGACGCCGGCCTCCTATGAGTACAACGTCGATGTCACCCGTCGGGTGGTGGAGATGGCCCATGCGGTGGGCGTCTCTGTCGAGGGAGAACTCGGCTGCCTCGGGTCGCTTGAGACAGGTACTGCCGGTGAGGAGGATGGCGTAGGTGCAGAGGGCGTGCTCGATCATTCTCAGCTGCTTACCGATCCGCAGGAGGCGGCAGCATTTGTCGAGGCCACGGGGGTTGATGCCCTAGCCATTGCGATCGGCACGAGTCATGGGGCATACAAGTTTAGTCGGCCGCCCACCGGTGATACCTTGGCGATTGCGCGTATTAAAGAGATTCATGCGCGTATTCCCAATACCCATCTGGTGATGCATGGGTCATCGAGTGTTCCGCAAGAATGGCTCGAGACCATTCGCCGCTATGGTGGTGACATCAAGGAGACTTATGGCGTGCCCGTGGAGGAGATTGTTGAGGGGATCCGGCATGGCGTACGAAAGGTGAATATCGATACGGATATTCGCCTTGCCATGACAGGGGCTATGCGAAAGTTGATGGCTGAAAAGCCCGATGAGTTTGATCCACGCGCCTATTTCAAGGTAGCAACGGTGGCCGCCAAGGGCATCTGTAAGGCGCGGTTTGAGGCCTTTGGGTGTGCGGGTAAGGCGGGCGGAATTAAAGCGGTTCCACTTGATTCCATGGCAAGCCGCTATGCCAGGGGTGAGTTACGCGCCTTGGTGCATTGACCCTCCTCATGCTGAGCGCTTATCAGCAGGGTTCTGCATCAATTTTTACTATCCAGGCAGTCCATGGCCTACACAATTGATCCGTATCGAACCCGGGCATTGCTTTTCGATGTCGATGGGACCCTCGCAGAGACCGAGGCCGAAGGGCACCTTCCCGCCTTTAATGAGGCTTTTGACAGGCTTGGAGTCGGCTGGTGCTGGTCGGTCGATGACTATGGGGTTCTGTTGCGCGTCACCGGGGGTTACGAGCGGATGCAGGCCTATGCCCAGAGACGCGGAGAAACCCGTTGGCTGACACCTGACGGGCTCTCTATTCTGCGCCAGGCCCATAAGCTAAAGAATGATCTCTATGCCGACCGCCTTCGGCGGGGCCTTGTGGTGCCGAGACTCGGGCTTGCGGCGCTGAATCGACAGATGCAAGAGGTAGGGCTCTGCTGGGCGGTGGTAACGACCACCAGTCGGGACAACTGGGAGGCACTCTGGCAGGCCTGTCTTTCACACAGCCTGCCGTTGCCGCCGGTATTTGCGATCTGTGGGGAAGACGTTCCCGCAAAGAAGCCAGACCCGGAGGCCTATACCCTGGCGCTTACCCGTCTGGGGTTGAGCGCCGAGGCCTGCCTGGCGGTGGAGGACTCCCCCAACGGGATGGCGGCGGCACATGCCGCGGGGCTTGGCTGTCTGGTGGTGCGGTCTGTTTTCTTTAAGGATGCTGACTTTTCCGGGGCACTCTCCGTTACAGAGGAGCATCTGGGCCTGCAAATCGCCGACGCGCCCGGCGAATCCCTAGGAGAAGCAGGCCTGCAATAACGGGTACAGCGATTGCCGTGACGAGATCTACCGGTAGATCAAGACCCAGCGACCGAAGGCCTTTGGCTAGGTAGTTGACAAGCCCAACGCTGTAGTAGGTAAGTACAACCAGTGAGAGGCCTTCGACTGTCTGCTGCAGTTTGAGCTGGAGTTGGGCGCGCCGATTCATGCTTGCGAGCAATGCCTGGTTCTGGCGCTCATTCATGAATTCAATGCGGGTACGCAGAATCTGGGTGGTTCGGCTCACCCGGTCGGAGAGTTCGCGCAGCCGGCGTTGCGTCCATCGGCAGGTACGCATGGCGGGTTCGAAGCGACGATCCATGAACTCCGAGACGTTCTGGACCCCTGGCAAAGGTGTTTCCTTGAGTTCGAGAATGGCGCGACGTACCAGTTCCACGTAGGCCTCGCTCGCGGTAAATCGCAGGCCATGGGCAGAGATCCATTCTTCTACCCGGGCTGCGAGCACTGAGACGCCTTTAAGCAGGCCCTCATGATCGGGCAGTGCGGTCTTTGCTTCGTGGCTTGCGCCCTCAGGGGAGGACCCCACGGACTGTAGCTGCTCTACCGGCGCGGATTCGGCCAAGGCGATCTGGCCAGAGAGACCAGCGAGCTCGTCTTCGGCGCGTCGCAGGGGCTCCGAGAGCCCCTTGGCCCGTGGCAGCGCAAGCATGGCCATCATGCGGTAGGTGTCGATGTCTACGAGACGCTGCACCACGCGCCCCGCCTGTCGAGACCCCATACCCTGGTGGTTTACAAGAATGCGGATAAAGCCCATCGGATCGAGTTGGAAGTCCGTCCAGATCTGGGCCCTCCCCGATGCGAGAATCGAGGCGCCCACCAGGGTGTTTCCGGCGAATAGCGGGGCATAAATCGCCGCATCGTCTTCTGGGTCTGCCCGTCGGATAGCGATATCGACAGCGGAGAGTCGCTCGCCAAAATCAGACCCGGGCATTGTGAGGCCGAGGTCCATCAGCCGAGACCGCATACGGTTGAGCATGGACTGGCGTGGGCCTGTCCAGTCGGGGCCAACCTCTGGGGTTCCCTGCTGGTAGACCGTCAGGGTAGAAAATTCCCCGTGTAGTTCCCACTTCAGAAGTATTCGGCTCGGCTCGGGTAGGAGTTCGAGGACCCTGAAGTTCTGGCCGTGGACGGGATGGGTCTCGGTCTGCAAGGCCTTCGTGAGAGACTCAATAAAGGCTTTTTGATTCGCACGATGCGAGGGCTCTGTAAGTAAGAACGCCTGACTGCAGACGCGCTCCTCGGGCCAGAGAGCAATCGGCGGGCGCGCATGGACCTCTTCGTGAAGAATCTGGCGCTGACTATGTTCGTGCGAAGAAGGTAGTGGGTTCATGCCGGCGATGGGTTTATGCGTGTTGGGACCAGTAGCGTTGGGCGCGTTCTACCTGGTCATCTAGATAGGCGCCATAGAAATCCCGAGAACTGTATCCCACTAGTGGGCCAAAGAGGGGCTGCGCAGCGGAGCCGACCATAACGAGGGTGGGTGCTACCCGGTACCTGTGCGCCTGGGCCCAGGCCTGGGGGCTCAGGCGCAGTGCGGGGCCAGAGGGCACTGCGAGACGTACTGGGGTGGTGTCGCTGAGGTCAAAGACCACCACCTCGAGTCGCGGCCCTGTCTTGGCCCGGATACGGGGAATTAATTGCTCTTGGATGACCAGCCCACACCAGGGGCAGTGGGCGCTGCTCACCATGATTGCTACAGCCTGGTCACGCGCCGCGAGCGCCCGGCTGAGACTTGCGCTCAGTGCATTACTTGGTAGGAGCGGAGAAGGTGGGGGCTCGATAGCCATCGGTTAGTGTCGGTCAAATAGGGGGGTTGTGCGCCGCGTCAATACTTGTTCTTGACTATATGCTTGTAAAAGAATATGTTGCAGTCCATGACAAAAACGCTCACACCATCTCCCGCTTTGGTGGCTGAAGCCTCCGACTTTGCCCAGGGTCTCTCACAGGACGCGGCGGAGGTCGAATTCATATTTGAGCGCGCCGCCCAGTATTTTGCGCTTCTTTCCGAGCCCGCGCGTC
>JBJOHS010000068.1:0-8524 GCA_046047535.1 Pseudomonadota bacterium
ACCTGGTGGCAGCGATCGGTATTCAGCAGACCGTTGAACTCGTTGGGGTAGTGGCCACCTACAACATGGTGTCGCGGTTCCTTCTTGCACTCGATATTCACGCCGACGACCCGGTGATTCGTACGGAGGTATTCCAGGCCCGCTGATGTATCAGCCCCAGCAGACTTAGGCCCAGAAGCAGGCCCACCAGCGTGGCCCAACCATAGGCGCTGTAGACCCATCCGCCGATCCAGGATCCGACTGCACCTCCTGTGAAAAAAGTGGCCATAAAAAGGCTGTTGAGCCTGCTCCGCGCCTCGGGCACCACATCGAAGACCTGTCGTTGGCTCAAGACCAGCTGAAGGGTGAGCCCAAAATCCAGGAGGGCTGCGGCCAGCACTAGGGCCGTAATGGCCGCCACCGGCTTGTCTAGAAGCCCGAGCCCGGCAGATATGCAGCCCAGAACAATGATGCTAACGGCCCAGACCATGGAACGGGCCGATTGCCCCTGGTCGGAGAGCTTCCCTGCCAAGGGTGCCGCAATAGTGGCACTCACGGCGGCCAATGAAAAGAGCCCCAACTCCAGCTGGCTTAACCCCAGGGGGCCATTGACGAGCTGGGCAGGCACACCCGTCCAGAAGGCGCTGAAGATCCCAAAAGAAATTGCCTGGCCCAGTGCTCGATGCCGCAGCAGGGGTGTTTCTTTCCAGAGATGAATCTGCCCCCGCATGTAGACCCAGAGGCTGCCTTCGGCCAGCCGAGGCATGACTGGAAGAATTCGAGAGAACGTGGCGATACCAAGAGTCATAAAAAGGGCAGACAGCAGAAAGATGGTCTGCCAGTGACCAGCCCAGCCCGCCAGGCTTGCCAGGGGCCGGGCCAAGGTTACGGCGATCGCAATGCCAGCGATCAGCATGCCCAGTGTCTGGCCACGCGTCTCTGCCGGACGAAGGCCAGCGATCGCAGGCAGCAGCACCTGTATTGCACTCAGGCAGAAGCCAAGGCAGAGGGTAATCCCAAGCAGTACCATCCAGTCTCTGAAGTAGGTAAGGGCCAGAAGACAGGCTACCGCACCGGCCATGAGCCTGAGTAAGAGTCCGCGACTCTCAATGCGATCTGCCAGGGGAACGAGAAGCAGCAGCCCGAGGCCGTACCCAGCCTGAGAGACGGGGATAAAGCTCGTGGCTTGCCATAGGCTCCATCCCATCTCCTTTGCCATGTATGGCGTAAGGGGCTGGAAGTAATAAAAGTTCGAGACGAGCAGACCCGCAAAGACGGCGGAGACCACCACTGTTGAATAATTGATCAGCACTGATGTATCTTAAGCGATCTCTTTAGGAGCCCTCGTCATGTCGACCTCTAACTCCCCCGCTTCTCCTTCGACCCCCCGTGCTTCGCGTAAGGTGGTCATCACCTGTGCGGTAACCGGTGCTATCCATACCCCGTCGATGTCACCCTACCTGCCCATCACCGCCGATGAAATCGCGCAGGCCGCAATTGAGGCTGCGGAGGCGGGTGCAGCCATCGTCCACCTGCATGCGCGAGATCCTAAAGATGGTCGGCCCGACCAGACGCCGGCGGCCTTCGAGCCCTTTCTGCGGGAGATCCATAAAAAATCAGAGGTGGTCATCAACATCACCACCGGCGGGGCGCCCACCATGCTCGTGGAAGAGCGGCTCAAGCCCTGCGCCCACTTCAAACCCGAGGTTGCATCGCTCAACATGGGGTCCATGAATTTCGGCCTCTATCCGATGCTCAACCGGTACAAGGAATTTAAGTACGACTGGGAGCGGTCCTATCTCGAGGGCTCTGATGAGCGCATCTTTAAGAACACCTTCCGTGATATCGAAAATATCCTGCGTGCCTGCGCAGACAATCACACCCGGTTTGAGATCGAGTGCTACGACATTGGCCACCTCTACACCCTGTCCCACTTTGCAGACCGTGGGCTAATTAAGCCTCCCTTCTTTATCCAGTCCGTCTTTGGCATTCTCGGAGGGATTGGAGGCCATCCTGAAGATGTCTCCTACATGCGTCAGGCGGCAGACCGCCTCTTTGGAAATGACTATGTCTGGAGTGTTCTTGGGGCTGGTAAGAATCAGCTCGCGATCGCGGCCCAGTCGGTCGCCATGGGGGGCAACATTCGTGTTGGTCTCGAAGATTCCCTCTGGATTCGTCCGGGCCAGCTCGCCAAGAAGAATGCCGAACAGGTCACTGCCGCCCGACAGATCGTCGAGGGGCTGGGTCTCAGTGTTGCCACGCCGGATGAGGCGCGTCAGATTCTTAAGCTCAAGGGGAAGGCCGGAGTAAACCTATAGCCTGCAACGGTCCGTTAAGACGCGGAAGAAGTGGCCGTCATTTGGGCGGCCCACCCCAAAAGAGTACACTTCTTATATTGATATGTTTTCTTATAAGGGGTGTCGTTCTGAAAAAGCGTCTCAAGGCCGTTACTCCGAATGATGCCCCCTCGGGCGCCCGCCTTGATCCCGAGACGCGTAGACAGCAGATCCTCGAGGCGGCCATACGATACTTTGCAGAGGTGGGATTCGCCGGACAGACCCGCGAGCTATCTCGGCGTATTGGTGTCTCGCAGCCGCTGCTCTATCGTTACTTTCCCTCCAAGGGAGAGCTCATCAGTGCGGTCTTTGATGCCGTATTCATGAAGAAGTGGGATCCTCAATGGATCCGTGACCTCAAAGACCGAACAGCACCGCTGCGGCAGCGTCTTATTCGTTTCTATACCCAGTATGCGGCTAGTACCTATCGACCAGAGTGGATTCGTATCTACATGTTCGCTGGCCTTGCGGGAATGGGCCTGAATAAGAACTATCTCGAGTTTGTGCGCAAGCAACTTCTTCTGGTGGTTGCAGAAGAGTTACGTCATGCACTGGTTCCGCGATCCCTTCGGGCGAAGGCAGCCAGGGTGTCGGCGCGCGAGATCGAGATGGTCTGGAATCTACACGGCAGCATGTTCTATTGGGCCGTTCGTCGCAACATTTTTAGTGTGAAGACACCCACAGCTTTTGAGTTGCGAACTGCCGATGCGGTAGACGTGTTCCTGGCGGGGGTGGCTGCGGTCTATCCGACACTACTCGAGCGTCCTGTCCGATCAAATCGTCGCTAGTTGGGGTCGGGCCTAGCGACATTACTGGCCCATGTGGTTGATCGTCTGCTCAATAAAAAATCGCCGAAGAGCGCTGCCCGATGTGGTTTTTTCGCCGCAGGACTCTAGAGACGCTAGTGATTGCCCTTATATACGCTGGGCCAAATCTGCTAGAAAGTGAGAGTCGATTAAGACCTCACAAAGTATTTCTTTCCCCCCATATTTTTTGTGTGCGCCCCTGTGCGCCCTAGGAGACAACATGGATAAGATGCGTAGAAAAGTGGTCGGTGCTGCGGGTGCCTCAGTTGTGGCTGCCGCATTGCCAGCCCCAGTCTTTGCCCAGGCAGCCCCCATCAAAATTGGTATGAGCATGCCGCAGACCGGGGGCCTTGGCGGTGGGGGTCAGGCAGCGCTGGTGGCCCTGCGTCTCTGGGTAGACGATGTGAATGGTCGAGGGGGCCTTCTGGGCCGCAAAGTGGAGTTCATCGCCTACGACGATCAGTCCAATCCCGCCAACACTCCGGGAATCTATTCCAAGCTGCTCGATGTGGATAAGGTTGATCTGCTGATCGCGCCCTATGCCACCGTGCCCACGGCGCCGATCATGCCCCTCGTTAAGCAGCGCGGCAAGCTGCTTATGGGCAACTTCTCTTTTCAGGTGAACGCCGATGTTAAGCACGATATGTGGTTTAACAACGCCCCATGGAATGACGCCCAGGGCTGGTCGAAGGGGTTTGTTGAGGCGGGTATCGCTGCAGGTGCTAAGAGTATCGCCGTGGTGGCCTCCGACCAAGACTTCGCCCAAAACCTGGCCGATGGCGTGCGTTCTTATGTCACCAATTTGAAACTCAACAAGGTCTACGACCAGAATTATCCGCCGACAACCAAAGACTTCTCCACCATTATTCGGGCGGTCCGCGCCTCAAAGGCAGATATGGTTTTCGTTGCGTCGTATCCCCCAGATTCCGTTGCGATCGTCAACGCAGTCCACGAGATTGGCGTGGGCGACCAGGTCAAGGTCTTCGGTGGTGGCATGGTTGGTCTTGGCTTTACCCCAATCATGATTAACCTTGGTAGCAAGCTCAATGGCATTTTGAACTTCAACACCTATGTGCCGGGTATGAAGATGGCTGGTATTGAAGATTTCTTCCGTCGCTATACCGAGCGGGCAAAGGCCCAGAAGGTCGATGAACTGGGCTTCTACCTCCCCCCCTTCAACTACGCGATTGGTCAGATGCTCGAGCAGGCCATTAACGCCACCAAGAGCATTGAAGACCGCAAGATCGCCGACTATTTCCGTAAGAACGAGATGCAGACCATTGTCGGCCCGGTCCGTTTTGATGCGGGTGGTGAACGTGCCAATCAGCGACTGGTAACCGCACAGTTCCGTGGCGTGAAGGACAAAGACCAGGAGCAGTTCCGTTCGCCGGCGCGGCAGATTGTGATCTTCCCCCCGGGCGACAAGACGGGCGACCTTATCTTCCCGTACGAGAAAGCCCAGAAGTCCTAAACCCTCCCTCAAGTGGGGTGCGTCTCCTTCATTAGGCAGGCGGTGCACCCCGTATTCTTATAACTATGGCCTTCTCCTTCGACCTGCTTATTGAAGCCATCATTTTTGGCATCCTGCTTGGCTGTTTCTATGCCGCAGTCAGCATTGGCCTATCGGTGGCCTTTGGTCTGCTTGATGTCCCGCATGTGGCCCATCCGGCCATGCTGATTCTTGGCTCTTACGGGGTCTACCTGTTGGGCCAATACGGGGTCGATCCCATCCTTGCTGGGCTCATGCTCACCCCATTTTTCTTTTTGTTTGGGGCGGCGCTCTACCGCATGTACTACGAGACCTTCGAGAAGCGGGGCAACTCAGCCGCCGTGAGCGGCCTCGCTTTTTTCTTTGGCATCGCGTTCATTATTGAGGTTCTACTGGTGGTGGCCTTCGGGGTGGATCAGCGCTCGGCAGAGGCCGGCTACATCGGGGGCAGCCTTAAAATAGATGATCTGCGTATCCCCTATCGCCTTCTTGTTGCGTTTGGAGTGGCGCTTTTTCTAACCATCACCCTGACGGCGTATCTCTCTAAGACCTTTACCGGTCGGGCGATTAAGGCGGTCGGTCAAGATGAGGCTGCCCTTCGGCTCATGGGGGCAGACCCAGTGCGCATCAAGCAGCTGGCCTTCGGCATTGCCACAGGCGTAAATGCCTTGGCCGGTGCCATGCTGATCATTGTTGCGCCGGTGGAGCCCACCATGGACCGCATCTATATTGGCCGCACCTTCTGCGTGGTGGTCTTGGCGGGCCTCGGCAGCATGAGTGGTACCTTGGCAGCGGCGCTTATTCTTGGCGTTACCGAATCCATCGTCCTGATGTTCTTCGGCGCATCTTGGGCTCCTGCTGTGGCCTTCGGTCTCTTGCTTGTAGTTCTTGCGGTTCGGCCCAAGGGCCTTTTCGGACGGTAACTGACGATGCGATTCTGGATAGTCTGTCTATCAGTAATTCTCGCGGGCTTTGGGCTGGTGATGTCCGGCGTGAACGAGTACCTTTTCTTTGCCGGGTTTGTTGTCTTGCAGGCGATCGTGCTGGCCACCGCCTGGAATATTCTCGGTGGGTATGCAGGCTATGTGAACTTTGGCGTTCCTGCCTTTGTCGGTGCCGGCGCCTATTCCGCCTTAGTGGTACACCTTGCACTAGATGCACCACTACTGGTTCAGATTGTCGCGGCGGCGCTGATCTCTGGTGCCCTGGGATTCATGGTTGGTGTGATCTCGGTAAGGCTGCGCGGTATTTTCTTTTCGATTGCCACCGTCGCACTGGTCTTTATTCTCGAGACGGTTGTCATTAACTGGCGTTTTGTGGGCGGTGCCACCGGTCTGCAGCTCACTCGGCCCACGGACGTCTGGCCCTTTGATAGTTACACGCGCATGCTTTTCTGGGTCATGGTCATCATGGCGGTTGCCTCTATTGCGATCGCACGTTATATCCAAGATTCTCACATTGGCCGTGGTCTTCGGGCCTTGCGCGATTCTGAAGAGGCCGCCGAATGCACTGGGGTGCCCACGTTATGGCTAAAGCTCATCGCCTGTACGGTCTCCGGGGCTTTACTTGGAGCAGCGGGCGCGCCCATGCCGATGTACCTCAGCTATATCGAGCCCTATTCCAGTTTTAACCTGGTCTATGCCGTTTCCGCCCTGGCTATGCCCATTATTGGGGGTATGTCGCACTGGGTAGGCCCACTTATTGGCGCCTTGCTGCTGGCCACGATTCAACAGGTCGTGACAGTCACGATTTCTAGCGAACTCAACGTTTTGGTAGTGGGGGCCTTGTTGGTCTTCTTCGTCATAGTGGCACCCGATGGCATTGTGGGACTCTACAGAAAATGGAAAGCATCCTCGAAGTAAACAAAGTCTCCAAGCACTTTGGAGGCTTTACCGCGCTCTCGGGTGTTGATCTCCAGGTCAAAGCCGGAGAACGGCTAGGCCTGATCGGCCCAAATGGGTCGGGAAAGACAACCCTGATCAACTGTATCTCTGGATCCTTATTTAACGATGAGGGCTCGATTCGGTTCAAGGGCCAGCCGATTGGCAAGCTTCCCGCCCACAAACGTACCCGTCTCGGCATCGCCCGGAGCTTTCAGATTCCTCGGCCCTTCTCGAGCATGTCGATGCTGGAGAATCTTCTTGTCCCCCTCTCTTACGTCTCCGGAATCACCGGTGCACCCGCGGAAGAAAAAGCCTACGAGATTCTGACGGGAATGGGCCTGAAGCAGAAGGCACTAGTACCTACCAACCAGCTCTCTCAGGTGGAACTGCGCAAGATGGAACTCGCCCGTGCCATGGCAGCGCACCCCAGCCTCCTAATCTCTGATGAGGCAATGGCCGGCCTCTCGGGTGCGGAGGTCGATGAGGTCTTGCAGATCCTCTTCGATATGAACAGCAAGGGCATCACCATCATCATGATTGAACACATCATGCAGGCGGTTATGTCGTTTTCCCAGCGTGTGGTCTGCCTTGATGCGGGTCAGATCATTTGTCAGGGCACACCAAAAGAAGTCGTTGCCAATCCACATGTTCAGAGGGCCTATCTTGGGGATTAAGCTCGAAATTGAAGGCGTCCATGCAAGCTACGGTGCGGTCAAAGCATTGCAGGGGGTAAGCCTGTCTCTCGACGAAGGCAAGACGGTTGCGCTTCTAGGTACTAACGGCAATGGCAAGAGCACGCTTATGAAGTGTGTCATGGGCATGCTTCGTCCGACCCAGGGCAGCATCATGCTCACCATCGATGGTGTCTCTCACGATCTGACGAACCTCTCCACCCAAGAGATTGTGAACCTGGGAGTGGCCCTGGTGCCTGAGGGTAGACGTCTTTTCCCCAAACTCACAGTCGAAGAAAACCTCCTGCTCGGGGCCTTCCGCGAAAAGGCCCGTGCCTCCATTCAGGAGAATCTTGACTTCTGCCTCACGGCGTTTCCGGTTCTGGCTGAAAGAAAAAATCAGCTCGCGGGGTCCATGTCTGGTGGCCAGCAGCAAATGCTTGCTATTGCCCGCGCCATCATGTCGTCGCCGCGCTTACTGCTGGTAGATGAGCCGTCTGTTGGTCTCTCGCCGCTTCTCGTATCGCAGACCATCACCAAGCTCAAAGAGCTGAAAGACCAGTACCAGCTTACGGTGCTGATGGCCGAGCAGAACTTCAACCAGGCTATGCGTATTGCCGATTATGGATACATCATTGTTCACGGAGAAATTGTCTTCCAGGGCGATGTGGATACTCTTAAAGAAAATGAGCTTGTCAAAAGCTTCTATCTCGGGGTAGCCACGGACGGTGCTGCTGCCCACTGATCGGGGCCGGTGCTGCCTCGATGCACTCTACATCCTGAGTCCCCAGGCCCCCACCTAGCGAAAAGGAGATCTCTATGTCCGCCCCGCGTCGCGACCATGTAACCGCCATTCACTCGGCGAGCTGCTTTGTGTTTAGTGTCCCAGACCTCCAGGTGGCTGAGAAGTACTTCACAACCTTTGGCCTACGGGTCCAGAAAGACGCAGACCGACTGCGACTCTTTACCCACTTCTCGTCCCACTGTTGGGGGCAGATCTTTCAGGCGGGCACGAAAAAGAAGCTTGCCTATCTCACGCTTGGCGCCTATGCGCAAGATATCGAGGCGCTGCGGGCACAGGTGCAGGCGCAGGGCCATACTCTCGTCGATCCTCATCCTATGGCGGACAATCCGTCGGGTTTCTGGACTCGGGACCCCGATGGCAACCTGCTGCAGATTGCAGTCACCGAAAAAGTCACCCCCAATGAGAAGACGCCTGTGTTGGGCCCAGTCTATAAGCCCAACCCTATCTCTGTGCCGATCGGCCCGATGCGGGGCGAGTTGCCCCAGATACGGCCGTTACGGATGTCGCACCTTTTGATGTTCACCACCGACGTGCAGCGTTCTGTTGACTTCTATG
>JBJOHS010000069.1:0-15673 GCA_046047535.1 Pseudomonadota bacterium
AAACTTCGTCGACAACACCGTCGTAATCGCCGCCGTCAGCGTCGTCTTCCCATGGTCCACGTGACCAATCGTCCCTACGTTCACATGCGGCTTCGTACGCTCAAACTTGCCCTTGGCCATAATCGATTCTTCCTTTAATTGAGTGAGAGTCTAAGAAATTCGGTACTTCTGCTGCGAGATCGTCGTCCGTTACTTACTACGGCTCGACATGACCGCCTCAGCCACATTCTTAGGCGCTTCGGCGTAATGCTTAAATTCCATGGTGTACGTGGCACGACCCTGGGTCAGGGACCGCAGTGTGGTCGAGTAGCCAAACATCTCAGCCAGTGGTACCTCTGCCTTAATAGTCTTTCCACCGCCCACCATATCGTCCATGCCCTGAACCATGCCGCGGCGTGAAGACAAGTCACCCATGACCGTTCCCGCGTAGTCCTCTGGGGTCTCCACCTCGACCGACATCATGGGCTCGAGAAGCACGGGGTTTGCTTTTCGCATGCCGTCTTTAAAGCCCATAGAGGCAGCGAGTTCAAAGGCGATCTGCGAGGAGTCGACATCGTGGTAAGAGCCATCGAAGAGGGTGACCTTAATGTCAACAACCGGAAAGCCCGCGAGTACGCCGGCATTCATCGTGTCTTGACATCCTTTGTCTACCGAAGGAATGAACTCGCGCGGCACAACCCCGCCTTTAATGGCGTCGACGAAGGCATAGCCACCGCCCTCGGGCTGGGGGTCAAGCTTGAGCCAGACATGACCGTACTGGCCTTTACCGCCAGACTGCTTGACATACTTGCCCTCGATCTCAACGGGCTTGCGAATTGTTTCTCGATAGGCGACCTGTGGCTTGCCCACAGTGGCCTCAACCCCAAATTCACGCTTCATGCGATCAACAATAATTTCCAGGTGCAGCTCACCCATCCCGGAAATAATCGTCTGACCAGACTCCTCGTCGGTGCGGACACGGAACGACGGGTCCTCCTTGGCCAGGCGGTTTAAGGCGATGCCCATCTTCTCCTGGTCAGCCTTGGTCTTGGGCTCCACCGCCTGGGATATGACCGGCTCCGGAAACTCCATGCGCTCGAGGATGATCTCTGACTCTGGGTCGCAGAGCGTCTCGCCCGTGGTGACTTCCTTCAGGCCGACCGCCGCAGCGATATCACCGGCCAGGATTTCCGAGATCTCTTCGCGATTGTTGGCGTGCATCTGCAGCAGGCGGCCGATTCGCTCCTTCTTGCCCTTGATCGGATTGAGCACCGTATCACCGGACTTCAACACGCCCGAATACACACGAATGAAGGTAAGCTGGCCAACGAAGGGGTCGCTCATCAGCTTAAATGCCAATGCGGAGAACTTCTCCTTGTCATCGGCCTTGCGGCTCGCCTCCTTGCCGTCGGTGTCTGTACCGGCCACCGGGGGAATATCCACCGGGCTCGGCAGAAACTGCACCACGGCGTCGAGCATGCGCTGCACGCCCTTGTTCTTAAAAGCAGTGCCGCACAACATCGGCTGAATCTCGCCAGCGATCGTACGGGTGCGAATGCCAAACATGATGTCCTCTTCAGGCAAGTCACCGTTTTCGAGGTACTTGTTCATGAGTTCTTCGCTGGCCTCAGCTGCCGCCTCAACCATCTTCTCGTGCCACTCTTGGGCAACGTCTTTGAGTTCCGCAGGAATGTCTGCGTAATCGAATTTCGTCCCTTGGCTGGCCTCATCCCAGACGATGGACTTCATCTTAATGAGATCGATAACACCCTTGAAATTCTCTTCAGCACCAATCGGCACAACGATAGGAACAGGGTTTGCGCGAAGCCGGGTCTTCATCTGGTCAACAACCTTGAAGAAGTTGGCGCCGGTGCGGTCCATCTTGTTCACAAAGGCCAGGCGAGGTACCTTGTACTTATTGGCCTGACGCCAGACTGTTTCTGACTGAGGCTGAACCCCACCCACAGCGCAGTAGACCATGCAGGCGCCATCAAGAACCCGCATCGAACGCTCCACCTCGATGGTGAAGTCGACGTGTCCCGGAGTGTCAATAATGTTTATGCGATGCTCGGGCAAGGAGGCGTCCATACCCTTCCAGAAACAGGTGGTCGCTGCAGAGGTGATCGTGATACCCCGCTCCTGTTCTTGCTCCATCCAGTCCATGGTGGCAGCGCCATCATGGACCTCACCAATCTTGTGGTTGACGCCGGTATAAAACAGAATACGCTCGGTGGTGGTGGTTTTACCAGCATCGATGTGGGCGCTAATACCGATGTTGCGGTAGCGCTCGATGGGAGTCTTTCGGGCCATGGTCTGTCCTGTCTAAATATTAAAAGCGGAAATGCGAGAAGGCCTTGTTGGCCTCTGCCATGCGATGCACCTCATCGCGCTTTTTCACTGCGCCGCCACGACCCTCGGCGGCCTCTAGAAGCTCTCCAGCAAGTCGCAGGTTCATCGACTTTTCGCCACGCTTCTTCGCGGCCTCACGCAGCCAGCGCATGGCAAGCGCCGAACGGCGGGCGGGCCGGACCTCAACAGGAACCTGATAGTTCGCACCACCTACCCGACGACTCTTCACCTCAACCATGGGCTTAGCGTTGCCCAGGGCCTGCTGAAAAATCTCAATGGGGTTTTTCTTTGCAACCTTCTCAATGTGTTCGAAAGCGCCATACACGATGCGCTCTGCAACGGCTTTTTTTCCGTGCAGCATCACCACATTCATGAACTTGGAGACTTCTTCGCTGCCAAACTTAGGATCGGGCAGAACAATACGCTTTGGAACCTCGCGACGACGGGGCATAGCATTTCCTTTTCTCTATTCAGTTGGGTTTTACCCAGTCTGCACCGAGGCAGACCCTTACTGCTCGATGATCTTTTTTTCTAAAGAGATCACCGGGCCAAAGACCTCGCCCCCCCGGGAACCTCCCGGGAAAGGCAAGGCACGTTTACTACTTGTTACCTATGCCTTCTTGGGACGCTTCGCGCCGTACTTGGAGCGCGACTGCTTGCGGTCTTTTACGCCCTGAAGGTCGAGCGATCCGCGCACGATGTGATAACGCACGCCAGGCAGGTCTTTCACCCGGCCACCGCGAATGAGCACCACGGAGTGCTCTTGCAGGTTGTGGCCTTCACCACCGATATAGCTAATGATTTCAAAGCCGTTGGTCAGGCGAACCTTGGCTACTTTACGCAGCGCAGAGTTTGGCTTTTTCGGGGTGGTGGTGTAGACACGGGTGCAGACCCCACGGCGCTGGGGGCTTGACTCCAGCGCGGGGCTCTTGCTCTTGATGGTCTCGCTTGCACGGGGTTTGCGTACAAGCTGGTTAATGGTGGGCATGACGTTGCACTTCCTTCTCTAAACTCTCTGGTTGTCCTAGGGCACGGTAACGCACCAAGCCCGAGGTTGTTTCACCCGACATCCGCGATGAAAAGCCCTAGATTTTTAGGCTTTTCCCGTAGGCTGTCAAGCGGATTCTCCTTGGGCACCCTCTGTGGCAGAGCCCCCCTCTTCGTCGCCAGCCTCTGGCCCGCCGGAGAAGAGGGCCTCTGCCTCCAGCGCCGCCTGCTCGGCAAGCGTCTTGGCCTCGGCCGCATCCGCGTTTTCTCTGTCTTTGCGGGCCTTGTGATAGGCAAGTCCGGTTCCGGCAGGAATAAGCCGCCCGACGATGACGTTCTCCTTCAGGCCACGCAGATCATCTTTTTTGCCCATGATGGCCGCTTCGGTGAGTACGCGGGTCGTCTCCTGGAAGGAGGCGGCTGAAATAAAGGAGTCGGTCGACAAGGAGGCTTTGGTGATCCCCAAGAGCTGGTTCTCATAGAGCGCAGGACGCTTACCGTCTGCCGTCGCCCGATCATTTTCTTCCAACAGCTCGGAGCGCTCGACCTGCTCCCCCGGAATAAACCGCGTATCGCCCGGATCGGAGACCTGTACCCGACGCAGCATCTGACGCACGATGACCTCGATGTGCTTATCGTTGATCTTCACACCTTGTAGTCGGTAGACGTCTTGGACTTCATCAACGATGTAGCGCGAGAGGGCCTCAATGCCCAGCAGACGCAGAATGTCTTGCGGGTCTGCAGGGCCGTCCACGATGAGTTCGCCCTTATTCACGATCTGTCCGTCGTGGACCAAGACACTCTTCTCTTTCGAGATCAAGAACTCAGAGGCCACGCCATCCATATCGGTAATGACCAGACGTTGCTTGCCTTTGGTGTCCTTGCCAAACGAGACGGTGCCGGTGACTTCGGCGAGCATGCCGGCATCTTTAGGTGAACGGGCCTCAAAGAGCTCCGCCACGCGGGGCAGACCACCGGTAATGTCTCGGGTCTTCTGCGACTCTGTCGGAATTCGGGCGAGGACTTCGCCCACCGCCACATCTTGGCCATCGCGCACAGTAATAAGTGCGCCCACGGGGAAGCTAATGTTCACAGGATGGTCTGTATTAACGATCTTGACCTCGTCACCCGCAGCATCAAGCAGGCGCATCTGCGGACGCACACCCTTGGTCGTAGCACTACGACGCTTCGCGTCGATCACCACCAGCGTAGACAGCCCGGTCACATCGTCGATCTGTTTTGCAACCGTGACGCCTTCTTCGACATTGTCAAACCTTACCTTACCGGCATACTCGGTAATAATGGGTCGCGTCAGCGGATCCCAGGTGGCAAGGATTGCACCCGCCTTGACTGCCTGACCATCGACCATCGAGAGGGTCGCGCCATACGGTACCTTGTGGCGCTCCCGTTCACGGCCGTTGTCATCGAGAATGAGGACTTCACCCGAGCGCGAGATGACCACAGGCTCGCCCTTGGCATTGGTGACATAGCGCATAGTGGCGGTAAAGCCAATAACACCATTGGACTTCGCCTCAATGCTCGACTGGGCGGCAGTACGGGAGGCGGCACCACCAATGTGGAAGGTACGCATGGTGAGCTGGGTTCCTGGCTCGCCGATGGACTGGGCGGCGATGACGCCGACCGCCTCACCCACGTTTACTAGGTGGCCACGGCCAAGGTCGCGACCGTAGCACTTGGCACAGAGGCCATAGCGGGTCTCACAGGTGAGTGCGGTACGCACGCGCACCTCGTCGATACCCAGACGCTCGATCTCGTCGACGGCATCTTCGTCAAGCAGGGTCCCGACCTCGATTAACGTCTCTTGGGTCTCAGGGTTGACGACCTCACTTGCGGTGACCCGACCGAGAATTCGGTCGCGCAGAGCCTCAATGACTTCGCCACCCTCGACCAGGGCCTTCATGACAATGCCCTGATGGGTGCCGCAGTCGTCTTCAATGACCACCAGGTCTTGGGTGACATCGACCAGACGACGGGTGAGGTAGCCAGAGTTTGCGGTCTTCAAGGCCGTATCTGCCAGGCCCTTACGGGCACCGTGGGTGGAGATGAAGTACTGCAACACGTTCAGACCCTCACGGAAGTTAGCCGTGATGGGGGTTTCAATAATAGAACCATCGGGCTTGGCCATCAGGCCCCGCATTCCGGCGAGCTGCCGAATCTGTGCGGCAGAACCGCGGGCACCAGAGTCGGCCATCATGTAGATGGAGTTAAACGACTCCTGTCGAACGTCTTGGCCTTTTCGGTCTTTCACCATCTCGCCTGCGAGCTGGTCCATCATGGCCTTACCCACCTGATCACCCGCGCGGCCCCAGATGTCGACGACCTTGTTGTACCGCTCGCCCTGGGTCACCAGACCCGAGGCATATTGCTGTTCGATCTCTTTGACCTCGCCCTCGGCCTTGGCAAGGATGTCAGTCTTCTGGGTCGGCACCAGCATGTCGTCAACGCAGATAGAGATGCCAGCACGCGTAGCCAAAGCAAAGCCCGACTGCAGGAGCTTATCGGCAAAGATCACCGTGTCGCGCAGGCCGCAGCGACGGAAAGAGGCATTGATAAGACGCGAGATTTCCTTCTTCTTAAGCGCCTTATTCATCTGCGAGAAGGACAGACCTGGGGGCAGAATTTTTGATAAGAGCGCACGGCCCACCGTGGTGTCGTAGCGCACGAGTTTGGCCGCACCACGGCCATCGGGCCCATTGCGGTCACGCTCTTCGATGCGCACGGTGATCTTGGTGGCAAGTTCTACCTGCCGGTTGGCATAGGCCCGATCCACCTCAGCAATGTCGGCAAAGAGCATACCCTCGCCCAGGCCGTTTACTTTATCGCGGGTGGCGTAATAAAGACCGAGCACAATGTCTTGTGACGGAACAATCGAGGGCTCACCATTTGAGGGGAAGAGCACATTGTTGGAGGCCAGCATCAGGGTCCGGGCCTCCATCTGGGCCTCAAGCGAGAGCGGCACGTGCACAGCCATCTGGTCGCCATCGAAGTCGGCGTTAAAGGCCGCACAGACAAGCGGATGAAGCTGGATCGCCTTTCCCTCAATGAGCACCGGCTCAAAGGCCTGAATACCCAGACGGTGGAGTGTCGGGGCCCGGTTGAGCATCACCGGATGCTCACGAATCACCTCTTCGAGAATGTCCCAGACCTCGGGCACCTGCTGCTCGACCAACTTCTTGGCAGCCTTAATGGTGGTGGCCATACCGCGCAGTTCAAGCTTATTAAAGATAAAGGGCTTAAAGAGCTCCAGAGCCATGAGCTTAGGAAGCCCACACTGATGCAGCTTGAGGGTGGGACCCACCACAATGACCGAACGGCCGGAGTAGTCCACACGCTTCCCGAGAAGATTCTGACGGAACCGGCCGCCCTTGCCCTTGATCATGTCGGCCAGAGACTTCAGCGCCCGCTTGTTGGCGCCCGTCATGGCCTTACCACGGCGGCCGTTGTCGAGGAGCGAGTCGACCGACTCCTGCAGCATGCGCTTTTCATTGCGCACGATTATTTCCGGCGCGCGCAGCTCGAGCAGACGCTTGAGGCGGTTGTTGCGGTTAATGACCCGACGATAGAGATCATTTAAGTCAGAGGTTGCAAACCGGCCACCATCAAGCGGCACCAGGGGACGCAGTTCCGGCGGCAGCACGGGCAGCGTCTCCATGATCATCCATTCGGGCTTCACACCAGATTTCTCAAAGCCCTCAAGGACTTTCAAGCGCTTGGCGATCTTCTTAATCTTGGCATCAGACGAGGTCTCTGCGAGGTCCTTACGAAGCTGCTCAATCTCGCGCTTCAGATCAATGCCACGCAGCAGATCACGGATACCTTCGGCGCCCATCTTGGCCACCATATCGCCATCGGGGTACTGCTCGGTCTTGGCGATGTAATCGTCTTCGGTCATGATCTGGCCGCGCTTGAGCGGTGTCATGCCGCCATCTACCACCACATAGGCCTCAAAGTAGAGAACCCGCTCGATATCGCGCAGGGTCATATCAAGCACCATGCCCATGCGCGAGGGCAGGGACTTTAAAAACCAGATATGGGCGGTGGGGCTGGCCAGATCGATGTGGCCCATGCGCTCACGGCGCACCTTGGCGAGGGTGACTTCCACGCCACACTTCTCGCAGATCACGCCGCGGTGCTTCAGCCGCTTATATTTTCCGCACAAGCACTCATAGTCTTTAACCGGGCCAAAGATCTTTGCGCAGAAGAGGCCATCGCGCTCGGGCTTGAAGGTACGGTAGTTAATGGTCTCTGGCTTTTTTACCTCGCCAAAAGACCACGACCGAATCTTGTCGGGCGAGGCCAGGCCGATCTTGATGGCGTCAAACTGCTGGTCTTGCTGCACCTGCTTAAAGAGGTCTAGTAACGCTTTCATGGTCTTGTCTTCCTTTTGAAGGATCAATGACGCTCAAGGTCAATATCGATACCGAGAGACCGTATTTCTTTTACCAACACGTTGAAAGACTCTGGCATGCCTGCATCAATGACGTGGTCGCCCTTGACGATGTTTTCGTAGACGCGGGTTCGACCCGTAACATCGTCAGACTTGACGGTAAGCATTTCCTGCAAGGTATAGGCAGCCCCATAGGCCTCCAGCGCCCAGACCTCCATCTCACCGAAGCGCTGACCACCAAACTGCGCCTTACCACCAAGCGGCTGCTGGGTAACCAGTGAGTAAGGGCCCGTGGACCGTGCATGCATCTTGTCGTCCACTAGGTGGTGGAGCTTCAACATGTGCATATAGCCCACTGTGGTCGGACGGTCAAAGGCGTCACCGGTGCGGCCGTCATAGAGCTGCACCTGGGTGCGCGTGGGGGTGAGCCCGATGCGCTTAGCTAAGGCGTCAGGATAGGCGAGTTGCAACATGGCGCGAATCTCTGCCTCGGTGGCTCCGTCAAAAACGGGCGTTGCAAAAGGCACGCCGTCAACGAGATTTCGGGCGAGCTCGAGGACTTCGTCGTCCTTCAAGGTCTTAACCGCCTCGGGCTTGCCACTGGTGTTATAGACCTGCTCAAGGAAGCCCTTCACCTCATGGACCGAGGCCTCCTGCGCCAGCATGTCGCCAATGCGCTGACCGAGCCCCTTGGCCGCCCAGCCCAGGTGGGTCTCAAGGATCTGGCCCACGTTCATCCGTGACGGAACACCAAGAGGATTAAGTACAACATCAACCGGTGTGCCGTCTGCCATATAGGGCATATCTTCCACCGGAACAATCTTAGAGATCACGCCCTTGTTGCCGTGACGGCCTGCCATCTTGTCACCAGGCTGCAGACGGCGCTTCACAGCCAGGTAGACCTTGACCATTTTCAAGGCGCCCGGGGGCAGTTCGTCGCCCTGGGTGAGTTTGCGGTGCTTTTCTTGATAAGCCAGATCAAACTGGTGGCGCTTCTGCTCAAGAGACTCCTTGAGCGACTCCAGGGCACTGGCGGCAGTCTCGTCGGCCAGGCGAATATCAAACCAGTGGTGACGGTCAAGATCAGCCAGGTAGTCGGCCGAGATGGCAGTGCCCTTGGCAAGCTTCTTGGGGCCGCCGTTGGCCGGCTGACCGATGAGTAGTTTTTCAATACGCTGGAAAACATCTGCCTCGACAATACGGAGCTGATCGTTTAAGTCTTTACGGAAGCGGCCGAGCTCATCATCGATGATCTGCTGGGCGCGCTTATCGCGAGCAATACCCTCACGGGTAAAGACCTGCACATCAATTACCGTGCCGCTCATGCCCGAGGGCACGCGCAGTGAGGTGTCCTTCACATCGGAGGCCTTCTCACCGAAGATGGCACGCAGCAGCTTTTCTTCAGGCGTGAGCTGGGTCTCGCCCTTGGGAGTGACCTTGCCGACCAGCACATCACCGGCCGTAACCTCCGCACCGATATAGACAACGCCCGACTCATCGAGTCGACCAAGCTGGTTCTCAGAGAGGTTAGAAATGTCGCGGGTGATTTCTTCGGGCCCAAGCTTCGTATCACGGGCAAAGACCGAGAGCTCCTCGATATGCACGGAGGTGTAGCGGTCTTCGGCCACCACACGCTCGGAGATAAGAATGGAGTCTTCGAAGTTATAGCCGTTCCACGGCATAAAGGCCACGCGCATATTCTGGCCGAGCGCGAGCTCTCCCATGTCGGTGGAGGCGCCGTCGGCCACCACATCGCCACGGGCCACGGTATCGCCTTTGCGAACCAGCGGGCGTTGGTTGATATTGGTGTTCTGGTTGGAACGGGTGTATTTGATGAGGTTATAAATGTCGACACCCGACTCGCCGGCGGTCGCCTCAGCATCGTTCACACGGATCACGATGCGGCGTGAATCGACATAGTCGACAAAACCACCACGGTAGGCCCGTACCACCGTGCCGGAGTCTACGGCACAGGTGCGCTCAACACCGGTTCCCACCAATGACTTCTGCGGACGCAGGCAGGGGACCGCCTGCCGCTGCATGTTGGACCCCATCAGCGCGCGGTTAGCGTCGTCGTGTTCCAAGAACGGAATGAGTGAGGCCGCGACAGACACAATCTGCGAGGGTGCCACATCCATGTACTCAACCTTATCGGGGCTGGAGAGCGTGGTCTCACCGTTGACACGAACAGAAACCAGGTCGCCGAGAAGCCTGCCCGACTCGTCTACCTTGGCATTGGCCTGGGCAATTACATACCGCCCCTCTTCAATGGCGGACAAGTATTCGATCTGGTCGGTCACACGGTGGTCGACCACCTTGCGATAGGGCGTCTCAAGAAAACCGTACTCATTGAGACGCGCGTAAAGGGCGAGAGAATTGATCAGGCCAATGTTCGGGCCTTCTGGGGTCTCAATGGGGCAGACCCGGCCGTAGTGGGTAGGATGGACGTCACGGACTTCAAAGCCTGCGCGCTCACGGGTGAGACCGCCTGGCCCGAGGGCCGAGACACGCCGCTTGTGGGTGATCTCCGAGAGCGGGTTGGTCTGGTCCATAAACTGCGAGAGCTGCGAGGAGCCGAAGAACTCGCGAATCGCAGCACTAATAGGTTTGCTATTGATAAGGTCGTGGGCCTGCAGGTTATCGGCCTCGGCCTGACCGAGGCGCTCTTTGACAGCCCGCTCAACGCGGACAAGTCCTGAGCGAAACTGGTTTTCCGCCAGCTCGCCCACACAGCGCACACGCCGGTTGCCAAGGTGGTCGATATCGTCGACTTCACCTCGTCCGTTGCGCAGTTCTACCAAGACCTTGATGGTGTCGAGAATATCCTCGTGGGTCAGCACCAGAGATCCCTCGACCTCTTCCCGGCCGAGACGACGATTAAACTTCATGCGGCCCACACGCGACAGATCGTAGGAGTCTTCGCTAAAGAAGAGCCGGTTAAAGAGGGCCTCGACCGCATCTTCGGTAGGAGGCTCACCGGGGCGCATCATGCGATAGATGGCGACCCGGGCAGAGAGCTGGTCCGGCGTCTCATCGAGACGCAGGGTGGAAGAAATATAGGCGCCATGGTCAAGATCGTTGACATAGAGGGCGGAGAAGTCACGAACCTTTGCTGCACGCAGCTTCTCGAGCAGTTCCTCAGTAATCTCGTCGTTGGCCTTGGCAAGAAACTCACCAGTCTCCTGATCAACCAGATTGCTGGCCACCACACGACCAAGCAGATAGTCATCGGGAACGGAAATACGCTTGAGGCCCGCCTTTTCGATCTCTCGAATGTGCTTGGCATTGATACGCTTGTCTTTGGCAACGATCACCGTACCGTCTTTGTCAGCGATATCAAAGCGGGCCTGCTCACCACGGAGTCGCTCCGCCACAAGCTCCATCTGCGCACCCGAGGGCATGAGCTGGAAGTGGTCAAAGCTAAAGAAGTGGGCCAGGATTTGCTCGGGGCTAAGGCCGAGGGCCTTCATCAGGATGGTGACCGGCATCTTGCGGCGACGGTCCACGCGGAAATAGAGGATGTCTTTCGGATCAAACTCAAAGTCAAGCCAGGAGCCACGGTAGGGAATAATGCGCGCGGAGAAAAGGAGCTTTCCCGAGCTGTGGGTCTTGCCCCGATCGTGCTCAAAGAAGACGCCCGGAGAGCGATGCAGCTGGCTTACGATTACGCGTTCTGTTCCATTGATGACGAAAGAGCCGGTGTCAGTCATGAGAGGCAGTTCGCCCATGTAGGCCTCGTTCTCACGGACCTCTTTGGTGGTGGGCTTGGCAGCCTCACGATCCATAATTACGAGGCGCACGCGGGCGCGCAGCGGTGCGGCATAGGTAAGTCCCCGCTGCTGGCATTCCTTCACATCAAATACGGGGTGTCCGAGCTGGTAATGCACAAACTCCAGCCGCGCAAAGCCGTTATGGCTCACGATGGGAAAAATGGAGGTAAAGGCGGCCTGCAAACCTTCATTTAGTCGGCGATCGGGCGCAGTATCTGCCTGAAGGAAGCGCCGATAAGACTCGAGCTGCGTCTCTAGAAGGTAGGGTACTTCGAGTACCGGCGGACGCTTGGCAAAGCTCTTACGAATACGCTTTTTTTCGGTGAAGTTGTAGGCCATTACGAATCCTTAGGTCTGAGATAACGACGGAACGACGGACTTTCTACATCTGCCTTCGTGGACTTTGCGATGGCGCCCTTGCGAAGAGAAGCACCATGGCAAAGCCCACACCGATTGCCGCCCGGAATGATCCGGTGCAATCGGTGCGGCTCGGGGTCTTACTTGAGTTCGACCTTTGCACCAGCCTCTTCGAGCTGCTTTTTGAGCGCCTCGGCGTCGGCCTTGGGAATTCCCTCTTTGACGGGCTTGGGAGCGCCATCCACGAGATCTTTGGCTTCTTTGAGGCCGAGTCCGGTCGCCGCCCGAACGACCTTAATCACTTCAACCTTCTTGTCGCCTGCAGCAGCGAGAATTACCGAGAAGTCGGTCTTCTCTTCAGCGGCCGCGGCACCACCACCCGCAGCGGGGGCGGCAGCAACCGCCACGGTCGCAGCGGCGGCAGAAACGCCAAACTTCTCTTCCATCATCTTGATGAGCTCAGAGAGCTCAAGCACACTCATTGCGCCTACGGCGTCGAGGATGTCTTCTTTAGTCATAGCCATGGTAATCATTACTCCGTATTAAAAAATATCTGTAAAAAGGGCCGTTCTGTCGGTTCGCTGGGGATGGGGCAGGGCGGCTTAGGCGCCTTGCTCCGCCTTCTGGTCGCGCAATGCCGCAACCGTACGAACAAACTTGGACGGAACCTGATTGAGGGTCTGGACAAACGTGGTGACAGGCGCCTGCATCGTGCCCAAGAGCTTGGCCAGAAGGGCCTCGCGCGAGGGTAGTGAGGCAAGTGCCTTAATGCCATTTGCATCGAGCAGAGCATTGGGTAGTGCGCCGGATTTGATGACCAGCTGCTCGTTGCCCTTTGCAAACTCGAACATGACTTTCGCCGCGGCCACCGGGTCTTTAGAAATGCCGTAGATCAGCGGTCCCACCATATGGTCGGCCAACTTCTCAAAAGCAGTTCCAGAGACAGCCCGGCGTACTAGGGTGTTTTTCAACACCCGAAGATAGACGCCAGAGGCCCGCGCCTGACGACGCAGCTCGGTGATCTTTGTCACATCCAGACCACGATACTCAGCCAGAATGACGGACTGTGCCGTGGCCAACTGGCCAGAGACATCGTCGATCATGGCGGCTTTTGCAACGCGATTTAGTGCCACAGTTCACTCCTGTTGATGCCCAGAAAACACGTGTGCTTTCGGGCGTTTAACACCGGCGACCTGCAGAACCCAAATAACCAGACCACTGAAATTTAAAGTTCTAAAGGGACCGCCATCTACGCTGGGATCAAGGCCATGAGCCCTGAAATTACGCTGCCTCTCTCTTTCTGCAACCCCAACGGTCTTTGACAACCCGCCGGAGGAGGGAGGTAAGAACAGCCCCCCGTCGCACCGACGACCCAAAGTCTTTTACCCCTGCTGCGCCTGCAGCAGATTCTGTGTGTCAATCCGGATGCCCGGACCCATCGTGGTCGAGACGGCCACCTTTCGCAGGTAGACCCCTTTAGAGCTCGAAGGTTTAGCCCGATTCAGCGCCTCAATGAGCGCCACCAGGTTGGATTTCAAAGCCGTAACCTCAAAACTCGCCTGGCCAATCGTGCAATGGACGATACCGGCCTTGTCCGTGCGGTACTGAATCTGACCGGCCTTGGCGTTTTTTACCGCTGTCGCCACATCGGGTGTGACCGTACCCACCTTAGGGTTAGGCATCAGCCCGCGGGGACCCAGAATCTGGCCCAACTGGCCCACCAGACGCATCGCATCGGGGGAGGCAATCACAATGTCGAAATCCATCTTGCCGGCCTTGATCTGCTCGGCAAGGTCTTCCATGCCCACAATTTCAGCACCAGCGGCACGGGCCTGCTCGGCCTTGTCGCCCTGAGCGAAGACAGCAACACGAGAGGTCTTGCCGGTGCCGGCGGGCAGAACAATGGAGCCCCGGACAAGCTGGTCAGACTTCTTTGCATCGACCCCAAGCTGAACAGCGACGTCGACCGACTCCGTGAACTTTGCGGTGGCACAGTCTTTGGCAAGACTCAAAGCCTCATCGGCGGCATAGAAGCGGCTGCGGTCAACCTTTGCACGGACGGCGGCAGTACGTTTTGCAAGTTTTGCCATGATTAGAGACCCTCCACCGTAATGCCCATGCTACGGGCGCTGCCCGCAATGGTCTGAACCGCTGCCTTGAGATCTGCGGCGGTCAAGTCGGGCTGCTTGAGTTTGGCGATTTCTTCACACTGGGCCAGCGTAATTGAGCCCACCTTATCGGTATGGGGCCGCGCAGAGCCTTTATCAATCTTTGCCGCCTTCTTAATCAAGATCGACGCCGGCGGCGTCTTCATAATGAAGGTAAATGTCTTGTCAGCAAATGCAGTGATCACCACCGGAATCGGCAGGCCGGGTTCCATACCCTGCGTCTGCGCATTAAAGGCCTTACAGAATTCCATGATGTTCAGGCCTCGTTGGCCCAACGCGGGGCCGATCGGGGGGGATGGGTTCGCCTTACCTGCAGGAACCTGCAGCTTGACGTAACCAACAATTTTCTTTGCCATAAAGGCTCCTATAGCGAGTTATGACGCAGCCTCAGAAAGCGGAGTCACTTTCCTACTACTGCTCCTCAGTCGGCGGGGCAGCGAGGCATCTCACGGGAGATACCCCAGGCCCCACCCCCTACCGATCAGAGTTTCTCAACCTGACCGAATTCCAACTCCACGGGCGTCGACCGACCAAAGATCGTGACCGACACACGCAGACGATTCTTTTCGTAATTCACCTCTTCGACATTGCCGTTGAAGTCTGTAAATGGGCCTTCTTTTACCCGTACAACCTCACCAACCTCAAAGAGCACCTTAGGCCGAGGCTTCTCAACACCTTCTTGCATCTGGGCCATGATCTTGTCGACCTCAGCCTGCGAGATAGGGGTAGGTTTACTACCGGACCCGCCAACAAAACCGGTGACCTTGTTGGTGTTTTTCACCAGATGCCAACTCTGGTCGTTCATTTCCATTTCTACAAGCACATACCCGGGGAAGAACCGACGCTCCGATATGGCCTTTTGGCCCCCGCGAATCTCCACGACTTCCTCAACAGGAACCAGAATCTGGCCAAACATATCCTGCATACCAGCACGATCAATACGTTCCTGAATGGCCTTGGCCACGCTTTTTTCCATGCCTGAAAAGGCATGCACGACATACCAGCGTTTGGTCATTGTTACTTCCATCCGAGCAAAAGGTCGTACAGGATCCACTCCAGCGACTTGTCGGCAAGCCAAAGAAATAGGGCCATGATCAGTACAAAAAGAAAGACAATGCCCGTGGTCTGGAGCGTCTCCTTGCGAGAGGGCCAGACGACCCGACGAGTCTCATGGGCAGCTTCACGGGAAAAGCCGATAAACCGCCTGCCAGAGGGCGATGCCAGGCCAAGCCCAACCGCCACCGCCAGACCAAGAAACAAAAATCCCAGCGCCTTCCAGGCCTGCGCATCGGCCCAGTGGTAACCGTAAACGCCTGCCAAGAAGGCGCCCAACGATGCCGCCAGCATCAGCCGGTCAGGCAGTCGGGATTGGACGTCGGTTGGCGCGCTGGTCATTGTGTTCTGGAGTCGGAGTGGCAGGGGCAGAGGGAATCGAACCCCCAACCTTCGGTTTTGGAGACCGACGCTCTGCCAGTTGAGCTATGCCCCTATATCCGATTCTCTTTACTCGATCACTTTTGCGACGACGCCGGCGCCGACGGTTCGGCCGCCCTCACGGATGGCAAAGCGCAGGCCCTGTTCCATGGCAATCGGCGCAATCAGCGTGACCACCATCTTCACATTGTCCCCAGGCATCACCATCTCGGTGCCCTCAG
>JBJOHS010000070.1:0-3399 GCA_046047535.1 Pseudomonadota bacterium
TATTGCCGTCGAGTTGAATATAGGCAAGATCGAACTTACTGGCCTCAATCTCTGCCGGATCCTCTTCATCGAGATCGCGCATCTCAACAATATCGGGATGCCGATAGAGGGCGTTGGAATCAAAATTCCACTTGGCATCAAGCGCGATCACTTTGCCGTCGCCCGTCAGTATGAGGGGGTTGATTTCTGCAAGTGAGGCATCGGTGTCCCAGAATGCCTTGTAAAGGCCCTGGAGAATACTGCGTGCCTGACCCAAGGAGCCTGCGGGCACACCGATCTTCGTGGCAAGACTGTCGGCATCGGCATCGGTTAGGCCTGTTGCGGGATCGACAAAGACCTTATGAATTTTTTCGGGGTGACTGTGGGCCACCTCTTCAATGTCCATACCGCCTTCGGAGGAGCCCATGACGCAGACCTTTTGGGTCACTCGGTCGGTTACGACCGCAACATAGAGTTCTTTTTGAATGTCGGCGCCTTCTTCAATGAGAAGACGGCGCACCTTTTGGCCGTCTGGCCCAGTCTGGTGGGTCTTGAGCTGCATACCAAGAATCTGGCTCGCATAGGCCTTCACATCGTCGAGGGACTTGGCTACTTTGACCCCACCGCCCTTGCCACGTCCCCCCGCATGAATCTGAGCCTTTACCACCCAGACTGGGCCGCCTAAGCTGCGTGCTGCCTCAACGGCCTCATCGACGCTAAAGCAAGACTTTCCGCGAGGGACTGTTACGCCATACCGGCGCAGAATTTCTTTGCCCTGATATTCGTGAATTTTCATTGCATGCAACTCCCTGATTTTTATTGGGGAATTTTAGCATGGGGGCCTCACCAGAAGGAGTTAAGCGGAAGCATCAGACGGGCTAAATTGCTGTGCCTCGAGCCGATAAAAGGTCTCTGGGGAAAAGCCGCGGACATAGAGAAACCGCATCTGTTGGGCCCGTTCCTTAGCCGATTGAGGGGGAATGCCAAACCGCTTCTGCCAAGCGGCAAGGGCACGATCAAACTCGGTGGCCTTTAATTGCGCGGACTGTGACTGGACGATCTCGTCGGACAGCCCATGCTGCTGAAGTTCCGCGAGAATACGGGCAGCGCCGTATTTGCGAGCGCGTTGTCGCGACAGTGCATCGGCGAAACGCTGATCAGACAATAGGTTTTTTGCGATCAGGTCTTGCAAGACTTCTTCGACCTCGGCCTCGGATGCAGCAAACGGGGCAAGTTTGCGGGCCAAGGCAGTGCGGCTGTAGTCGCGACGGGCCAGGGCGGCGACCGCCCTGGCCTTTAAGGAGAGTGGCTGCGACTGTGTCTGTGTCATAGCAGGGCTATGCCACCAGCGGCGTGGAAGGCGCGGGGGGGCTTCTAAGCGGCCTCTGCCTTAGCGCCGTCTTTTCCGTCCTTCGCGTCTTTTGCCGCCTTCTCAGGCTTATCGGACTTCTCTGTCTTCTCTTCTTTGACGACCTTGAGCCTGACTGCCTCTGGCCGTAGGGCAACACCAAAATGGGCCCTGATCTTGTTTTCGATTTCGATCGCAAGGGCTGGGTTTTGTCGCAAGAACTCGCGGGCGTTGTCTTTGCCCTGGCCAATTCTGTCGCCCTGATAGCTGTACCAGGCACCAGATTTCTCGACTACATCAGAGGCAGCCCCAAGATCAACGATCTCACCTTCTCGTGAAATACCCTCGCCGTAGAGAATGTCGAATTCCGCCTGCTTGAAGGGGGGGGCTACCTTATTTTTGACCACCTTGACCCTGGTCTCAGAGCCGACTACCTCTTCGCCCTTTTTGAGGGAACCCACGCGCCGAATATCGAGCCTAACCGACGAGTAGAACTTTAGGGCATTACCCCCGGTGGTAGTCTCTGGACTACCAAACATGACCCCAATCTTCATACGGATCTGGTTAATAAAAATCACCGTAGTGTTGGTACGGTTGATGGTGCCGGTGAGTTTACGTAGCGCCTGAGACATGAGGCGTGCCTGCAGACCGGGCAGTGAATCGCCCATATCACCCTCAATCTCAGCCCGGGGGGTAAGCGCGGCCACCGAATCAACGACAATGAGGTCGACCGAGCCAGAGCGTACCAGGGCATCAACGATCTCAAGAGCCTGCTCACCGGTATCGGGCTGGGAAATGAGGAGGTCTGTGAGATCAACACCGAGTTTTTGGGCGTACTGGGTATCAAGGGCATGCTCGGCATCGACAAAGGCGCAGGTTCCGCCAAGCTTTTGCATCTCTGCGATGACCTGAAGAGTAAGCGTGGTCTTACCCGAAGACTCTGGGCCGTAAATTTCTACGACCCGACCGCGGGGCAGCCCACCGACACCGAGGGCGATGTCAAGCCCGAGCGAGCCGGTAGAGACCGTCTGGATGTCGGGGGCGGTGTCGTTTTCGCCAAGCCGCATGATGGAGCCTTTGCCAAACTGCTTTTCGATCTGGGCAATGGCTGCAGACAGGGCTTTTTGGCGCTCGGCCCGGTTTTTGGTGTTGGTGTCTTCCATGGATTCCCCTTGGTGATGAGCTGAAGAAAGATACTGTATAAAAAACCAGTTTGCAAGGGTCGGACGCTGGGGTCTTTCCCGGGGGTGAGGGTAGGCGGTCTGGCCCTACACTGAGGATCCTTCAGTTGGCTGATGCAGCGGCCGCTAGCGGGGATCCCGAGGTCTAGACAATGCGTATGGGCCTGCCGACAGGCGGGCAAAGAGGCCCGTGAGGGCCCACCAGGCGGCCTGGCGCTGGATGGCTTCTCTGTTCCCAGAAAACCGGCAGACCTGGAGGGAGAGTCTCCCCTCGGGCAACAGCCAGGCAAAACAGACCATGCCTACCGGCTTGTCTTCCGAGCCACCACCCGGGCCAGCAATTCCGGTAATCGAGGCGGTAGCCCAGCCTACCGGGGGTTGTGCAGGGCTTGCAGGGCTGGCGGACGGGGCGACGAGGTGGGCCTCTGAGAATGCCGCGCAGAGTCCCCGTGCCATGGCCTCTGCCACAGGAAGGCTCACCGCCCCATGCCGCGACAGTGCGGCCACCGGAACCTGCAGCAGCGCCATTTTTAGCGCATTGGAATAGCTGACGACGCCCCCTTCAAACCACCCGCTTGACCCCGGTATGGCCGTTATCCAGGCCGAGGCAAGGCCTCCGGTACATGACTCGGCCAGGCCAAGACGAAGCCCGCGGGCCTGGGCTAAGGCCCCGAGGCCAAGCCCCAAGGCATGCACCGCACGCGGTGAGGGCAACGATAGTGGAACGGAATACATGTCGAAGCCCGCCACGTGCAGAGTTAAGCGACGACCTAGACCAGACCCAGCCGAATAAGAACGGACAGGGTCAGAAGTGTGAATGCCGCAGCAACGAGATCATCGGCCATAACGCCCCAGCCCGACTTGAACTGACGATCAATCCACCGAATTGGC
>JBJOHS010000071.1:0-11123 GCA_046047535.1 Pseudomonadota bacterium
AATGATCCCGCAGGTCGTTCTTGACCATGAAGGGGAACTTCGACAGGTCAGAGAGCCGCTTGAGATCGTCGGGATGCACACCCTGCTTTTTGCACTTCTCACGATACGGCGCTACGTTGTCATATGTATGACGAATGGACCACTTCAGGCGCTTGAGCTGCAGAGCAGAGATCTCATCACGGCTGGCGGTCTCGATAGCCTCCAGGGGCGCGGAGGGATGTCGTTTTGCATTCATCTCAGGTCTGTCTCCTCAGTCAATGTGTTCGCGCAGTGGTCCCGCAGCGGTCTCGCAGTGGTATGTCAGTGACATGCCCTAGGATGCCCGCGCGTCGGCTTCTTGTAGTCCAGCGATAACCTCGCCGTTGATGCGATAGCTCTTGCCTCTAAACAGCGCCACCACCCGGCCCTCGCGGGTACGTACCGTCACGTCGTAGACGCCGGTTCGGCCAGAGAGCGAACGCTCTTGGGCCTCGGCCTCTAAGACCTCCCCTTCTTTGCCCGGGGCGAGAAAGTCGATATTGCAGGCCGATGCCACCGTGTTCTTGTTGTAGCTGTTGCAGGCATAGGCAAAAGCGGTATCGGCAAGGGTGAAGATCATGCCGCCGTGGCAGATATGGTGACCGTTGACCATATCTGGGCGCACGGTCATGGTGAGCAGGCTGTAGCCGGGGCGCACGCTGATGAGAACCATGCCAAGCGCTTGGGCCGCCTGGTCGCGCGACCACATCGCATGCGCGGTGGCCTCTGCGAGTGTCTGGGCCTCCGCCAGCGAATGAGGGTGATGAGCATCAGTCATAGAGCGCCTTTTTCGCAAATACGCGTTGGTGAATCCATGGGGAAATACGATAACGGTCTTCGCCATAGGCCTGGGCCAGATGGGTCAAGACATCGCGGACACGCGGCAGCCCAATGGCATCCGCCCAGGCCAGCGGCCCAAGGGGATAATTAACCCCAAGACGCATGGCGGTGTCGGCGGCGGCGACCGTGCAGACACCCTGGTTTACCGCATCGGCCGCCTCGTTGGCCAGCATGGCCACCGTACGCATCACGATTAAACCCGGCACATCACGAAAGACCGAAACCGCATATCCCGCGGCCTGCAGCAGGCCGACTGCCTGCAATCGCGCGGCAGCGCTTGCACCCTCTGCACCGGCCATTGCCAGCCGAGTTGCCGACCGATAATCGAGTGCAAGATCAATGACGAAGGTATTGGACTGGCCAGAGGCAAACGTACGATGGGTGGCCGTGCGTCCATCTGTCAGATAGACCACCGCCTCGCCCAGCTGGGCAATCCGATCATCGGCGGCTTCCGCCAACTGGCAGGCGCGGCCGGCTGCGGTAAGTCTTTCACGCAAGGCCTGGGCCGCGAGACTCTGGCCAAAGACCGTAATAGCCCCGGCCCCATCAAGCGCCGCGCGTGCATCAGGCGCCGTGTCCGGAGTGGGATTAGTCGCATCGGGCCGGTGTTCGTAAAAGCCGCGGCCTGACTTTCTTCCCAAGAAGCCTGCAGCCACCAGCTCTTGTTGTAGCAGCGAAGGCAGAAACCGCGGGTCATGGTAATAGGCTGCCCAGACGGTTTTGGTCACTGCCAGGTTCACATCGTGGCCAATGAGATCCATGAGTTCGAAGGGGCCCATACGAAAGCCCCCTCCCTCTTTGCAACAGGCATCAATTGTGGCGACATCCGCGCCGCCTTCTTGTAAGACCCGCTGGGCCTCGGCATAAAAGGGGCGTGCCACCCGATTCACAATGAAGCCCGGCGTGGACTTGGTATAGACCGGTGACTTGCCCCAGGCCTTGGCGGTATCAAATAGGGTTTCTGCCACCGAAGGCGCAGTCGCCAGCCCCGACACTACTTCTACAAGCGCCATAAGCGGGGCGGGATTAAAGAAGTGCAGGCCCGCAAGCCGCTCGGGCTGCGCAAGCGCCGCCCCGATGGCGGTGACAGAGATCGCCGATGTGTTGGTTGCAAAGAGCGCCGTCGGGGCCACGATGGCCTCGAGCGACCGAAAGAGCCCCTGCTTGGCCTCAAGGTTTTCAACAATCGCCTCAACGATGAGGCCAACATCAGAAAGACCCTGCAGATCGGTCACCGCCTGAAGTCTGCCTGATGCGGCGGACGCCTCATCAGCCGAGAGTTTTCCTTTCTCGGCCAGACGCGAAAACTGCGCAGCGATACCGGTAATGGCCTTCTCTGCGGCGCCTTCGCGCGCATCAAAAAGCAAAACCTCGTGGCCTGCCGCCGCAGCAATTTGGGCAATACCAGCCCCCATTGCGCCGGTACCGACCACGGCCACCTTTGTGGCCTTTGTAAGAGCGGTCATGGTCGTTAGGCTCCCGTAAACCGTGGTGCCCGCTTCTCAAGAAAGGCGGTCACCCCCTCGTCGTAGTCGTGACTCCAGCCCAGCTCACGCATAAAGCCTGCCTCTAGGGAGAGCTGCTGCTCAAGGGTGTGGGTTGTGCTGGCTTGCATAGCCTGCCGAATGCGCACCAGGGCCTTGGTGGGCATGCTGGCCAATTGCGCGGCCAAGGCGTCAATCGTGGACGCAAATTCGGTCTCGGGAACAGCCTTCCAGATGAGCCCCCACTGGGCCGCCTGGGCCGCAGGCAGCTTATCGGCGAGCAGGGCCAGACCCATGGCCCGGGCCATACCCACGCGCTGGGGCAGAAACCAGGTGCTGCCCGTGTCGGGTACGAGACCAATCTTGGAGAAGGCCTGCACAAACGAGGCCGACTCGGAGGCCACCACAAGGTCGCAGGCGAGTGCAAGGCTCACACCCGCGCCCGCGGCAATACCATTGACCGCCGCCACCGTGGGCACCTTCAGGTTGGCCAGGCGCATCACCATGGGCTTGTAGTGCTGCTCGACGACATTTCCGACATCGGGCATCTTGCCGTTGATCTTCTGCATGCAGTCATCGGCCAGATCTTGACCGGCACAAAAGCCGCGGCCGGCACCCGTAATCACAAGCACCCGTGCGGATGGACTCTGCTGTATGGCATCGAGGGCGTGACGTATTTCGCCGTGCATCACCTCAGTAAAGCTATTGAGCTTATCGGGGCGGTGCAAGACGAGCCGGGCGATGCCGTCGGTCTCGGTCAGCTGTATCGCGGTGTACTGCATCGGTCTGTCTCCTGTTATTTTCTTAGTTCGTGCACCTGATGCGGTGTGCGTTTAGCGCGGGTAGCCCTTGGGCCAGTTAGATACGCTAGACACGCTAGACACGCTAGACACGCTAGACACGCTAGACATGCTAGACATGCTAGACATGCCACCGCCTCTGGATCACCCGAAACCGATTGGCCACAAAGGCGGAATCGGCATAGGAGGCATTGGCTGCGGGGTTAGCCCCTGAGCCGTGATAGTCAGAAAACGCCGCCGACTGGTTGACAAACACACCCCCCGTGAGATTGATCGATAGGGCCACCTTCGAGCGCCAGGTGGCCTGAGTCATCTGATCGATAACCGGTTGGCGCGTGGAATAGAGCCCTACGGTGAGCGCTCCGTGGGTGGAAACTACCCGCTCTGAGAGCGCAATCGCCGCATCGGTATCGGCCACCTTCACCACAAAACTAATGGGCCCAAAGCGCTCCTCCATGTAGGCCTTCTCATCTGATGCGTCACAGGCCAGGAGCACCGGGGTACGTACCTCGGCCAACGGAAATTCTGGATTTGCGATCTTCTCGGAGGCGAGAATAACTCTGCCGAGACTGCCGGCATTTGCCTGCTCAATGCGTGCGAGCGTGTCTTTGGATTGAATGGCACCGAGCACCGCACAGGCCACCTCGGGCTTTGACAAGAACCGCTGTATCGCCGCCGCGAGGTCGGCGCAGAATTCGTCGTAGGACTTATGGCCCGCATCGGTCTGAATTCCGCCCGCCGGCACAAAGATGGCCTGCGACGTGGTGCACATCTGACCCGAATAGAGCGAGAGCGTGAAGGCCAGGTTCTTGAGCATGTCTTGGTAGGCATCGGTGCTGTCGACCACGATGTTGTTTACCCCTGCAAGCTCCGCATAGACCTGGGCCTGACGACAGTGGTCGATGAGCCACTGGCCAAAGGCATTGCCACCGGTGAAGTCGATCGAACGCACCTGGGGATGGGTGACGAGGCGCTTGGTTGCGTCACGATCCTTCGCCACTGAGAGCAATACCAGATTCGGATCAAGCCCCTGTTCACTAAGCACTGACCGCATGATCTGTACTGTCATAGCGGCGGGCAGTATGGCGTTGCTGTGGGGCTTCACAATCACCGCATTGCCCGTGGACAGTGCTGCAAAAAGCCCAGGATAGGTATTCCAGGTAGGAAACGTGCCACAGCCAATCACCACGGCCACGCCACGCCCCACAAGCGCATATTCCTTCTGCATCACGAGTGGGGGATTCTTACCCTGGGGCTTCTCCCAACGGGCCTGTGCCGGCACAAAACTCTGTTCCCGATGGGCGTAGGCTACCGCCTCTAGCCCGCGGTCTTGCGCATGCGGGCCACCCGCCTGAAAGGCCATCATGAAGCCCTGACCCGTAGTCATCATGACCGTATGGGCTAACGCAAAGCTCTGTTGATTAAGCCGCGCGAGCATCTCGATGCAGATACCGGTGCGGGCCTCTAATCCGGCATGCTGCCAAGGGCCCATGGCCTGATGCGCTGCAGTGACTAAGGCGTCGATATCGCAGACGGGATAACGCACGTTGAGCGCCACACCATAGGGAGAGACCTCGCCCCCGTGCCACCCGGTAACGCCCGGTTGATCGAGCGTGAAGTCTTTACCAAGTAGCTGCTCGAAGACCGCCTTGCCATCGGCCATGGCGGTCTCGCCATAGGCTTTGGGGCTGGGCATCTCGTTAAAGGCAGACCAATAACCCCGTTCAGCGATCGCCGCCAAAGCAGACTGCAGAGTAGAGGCGTGCTTCTCCAGTAGGGGATGGGACATAACAGAAGTCTCCTGAATTTTTTACTTTGATTTATGTTACGAACTTAATTGACTCTGGTCAATACTTGTATCACTTCTGGGATCGGTATATGGTAAGAACACCGTGAAACACTAGCTTTTAACTATGTATCGAGCCTAAGGGACGCAGAAAATCTTACTTATTGCAACGCAAAAGTCCGAAGGTTGTACCATTTAGTCATGACTTCGCCGGACCCGCACTCCCGATCAGTCCCATCTGCGCGCCGTCAGACCGTACGCCGGCCCGGCCCGGTTGAGGCCCGTATTACAGAGTTTTCGCAGGTGCCACGTGTACAGGCGGGTTCACTCTTACTCTCGGTCTTTGGCGATCTGCTGCTTGCCCGCGGCGGTCGGGTCTGGCTCAGTAGCCTCATTCAAATCCTCACGCCGCTTGGCGTCAATGACCGCATGATCCGCACGGCCATCTTCCGGCTTGCCCAGGAGAACTGGCTCGTGGCCGAGGCCCATGGCCGCCGTGCCGATTACTCTCTCACCGCGTCAGGTGCCCAGCGGATTCGCGATGCCTCACGGCGTATTTATGCCGCGCAATCACCCGCCTGGGACCAACGGTGGCGGCTTGTCTTTCAGGTGAAGGAATTGGACGTACAGACGCGTGATGCGGTACGCCGTTTTCTTTTTTGGCAGGGCTTTGGCAGTCTCGGTCCGCACTGCTTTGTCCACCCCACGACCGACCTGGACCGGGTCTTTCAGGGCCTATCGGCCGAGGGCCTTGCCTCGGCCTGCGTCGCGCTGCTTCCAGTACGGGCGGCTGATGCGGCCGTAGGCCAGAGCGCAAGCCCCCACGATCTGGTGATGCAGGCCTGGAACCTTGAAGATCTTGCAGACCGTTACAGCGCCTTTGTCGCACGCTACGAACCCATCGCCGAGGCGCTCATGCGCGGCGGCCAGGCAGACCTCTCGCCCCAGAACGCATTGCTCGTTCGGCTGTTGCTTATTCATGACTATCGACGCCTCTTGCTGCGGGATCCCGACCTGCCGTCGGCACTACTACCCCCGGCCTGGCCGGGAGAGGCCGCACGGGCCGTCTGCCGTAGGCTCTACCGACTGCTTCTTGCGCCTTCCGAAGACCATATCGACCGCATGCTGGTTACCGCCAACAACGCGCCCTTACCCCCAGCAGACCAGAGCCTCGCGGAGCGGTTTCAGGGGCCCGACCCCCTCTCAGACGAGCCGCTGCGGTAACGGACGACCAAACCACCGCCACGAAAGAAATCCCGAGAGCAAGACGATATAGATGACCGAGGCCCACCAACCTCCGGCCGCGCCGTAACCAAAGGCAGGCAGGCTCTCTACAAAACCTTGACCGGGCGAGAAAACCAGCATGTGGGTTAGCGGCACGAACATGCCCCAGGACAACACAAATAAGACAAGCCCGGGCACGCGGGCGTCACCTGCACCGCGCAGACAGAAGACAGCCCCGAGGTGCAGCCCATCAAAGACCTGATAGACCGCAGCAATGAGCGCCAGCTGCGCCCCGAGCAGAATAAGCTGCGCAGCCTGCGGGTCGGTTGGGGCAATAAAGAACCGCATAAAGGCCTCCCCGAAGAGGGCCAGGGCAAGACCAAACAAGAACATATAGGCCATGCTCAAGACGATCACATAATTGCCTACGCGTTTGGCCCAGAGGGCATTGCCCGCGCCCATCGACTGGCCCACCAGTGTGGTGCCCGCCTTACCCAGCCCCACTGCGGGGAGAAAGGCCATGGAGGTCAACATAATGACCACCTGCGAGGCGGCGCCCTCGACATCGCCGAGGCGCGACATCATGGCCTGGAAGGCGGCAAACCCCAGCACGTCGATACCAATCGAAAATCCAATAGGTAGCCCCAGACCAAGCACTGCCTTCAGCAGCGTCTTATGTGGTCGCCAGACCCGAAAGGGCGCAAACCCGGCGCCCTGTACCTCGGAAAGGAAGAGCCACAAAGACACGGCGAGCCCGACGCCCAGCGAGAGGGTAGTGGTCCAGGCCACGCCCGAGACGCCCATCTCCAGCCCAAAGACGAACCAGGCATTACAGGCGGTATTGGCAACGACGATGATGGTATTGACCAGCAGCGCTACACGAACCCGCCCAATTCCCATGAAGAAAGACAGCACGGCGGTCTCAGCAAGTATGACGGCCCCTCCGAGGAATCTTGGCCCCCAGTAGGCCAGGGCCTCCTGCTCTGCGGCGGCTGAGAGGCCAAGCAACGGCACTAACACCGAGCCCAGCGAGGCAAGCAGCAGGCTAAATGGGGCGGCCACTACCAAGGCGATCCAGAGCCCCGACCAGACAGCGGCTGCGGCGCGTGCGCGACGCCTAGCGCCATAGGCCTGTGCAACCACGGTCTGCACGGCCATCCCCATGCCGGTAAGGAAGAACAACGCGCCCAGGATCAGCCAGTAGGTGCCGCCCACCCCGGCCAGTGCACTTGTCGAGATCTGACCAACAAACCAGGTGTCAATGAGGTTGAGAAGGCCCTGGAGCCCCGCATGCAGAAACAAGGGGAAGGCCAAAAAGAGAACCGCCCGCAGACTAACCTGAGGGCGGCCCATTTCATCCAGACGACATGCGGGCAGGTTCACCCTGAGGCACCTTATAATTTTTACATGACTACCGCCATAGTACTGGAATCAATCTTCTATCTTGGGGTGGTCGTTGCTGCCCCCCTGCTCTACCCTATGTATCTTCATCGGGTGAAGGGCATAGAGAAAGAGATCGCCTACCGACACAGCCGACTCTTTGGTCTGCTGGTCGCTGGGGTGCTGCTGCTCGCCGCAGTGGCAGTCTGGATTCGGCCGGTGGCTGCGAGCCCATTAGCCGCCAATGCCTCAGTGGCCCATCTTGTCGTTGGAGAGCCTGCAAAGCTGCCGCCACTCACCCTACTCGATGGCTCAGTCTGGCGTCTCGACAATGACCGCGGCAAGGTGGTTATTGTTGAGTTCTGGCATACGCGCTGCCCCTTCTGCAACCGCCAGAACCCCTTACTGAATGCCTTCACGCTCCGCCATCGCGACAAAGGCCTGTCGGTGGTCACGGTATCGATCGACAAGAAGAAGGCCGATGCGCAAGACTATATGACGCAGAAGGGCTATGTTTTTGCGGCTGGCCTGGCCGATGACACCTGGCATGCCATCTTTAACCAACGCAAGGGGCTACCCCAGCTCTTTCTTATTGATCGGCAGGGCGTTGTGCGGGCAATCGAGGTACGCGAGATGTTTCCCGACGATATTGAGGAACTCGAGAAGTTTCTTTAATGGCCGGCGGGGCGAAGTTTTTCTGCGCCCTGGGGCTCTGGCAAGGCGTAGCCTGACAGCACCCCAACCATCTGGGCAAAAACCTTTGGGGTACCGGCAAGAATATTCTCCGCAAAGAGATAATCTGATTCGCCCCTGAAGTTGCCCACAAAGCCTCCGGCCTCCGTAATGAGCAGACTCCCTGCCGCCGCGTCCCAAGGCATGAGACCCATCTCGAAGAAGGCGTCATAACGGCCGGCGGCTACATAGGCGAGATCAATGGCCGCAGCACCCGGCCGCCTCAGTCCCGCCGCCTTCTCACTGATCTCTTTAAACATCGACAGATAGAGGTCGATCTGGGCCTGCCGCTTAAACGGAAAGCCCGTGCCGACCAGGGCGCCTTCGAGGCGGTCTTGCTTGCTCACCCGAATACGACGGTCATTGAGAAAGGCCCCTTTACCCTTTGATGCCACGAAAAGCTCATCACGGCTGGGGTCATAGACCACCGCCTGGGTCACCTGCCCCTTATGCAGCAGGCCGATAGAGACACAGTAGACAGGCATGCCATGAATAAAATTGGTGGTACCGTCAAGGGGATCAATGACCCAGACATATTCGCTGGCCTTGGCGTTGGCCGGCGTGCCCGTGAGACCAGACTCCTCTCCGAGAAACGCATGGCTTGGGTAGGCCTGTGTCAGCGTCTCGATGATGACCCGTTCGCAGGCCTCATCCACTTCCGTGACAAAATCGTTGCGGTCCTTACGGCTGATTCGAACCCGATCAATATCAAGACTGGCACGATTAATAATCGCGCCCGCCTTCCTCGCGGCCTTTACGGCCGTGTTTAGCATGGGATGCATGGCGGTGAACTTTCAAAGAGCAGACGGTAGTGTAGAGCAAGCCATCAGTACGGGTACGGCGGGCCCAGACGCGATTGCCCCCTCGGTGTTAAGCGACGGCCCGGTGGCGGCATTACTCTCTCGGGTGCGGTGGGTACTGGTGCGACCTACCCATCCCGGCAACATTGGGGCCTGCGCCAGGGCGCTTAAGGCCACAGGTCACGCTCAGGTCTGGCTTGCCGATGTGTCTGCCGCCGAGGCCAAAGAGCTCTGCAGCGATCCGCAGGCCGTGGCGCGCGCCTCTGGCGCCGATGACCTTTTACAGGCCTGCCAGGCCGATAGCCTGAGTGCAATCCTAGGGCCCACGGTGCTGCAGGTCGCGCTCACCGCCCGACCCCGCGAGTTCGAACCCCCGCGCCGGACGCTCGACGAGGCCCTTGAAGAACTCTGCAATGCCCTGGCTGACGACCCCGAGGGCGAGGTAGCGATTGTCTTTGGCCCAGAGCGCAGCGGTCTGGCAAACGAAGACCTCCTGCGGTGTAACCGCGTCTGTGGCCTTGAGGTCAACCCGTCGTTTAGCTCACTGAACCTATCGCAGGCGGCACAGATTGTGGCCTACCTGCTTCGTCAGGCGGTGGTACGACGCCTCGACCTACCCAGTAGGCTTCCAAAGACCAATGGCCAGGGTCGCCCGACGGCAGTAGCGGCGAACGCTGCAGGCATTGAGGCGTTGCATACCGCCTTCACCGATCTTGCGATTCAGACTGGCTATCTTGACCCAAAACAGCCTGGCCGATTTGATGAACGGCTTCGGGCACTCTGGGCACGCGCGGGCCTCCAACGAGACGAGTTACAGATGCTCCACGGCCTGCTTGCCGCTATTAAGAAGCAGTGCTAACCATCTCTGTTAGTCTAGCCGTCCATGCGCCTTGCTGACTTTTTTGAAGACCTCGACAACATCGTCGAGAAAGACCCTGCAGCCCGATCACGGTATGAGGTTCTTACCTGCTATCCCGGCCTGCATGCGATCTGGATACATCGCCTAGCCCATAGCCTCTGGACAACCGGGTGGGCCCCGCTCCGGTGGGTTGCCCGTTTTTTTGGTCTCTTCAATCGGTGGCTGACGGGCATTGAAATTCATCCTGGGGCGCAGATCGGCAGGCGTGTCTTTATCGACCATGGCATGGGGGTCGTCGTCGGCGAGACAGCAGATATCGGAGATGACTGCACGATTTACCAAGGTGTCACACTGGGAGGAACCTCCCTCACAAAGGGTGCCAAGCGGCATCCGACTCTGGAGACCGGTGTGGTCGTCGGAGCAGGCGCAAAGGTACTGGGGCCCTTCACGGTCGGTGCCCATGCGAAGATTGGCTCCAATGCCGTGGTGGTCAAGGCAGTACCTGCGGGCGCTACGGTGGTGGGGATCCCGGCACGCGTAGTCGATGGCGATGAGCCTATGGGAATAAGCCAGACCGCGGAGGCCGAGAGTTTTGCTGCCTACGGCGTAACCCAGGAATTTAAAGACCCGATCGACGTCCTTCTGCACCAGATGATGGATGAGATGAAGCGCCAGCAGCAACGCATTGAAGACCTGGAGGTCCAGAGGCCTTCACGGGGCTCTAAGACTCGTACCGAGGATGACTAACCAGAGCCATACCCCCATGATGCAGCAGTACCTGCGCATCAAGGCCGACCATCCCCAGGCCCTGCTCTTTTATCGGATGGGCGACTTCTACGAACTCTTCTACGAGGACGCCGAGAAAGCCGCACGTATTCTCGGTATTACGCTGACCCAACGCGGCCAGAGTGCGGGCGCCCCAGTGGTGATGGCCGGTGTCCCGGTGGCCTCGGCGGAAGGTTACCTGGCGCGACTCATCCAGGCCGGATATTCGGTGGCAATCTGCGAACAGATTGGAGATCCAGCAGCCAGCAAGGGGCCTGTAGATCGTCGCGTTGTGCGTGTTGCAACCGCGGGTACCCTTCATGAGCAGGGTCTTGTGCCAGAGCGTGCCTCGGCCTGGCTTGTCGCCCTCTCACCCCGGGCCAAGGCCATGGCCTGGCTCGATGTCTCTACCGGTGCCTTGCATTTCTCGCACGA
>JBJOHS010000072.1:0-14913 GCA_046047535.1 Pseudomonadota bacterium
GCGGGCATGCGGCGGCATCTCAAAGGCGCGTAGTTCGAGTAGACCAAGCCGTCCCGCTGGGCTATCTGGCGAGAACATTTTGTCGATGCAGAACTCGCTGCGGTGGGTATTGCCGGTGACATCGATAAGCAGGTTGCGCAGGGTTCGGTCGACGAGCCACGGGGGCATTGCCTCGCCAAAACGACTTCGATTTTTACGAATTTCGGCAAGGGCAATCTCGAGCTCGTAGAGCTGGTCGTTGCGGGCCTCGTCGAGCCGCGGGGCCTGGCTCGTGGGCCCGATAAATAGCCCACTAAAGAGGTAACTCAGGCTCGGATGGTTATGCCAGTAGACAAGCAGGCTTGCCAGAAGCTCCGGACGCCGCAAGAAGGGGCTGTCTGACGGGGTGGCCCCTCCCAAGACCAGGTGGTTGCCTCCGCCCGTTCCCGTATGCCGACCATCGGTCATGAACTTTTCGGCCGATAGCCGGGAGGCAAAGGCCGCGTCGTATAAGAACTCGGTGTGCGAGACCACCTCGGCCCAGTTGCGTGCGGGCTGAATATTGACCTCGATCACTCCGGGGTCGGGCGTTACCTGTAGCCCCTGCAGACGTGGGTCGCGGGGAGGTGGATAGCCCTCAAGCACCACTGGTAGGGCGAGTGTTGCGGCCGTCTGCTCAACGGACTTCAAGAGCGTCAGGTAGTCTTCCAGTCTTGCCAGTGGGGGCATAAAGACATAGAGTTGGAAGGACTTGCTTCCATGACTCGCCTCTGCCTTGGGGCCGTTGGCACGCATCGGGTCGCGTACTTCTACGACGAGGGCTGTGCGCGTGATCTGCGCGTCTTGTTGTCTGGGCAGCCGTGATGCTGTTAGTCCGTGTTCCTGCCGCAGCGGGAGCGCGGGCAGCGTCACGCTCTGGTCTATCGGAAATATCTGAGGTCTGTGGGCCTCGGGTAACCAGGGCAGGGAATCGAGTGGTAAGCGATAGCCCATGGGGGAATCGCCCGGTAAGAGGAAAAGCCGATCATCCCTTACGAGCCAAGGGCCTGTGGTAAATCGCGGCCCAGCCACTGGCATCGGGCTCGACCCATCTGAGGGATCTTGAAACGGTGGGTTTGCCTCATTTGCTTTGAGCGGAAGTACATACCCCACAACGGCTGAGAGCCCCTGAGAGAAGACACGTCGCAGGCGAGCCCGTTCGAGCGGATCGTCGAGCCGCGCATCAAAGGGGTCAACATTGATTGGAAGCCTGCGTTCACGCCAGAGGTAATAAAACGTGTCTTCAAAGGCCGGCGCGATGGTCTCAGTACCCAGGCCCAGATGCTCAGCGAGTGTCTCGATGAAGCGCTGTGCATCGGCGGTTGTCCGGTGCACTGGCTCGGACTCATCGGCGAGCAGCCTGGGGTCATGCCAGCACGGCTCGCCATCGGTACGCCAGTAGAGACTTAATGCCCAGCGGGGCAGCTGCTCTCCGGGATACCACTTGCCCTGACCGCAATGCAGAAAGCCGCCAGCGCCGTATTGCGCCCGCAGCTTCTCAATAAGGGCAATGCCATAGGTGCGCTTGGTCGGCCCCAGTGCATCGGTATTCCATTCGGGGGCGTCGCGGTTGGTGGTGCAGACAAAGGTGGGTTCTCCGCCCATTGTCAGCCGTACGTCTTCTGCGGTTAATCGCGCATCCACCTGGTGCCCGAGCGCCAGAATGTTCTCCCACTGGCTGTCGGAATAGGGCCGCGTGATACGGGGCGATTCGTAGATCCGTTGGATCGACATACTGTGTTCAAAGACCGCTTCGGTCTTTTCTAGGGCCCCTTCGATCGGGGCGGCGGCGGGCTGTGGTGTGCAGGCCAGGGGGATATGGCCCTCACCGGCCAGAAGCCCCGAGGTGGGATCTAACCCAATCCAGCCTGCCCCGGGGAGGTAGACCTCGCACCAGGCATGAAGATCGGTGAAGTCTTGGTCTGTGCCACTCGGGCCATCCAAAGACTTCACATCGGGCCGCAGTTGAATCAGGTAGCCAGAGACAAATCGTGCGGCTAAGCCCAGGTGCCGAAGGAGTTGCACCAGAAGCCAGCCGGAGTCTCTGCATGACCCACTACCCCGCGTAAGTGTGTCCTCAGGGGTCTGAACCCCCGGCTCAAGCCGAATTAAATACCCAATGTCGCGGTGTAGGCGCTGGTTCAGGCCAACCAGAAAATCTATGGTGCGGGCTTTGTCTTTGGGGATATCCGCGAGGTACTGCGCAAATCGTGGTGTGGCGGGCTGGCGTACGAGATAGGGGGCAAGTTCCCCGTCAAGAGGCGCGTCGTAGGCAAACGGATAGTGCTCTGCCTGGGGCTCGAGAAAGAAATCAAAGGGGTTGTAGACCGCCATTTCTGCGACGAGATCGACCGTAATCGTGAGGTGATCTGTCTTCTCTGAGAAGACGAGCCGGGCCTGGTAGTTTGCAAATGGATCCTGCTGCCAGTTCAGAAAATGGCCAGAAGGATCAATACCTAGGGAATACGATAGTACGCGGGTCCGGCTGTGCGGGGCGGGCCTCAGGCGAACGATCTGTGGCCCGAGACCGATGGGCCGATCGTATCGGTAGTGGCTGACATGGTGTAGGGCAACATGAATGGACATGGGGCATCTCGCACTAAAAAAGTGCATTTAAATGAATCACTTACGGACGAATTGCCCAACGGATTATTCCTTCTTTTTGCGCCGCGGGATAGTCTTTTTTTCCGATTGTGTTGAACCGCCAGCCCCCTTTTGCCGATTTCACATGATGGTCATCTTTGGGGCCTATCTTTAAAGAAGCGGCCGACTAGCCATCAGGGGGCAGTCTCTTCCCTTTCAGACAGGTGACCAGAGGCCCTGATTTCTATAAGGTGCGTCTTGTAATTCCCGTGGAAAGACGCGATGCAAAAGACCATTGTTCTCTTGGATGACGACCTGGGCGTACGGCTTGCGATCTCCCGTGCACTGGAGTTCGCGGGCTTTCATGTGGGGGCTTTTTCAACAGTACCGTCGCACGCAGGTGCGGGTGGCTTAGTGGAGTGGGGGGGCGAATGATCGCGTCCGTTGATATTTCCTCCGACTGGCTAGACCGCGCGGCCCGTCTGCGGCAGGCTCGGCTCGATCAGGGTGTCTCACTGTCTGCGGTAGCCGGTCGGGTCTTGGTCACGGTCACCGAGCTTGGCGCGATTGAGGCAGGGAACTTTCAGTATTTCGACTCCGCACAGCGCGTACATTCCTTGCTCGAAAAGCTCGAGTCCGTGCTTGAGCCCCGTCCCGCCGTCTGTACGCTCTTTATTCCGAAATTTCTCCGCGAAGACCACGCGGCCTAAGGTCTGTGGTCTGTGGTCTGGGTGCCGGTGGTCTTGGCACTGCAACTTGACTTTTGGTTCCTCCTTGAAGAACACTAGTCTCCAGTGATTCTGCGTGCGCGGGAGAGACCGGTAGTTCCTTTGGGCTGCCGGCGCCGAAGGGGAAACGCCCCGTAAACTCTCAGGCAAAAGGACCGCGCGGTCGCAATGCTCTCTGGAGAGAGGCTCTGTCTGTGCAGGGCCCGCCGAAGGTTAATGTCTCAGGCGCAAAGGACAGAGGGGGTGTGTTGGCTTTTTCGTGTTTTGCAGAGGCTCTCGGGCGCTGCAGTCTCGATGGCTGGCACCTTCTTCTCTTCTCACGTTCTGGAGGCTGCCTTGGAATTTCCTCAACATCTGCGGTACACCGTGTCTCACGAATGGGCAGTGCAGGAGCCCAACGGAGACGTCCTCGTGGGTATTTCTGCGTTGGCCCAAGATTCCCTGGGCGAGCTTGTCTATGTCGAGTTACCCGCAGTCGGACGGGCGCTTTCGGCGGGAGAAGCCTGTGCTGTGGTGGAGTCTACAAAGGCCGCCTCCGATGTCTATGCGCCTATTGCGGGCGAGATTGTCGCCGTCAACGAGTCGTTGAAAGACGCGCCGCAGACGGTCAACGAGGCTCCCTACGAAGCGGGCTGGCTCTTTCGTATACGACCTGCAGCAGGTGCAGATCTGTCGACGCTGCTTTCCGCTGAGGCCTATCAGGCCCAGGCGCAGTAAACCAACGTAGCGTCGTCGTATCCCCTCCGTCACTGCCCCACAAGGAATAGATCTATGAAGACAGTCGAGCCTATCGATCGACTCGATGGCCTACTGGCCGAAGACGCGTTTCACCGCCGTCATATCGGCCCTTCCACCGATAGCCAGCAGGAGATGTTGGCAGTGCTCGGTCTTGACGCGTTGCAGGACCTCATTGCCCAGACGGTACCGGCCGGTATTCTGCGTAGTGATCTCCTGGCCCTTCCCGACCCCCTCGATGAGCCGGCAGCACTTGCCCATCTGCGGGCCTTGGCCCAGAAGAATCAGGTCTGGCGCAGCTACATTGGAGCAGGCTATTACGGAACCCACACCCCGCAGCCCATTGTGCGCAATATGTTGGAGAACCCCGGCTGGTATACCGCCTACACCCCTTACCAGGCAGAGGTTGCCCAGGGTCGGCTTGAGGCTCTCATGAATTTTCAGCAGGTTGTGGTTGACCTCACGGGACTGCCAACCGCCAATGCATCCCTCTTAGATGAGGCCACGGCTGCAGCCGAGGCGATGGGTGTCTTTCTGCGTGCCCGAAAGACTGCAACGGCCCAGCGTTATCTCGTCGATGCCGAGGTGCATCCCCAGGTAATTGCCGTGCTGCGTAGTCGTGCCCGGTGGATGGGCATCACGATCGAGGTGACCGATCTCACCCGGTCCTCTGGGGCGGACGATCTTTCGAATGTGTTTGGCGCGCATGTGCAGACACCGACCACGCGGGGGCGTCTGGTTGATTTCTCTGTATTAGCCGAGCAGCTGCATGCGCAGGGTGCCCGACTCGCGGTGGGTACAGATCTGCTTGCCTTGTTGTGCATCAAGTCGCCAGGACAGATGGGGGCGGATGCGGCCCTGGGCAGCGCTCAGCGTTTCGGGGTACCGATGGGGTTTGGTGGCCCCCATGCGGCCTTTTTGTCTGTGCGTGCCGATCTTGTGCGATCCATGCCCGGAAGAATTATTGGTGTGTCGGTCGATGCCCACGGGCAGCCGGCCTACCGCATGGCGCTTCAGACCCGCGAGCAGCATATTCGACGCGACAAGGCCACCAGTAACATCTGTACAGCCCAGGCGCTCCTTGCCAATATGGCAGGTTTTTATGCGGTGTATCACGGGCCTGAGGGCCTCTCGCGTATTGCCTTGCGGGTCAATGTCTTTGCCCGGCTGCTCGCCCGTGAGGCGGGCCTGCCCGTTCTCTCAGCCTCGTTTTTTGATACGGTGGTCTTTGATGCGCAGGGCCAGAGAGACGCCATTCTCGCCAGGGCCCGATCGCGTCAGATTAATCTGCGGGCCTATCCGGGTAGCACCCATATCTCAGTGTCGCTCGACGAAACGGTGGGCCTTGAGGATCTCTGCGATCTTCTCTGGGTCTTCTCCGAGAAAACGGGCACGCCCCAGTCCTTGCGTGGTCTGCAGATGGCGAGCCTGCCTGAATCTATTCCCGAGGCGCTCGCGCGGACCGAGCCGGTGCTCACACACCCCGTCTTTCATCAGTATCGTAGTGAGACCGAGTTTGTCCGTTACCTCAAGCGGCTAGAAAACAAAGACATCTCCCTGGTGCATTCCATGATCCCTCTGGGTTCTTGCACCATGAAGCTCAACGCGGCCTCAGAGATGGCCCCGGTAAGTTGGCCTGAGTTCGCCGCCTTGCATCCCTATGTGCCTGCGGAGCAGTCTCAGGGCTATGCCGAGATGCTTAAGGCCCTGCGGGACTGGTTGGTGGAAATTACCGGCTTTGCCGAGGTGAGCTTTCAGCCCAACTCTGGTGCTCAGGGTGAGTACGCGGGCATTATGGCTATTCGCCTCTATCAGGCGGCCCAGGGTGAGGGACATCGTGATGTCTGTCTCATTCCCGCGTCGGCCCACGGTACCAACCCGGCGACTGCCCAGATGATGGGACTAAAAATTGTGGTGGTGGGCTGCGATCAAAACGGCAATATTGACCTTAGCGATTTGTCGGCCAAGATTCAGGAGCATGGTTCACGACTCTCTGCGCTGATGGTCACCTATCCTTCGACCCACGGGGTCTTCGAGTCAGAGATTCGTGAGATCTGCGCGCAGGTTCACGCAGTGGGGGGGCAGGTCTATATGGATGGTGCCAATCTGAATGCCCAGGCAGGCCTTACTCAGCCTGGGCAGATCGGGGCCGATGTCTGCCACATGAATCTGCATAAGACGTTTTGTATCCCTCATGGAGGTGGCGGCCCCGGCATGGGTCCGATTGCGGTCGCAGCGCACCTGGCCCCCTATCTGAACGTCGATCCGTTTACTTCCCCGGATGCTGCCAACAGCGTGTCTGCGGCGCCGGTTGGCAGCGCCCTCATTACGACCATCTCGTACATGTACATTCGTATGATGGGAGCCAGTGGCATTCGCAAGGCGACGGAAGTGGCCATTCTGAATGCCAATTATCTTGCCCACCGTCTCAAGGACCACTTCCCCATTCTGTACACCGGCGCGCAGGGTCGGGTTGCCCATGAATGTATTCTCGATCTGCGTGGTCTGAAGGCAGAGCTTGGCGTCACCGCCGAAGATGTCGCCAAACGGCTCATGGACTACGGCTTTCATGCGCCGACGCTCTCGTTCCCCGTGGCAGACACCCTCATGGTTGAGCCCACCGAGTCGGAGTCAAAGGCAGAGCTTGATCGTTTCTGTGAGGCGATGATTTCGATTGCCCAGGAGATTGAGAAAATTCGTAGAGGGGTCTTTGATCGCGTGGATAACCCGGTGAAGAATGCCCCGCATACCAGTCGAGAGTTGGCCGCGGACTGGTCTCATGCCTACAGCCGTGAGGAGGCCGTCTTCCCGCTGCCCTGGGTACGTACGGCGAAGTTCTGGCCTTCGGTCAAGCGGATAGATAACGCCGCGGGTGACCGCACGCTTGTCTGCACCTGCCCGCCCATGGCCTCTTATGCGGAGCAGTCATGACACAGAGTTTGCCGCTTGAAGCCCTGCACCAGGAAGCCGGCGCTCGTATGGGCCCTTTCGCAGGCTTTTCGATGCCTATTCAGTACGCTGAGGGCGTGAAGGCCGAGCATCTGCATACCCGCAGTCATGCCGGTCTTTTCGATGTCTCGCATATGGGTCAGCTGCGGGTGACGGCGCAGACAGGAGGCAGCGTGACGCTGCGAGAGGGCCTTGAGGCAGCCCTTCCGGTGGACTTTGATGGCTGGCCTCCGGGGCAGCAGCGCTACACCGTATTGCTCAATGATGCGGGCGGCATTGAAGACGATCTTATGTTGGTCTGGCGGCCCGGGCCCGATCCCGAGGTACGTATTGTTGTCAACGCGGGCAACCGTGAGACCGATCTGCAACGCCTGCAGCTACTTGCCCCGCAGTTGCAATTCTCTTGGGTAGATGCTGTGCTCTTGGCACTTCAGGGGCCTGACGCCGAGTCCGTCCTCGCGCGCCTTGATCCGAAGGCTGCTGCCCTGAGGTTTATGGAGTCGGCAGACCTAATGCTCTCGGGGGTTGCTTGTTTTACTACCCGTAGCGGCTATACCGGAGAAGATGGGTTTGAGATTTCTGTGCCGCGGTCGCATGCGCAGGAAGTCGCGCAGCAGTTCATGGCAGATGCTCGCGTACGCTGGGTAGGCCTTGGCGCCCGTGACACCTTGCGGCTTGAGGCCGGACTACCTTTGCACGGTCAGGATATTCTTCCGGCGATTTCACCTCTTGAGGCCGGACTGCGGTTTGCGATTGCTCCGTCGCGACGTCCTGGAGGACATAAAGCGGGCGGTTACCCTGGTGCTGTAGCCCTCGCGGCCCATTGGAAGGACGGGGCTCCCCGCCGTCTCTCTGCATTTGTCTCCCATCAGCCGGTCCCGATTCGTGTCCATGCCACTGTCGTGAATCAGGCTGGTGTTCAGGTTGGGGAAGTGACGAGTGGTACCGTGTCGCCCAGCCTGGGGCACCCGATTGTGTTGGCGCTCATTGATGCGCGTTCCGATCCCAATGGGTTGTCCGCGCAGGTACGAGGCCAGGCCTTACCCCTCACCCCTGTATCTCTACCCTTTGTACCTAAGCGATACAAGCGCTAGGCGCGTGCCATAAGATGCTCGCACGTGCCCTGCGCTGGGTAGTACTCGTCGCGGTCACGTTGTTTGTAGGCTATGAGCTTTATGTGCTTGGCTCGGTCTATTGGTTACGCGCAAACAATCCACCGAGCACGGCCTTTATGACCGCAGAGCGGGAGCGACTCTCTGCGCTTAAGCCGCCCGTGCGTATTCGACAGACCTGGGTGCGGTACTCGTCAATTTCTATCCATGCGAAGCGGGCCGTTATTGCAGCGGAAGACTCAGGCTTTGTGGACCACGAGGGAATCGACTGGGAGGCTATTGAGAAAGCAGCCCGCGACAACCTAGAAAAGGGCAAGATTCGCCGAGGCGGTTCAACGATTACCATGCAGCTCGCGAAGAACCTTTTTTTATCGGCCGACCGAAGCATGGCGCGTAAGGCGCAAGAAGTGTTGATCACGACGATGCTAGAAGGGCTTCTCGAAAAGCGGCGCATTCTCGAGATTTACCTGAATGTTGCTGAGTGGGGCGTGGGCGTTTTTGGAATCGAGGCCGCTGCTCAACACTATTTCGGAACGAATGCAGCGAGCCTGACAGCCGATCAGGCTGCCTGGCTGGCCGCTATTCTCCCTGCCCCTCGTCGATATGATCGCAACAGGGCAAGTAGCTTTGTCCAATCAAAGGCGGAAACGATTCGCGCGCGTATGCTTCTCGTGCGGGTGCCTTGAGTTGGGCTTAGACGAGGGCGCCTTGCGTCGCGAGGCTCTTCAGGGTCATCTGGCTTAGAAAGTTCTGTTTTACTGTCTTCATGCGGTGGGCAAGGGCATGAACAGGAGCACTTTCTGGCGATATCTCGCATTCCTCAGCTGATTCCTCCGATTCCGCCTCAAAGAGCAGGCAGACGGCCTGGGGTGTAATCTGATCCGCAGGCGTGTTAAGACGATAACCCCCACCAGGACCACGCAACGCTGTCACCAGGCCAGCTTCACGCAGCGTACGGAAAATGAGCTCAAGGTAGCTTACTGAAACATTCAGCTCTTGGGCGATGCTTACCAGGCTAATTGCACCTTTATTCTGCTTTTTTTGAAGAATGACGAGAGAATCGAGAGCAACTCTGGATTTGTTCGAAATGTTCATCATGCGGCCCTTCATGAGGAGAATCAGGGGGAAAATCAGATCTTGACCTTGGCAAGGACCGCGTACTACCCTGCATCTTGTTGCGAACGTTGACAAGGTACTTCGTAGACTCCCTCTTTTGCCGAATAGTTCCCTAATTCTTTTTCGTGTCGGAAGGCAGGTTTTTCGCCCATTTTTATGTATAGCACCGATACGCAAATTCAGATTCTAGGTCAGGTAATGCGCCATGAGGCAGTCCAGGGCGCACTCCAGACTCTGATCGACGGCCTGCACCAGCATAGTCCAGTGGGCGGACGCCTCGTCTGGTCCCCTGGTTCTGTGCAGACCGCCATCCAAGATATGCAGGGCGCCCAACATGTATTTCTCATTGACACCAGTTTGGAGGGGGGTGGGCAGCTTATTTTCTTTTTCCCCGAACCACTATCGTCTCAACAGCGCGAGGGACTCGATCGATTTTTAGGCATGGCGGAGCGATGGATGCATGCCTTACGTGAGGTGGATCAGCTTGAGGCCTCGCTCGGTCATGTCGTATCGCAGGATCCGCTCACAGGAATTCTCAATGCGCGTACCTATGCGGCTCGGGTGACGCAGATTGCAAACGCATCTGGCGATGGTACCTCCGACTTACTCGCGTTACATCTCGACCTCGTACAGTTTAAGTCTGTAAACGACCAGCTTGGTGATGAGATTGGCGATGAACTCTTGTTCGCCTTTGCCGATCGTATCAAGCGACAGATGGGGCCACAGGATTGTTTTGGGCGACTGGGACCGGATGAATTTGGGCTGGTTTTTGTAGGCCGAGGTCTCGGGGTGGAGACAGCTGGATTCGTAGAGAGGTTCGTGCATTGGGTGCAGAAACCACCCATTGAGACAAGCCTCTGGAATGGTGTCCGTATTGGCGTGGCGGATTCTCGGGTCGAAGGCCTCCAGGCAAAAGAATTGCTTCTTTCAGCAGCCTCTGCAGTGCGTGCAGCGAAAGTCTTCACCGGTCCTGCATTTGCCTATGCGGGGAAGTCGCCGCAGGCGATTACCTCTGATGCCTCCTAGGGAGTCTGTATGCTTCGAGGACTCTTCGGTGAGAACAAGAAAGATGCGCTCGTACGGGCGAAAGAAGAATTTGAGGCGGTCTGTCGGCTACAAGGCAACGCTCGTGAGGTACGGGTAGCCCGCATTCGCATGGGTATCCGCTGTCGCGCAGTAATCGACGAGACATTTCTCGAAGGGATCGAGAAATGTGCAGAACACCTTGAACAGTGCATGGTGGCCGTTATTACGGGAGATCCTCGTCCACCGCTTCCAAAGGCGGGTGCTTTCCAGAAGATAAAGACGATCAATGGGCCGGCCATGGCCTACATTCCGCTTGAAGAGGCCGAAGAGGTGTTTTCGATTGGGGGACTCTATCAGCGCGAACAGATCTCTGATGCGCAGGCGCTAGAGCTTGTGCAACAGGTTGCCCATCGTATTTCTGCATTGTTGCAACTCGACCGACCCATAGAGCCGCTCGAATTTTTAAGTGAGAAGCTCGAGGAGGATCGCGCTGCACAAGATCTTGCCGCGATACGCGCGGCTAAACAGCAAGAGTCTTCGTAGTCGAGGGGCTGTTAGAGTTTTCCGATGCGTGGATCTCGGGGGTCGGGCGGGCCAGCGCCGAGGGTCATTCGGGTTGTCAAGAACTCTGGAAGCCAAGGATTGGCTACCGCCAAGGAGTATTCCAGAAGAGGTCGGAACCAGGCCTTCTGCCACGCGCGATCAGCAGGCAGTGGTGTAAGCGAGATAAGTACCGCCAAGGCAACCATGATGGCGAGGCCTCTGCTAAACCCAAAGATCCCGCCAAGAAATCTGTCTACCGCCACGCCACCCGATGCGGTAACCAACTCTTTGAGTGCAAGCCGCACCATTTTTCCCAGCAGGAGCACGAGTAGGACCACACCGACGAATCCGAGTGCCTGCGGTAAGGGCTCCGACAAGATTTCTGCTAGCGGCGCAGCCGCGTATCCGTAGAGTTTGTAGGCCGCTAGCAGCGCCACGGCCCAGATTGCAACCCCAGTGATTTCTTGCACGAACCCCCGAAGAATCGCCAGCAGCGTGGAGCTCACCAGAACGACGAGCAATAGCCAGTCAATCCAGGTGAGTTGTGCCATGCCAAGAGCTTCTGTCATGCCAACAAAACTTTCAGCCGAGCTTCTCGGCTAAGTGCGTGCGTCATTGTGGTCACCCTTTTTTCTTTATACGAAGTAGGATTCGGTCTGCGGTACCAAAAGTTGAGCATGAGGTGGGCAGCGCCCTCTCGGGGCGCTGCGGGATGGCCTTTCGGCCAGAGCGCGCCCTCAGGGTGAGCACGGGAGGCATGGGTGACAGATATTGCGTTGGGCTTCGACTTGGGCGGCACTAAGACCGAGGCGGTCGCCTTGGCGCCCGACGGCCAGGTACTCTGTCGAATTCGCCAGCCTACGCCGGTCCGAGACGGCGCCGAAGCGATTCTTCGCGGTGTTGCACAACTACGTGACCGCGTGGCTAACGTATTGCGGTCGCAGGGCTTCGATCCCGCTCGGGCCACAATCGGGCTCGGTACTCCAGGATCACTCTCACCCTGGACGCAGCGGCTGAGAAACTCCAATACGCTCTGTCTGAATGGGCTGCTTCTTGCGCAGGAGCTCGCGTGCGCGTTGGGTCAGCCCGTTTCTATTGAGAATGACGCCAACTGCTTCGCCCTTGCAGAGTCGCTACAGGGCGCAGGGCGTGGCCACGGCGTTGTATTCGGGGTAATTATTGGCACAGGCTGTGGTGGTGGCCTCGTGCTCGGGGGGCACTTACATACCGGTCAGAACCGGCTTGCAGGCGAGTGGGGGCATACCCAGATTGATCCCGCAGGTCCTGCGTGCTGGTGTGGTCAGCGGGGGTGTCTGGAGGTGTTTGTCTCTGGCGGGGGCATACAGCAGGCTTTTCTCGCGCGAACGGGTCTCGACTGGAGTGCACAGGAGATTCTGGACGCATCGCAGACCCACCATGAGGCCGAGAGACTGCGATCTGTTTTCTTTGCGTCGCTGGGCCGAGGCCTGGCGAATCTCTATGGGGTCGTAGACCCAGATGTGGTCGTGCTGGGGGGAGGGCTCTCTAACCTGCCCGGGCTGCGTGAGCGACTCGAGAAGGAGGTGTCTGAGAGAATCTTCGGCCGCGAATGGAATTCCAGTATTGCGCTTAACGTCCTAGGAGACTCGGCTGGAGTGATTGGCGCGGCATGGCTTGGGCGGCAGTCAGTGCGCTCGTAAACGGCCAACTAGCCTTGTGCTCTCTGTTGAGGTACCACCTGAAGCTTCTTCTGGGCATCTTTAGATTCAGCCTCGGCCTCAGCGGCTAATTGTTCGCAAAACTGCTTGTGAAAATTTTTGTAAAGGTCGCCTGCCTCCACGGCATACACCTGTAGAAGACTTAAGAGCTTTTCATCCTCAATAGAGAAAGGCGGTTGGCTGTTCGAGCGAGAGAACAGACCTCCCATTCCACCGGAGGAGGCGGGTCGTTGTCTCAGCCTCAGCGTTGCGAGGCTGTGGGAAATAAAAATGCCTGCGAACTCTGGGCTTGCGCCCATGCGGCGGCAAAGCGCACCGCCGATCACGATGGCGCGCCCGAAACGGGTAAAGAGATCGAATACCTGGCCTTCAAGTTGGCTTCTAAACCCAGGGTTTCTGAACCAGGGCTCACGAAAGCGGGTGCATTCCCAGAGTGCGTCGGTAACATACCGGGCTACCCAACGGTTGTAGTCGTTGTCGTTCAGGGACTGGTAGTCGCTCCCTTCGGCGGGGTCACGTTGCATGATCGATGCTCATAAAAGTTGACAATTGAATGAGTACGGTAGAGGAAATTCCTATTTCTTGCAATGTCTTAGGAAATCTTTGTGAAATTTCCCTAAGAAAATGAGCCGTATCCTGCCTGTGACATAATGCGACTCCTATCTGGACGCGTAGCTCAGTGGTAGAGCACTGCCTTCACACGGCAGGGGTCACAGGTTCGAACCCTGTCGCGTCCACCAAAAATAATCATCATTTTCAATGGCTTATAAAAAGGCAGTCAGGCACATTCTGACCAAAAAGTAGTTAACTCCAGAGTTAACTACTTTTATGATATTTCCAGGGGCTGGGTAAGGGCAGGGCCTGACCACAAAACGTCGGGTAACCCGACACTTCGTGGGACGGGTGGGTGCGGAGTGACAGACTCACCCTAAAGGGTATAGATTCTGGTCGTTGTGGCGCAAGCTTCATAACCCATGCACGAGAGGAGACGCGTTGTGAAAACCAGATTGCAGCGGTACCTCTGCCCCCTAGTTCTATTCCTCTCGCTCGCTACCCTCACGCCCAGCCACGCCAATCCAACCGTTATTCCGGAATCAGCCAGCTTGGCAAAAACAGTCGAGATTGCGGATGTGCACATGCACCTCATTGGTCAATCGGTGGAGTTCCACAAGAGACAGATGGATCGCAACAACGTCAAATGGGGTGGTGGTGTCGGACCTACAGGAAGTGGATGGCCGAAGCCCTCGGAGATGACCCAGGCACTCGGAACTCGTTACTTCTTCGCACTTGGACAGGAAGAATTCAGCCGAGTCTTCTTCAGTGCTGGTCCAACAGGGTTAATTGATCCCTCGAGCATCGCGTTTGTTGAGATGTTTGCAGTTGCTGACCAGATGCTTAGCAAGCGAGAGGCGTACGGATTCGGAGAGCTTCACATTGACAACTCCAAGTCTTTCTCAACGCATCAATTTGCGAGAAAGATTCAGTTTGATAATCCGGTCGTGCGAAGAATGTTTGACCTCGCAAACAAACACGGAGCAGTGCTCCAGTTTCATATGCAGGGTGACGACTCAGCAAATAATGAAGCACTCAGCAAGTACCTCAACGAGTTCCAGAATGCCAAGGTTGTCCTCTCCCACTCCATGCCTTGGAGCAAGCAACTGCTCTTAAAAGAGCTTTTGTCGAAACATAAGAATCTCTACATGGAGCTCTCTGCCAAAGGATCCGCACTTGGAGCACGTGAGGCCGCACAAGTCTTTAACCGAAGTGGGCCGAAGGCCGACCGACTCAGCTTGATCGAGGAGTTCCCAGATAGATTCATGCTCGGAAGTGACACCCATGCACCTTATGAGAACAAGTATGACGATGTCATTTCAGAGATTCGGGAGGGGCTTTTGCCATACTTAAAACCCGACACGCTTAAGAAAGTCGCTCATCAAAATGCGGTTACGGTGTTTGGTTTACGTTAACAAGACAGGCTAATTCGAAGAGATTTCTTGTGGTCACCAAGACCTTCACCACTGCAGAGATCACGCAGGCTCTTTATGAGCCATCAAGCCGTTATTTCGAACTGCATTGGCGCAACATGACGATCCGAGCCTTTAGGCCCGTCCCAGAAGAGGTGTTCAGACGGCTCTGCACGGCGCCCAATCCTGCGACCTACTTCGAGGATCGAATCGCGGAGGGGTTTCGGGCGATGCGTGCGGAGCAATGACCGAACATGGCTTCCGGGGAATGGAGTGAGCAACGATGTTGGCCATTGGGTCGCTTATTAGAACCGGTGTAGTGGAACAATTTGAGATCAGATAAAGCGTCATCCAGGACCAAGTCAGCTTGACTATTACGGGCGGTCATGCACGCTGCCAGCACTGAGAATTCTTAATGAATTTTCCCGTATTTCTACCCGTG
>JBJOHS010000073.1:0-10010 GCA_046047535.1 Pseudomonadota bacterium
CACCCATCGCTGGATCGAATCCTTTTTTGGCGAGGTATTTACGCAAAGCGTCATCAAAGGAGGCCTCAACCTTCTTGTCTTGGAGCTGGTTCTCAAGCTCGATGAGAAACTTGTCGACGACCCGCAGAATGATCTCCTCATCAAGCGCACGGAAGGAGACGATGGCATCAAGCCGGTTTCGAAACTCGGGCGTGAACTGACGCTTGATTTCTTGCATCTCATCGCCCTGCTCACGACTGTTGGAAAAGCCAATCGTGCGCTTGTTGAGCATCTCAGCGCCGGCATTGGTGGTCATGATGATGATCACGTTACGGAAATCGGCCTTACGTCCGTTGTTGTCCGTTAAGGTGCCATGGTCCATGACCTGCAGCAGAATGTTGAATATCTCAGGATGCGCCTTCTCAATCTCATCGAGAAGTAACACGGCATGAGGCTTTTTGGTGATCGCCTCGGTAAGCAGCCCGCCCTGATCGAACCCTACATAGCCCGGGGGTGCTCCGATAAGACGGGAGACTGCGTGACGCTCCATGTACTCCGACATATCAAAGCGCACCAGGTCAATACCGAGCAAGAAGGCGAGCTGCCGGGCTACCTCGGTCTTACCCACCCCGGTCGGCCCACTAAAGAGGAACGATCCGATGGGCTTCTCTGGCTTTCCGAGCCCCGAACGGGCCATCTTGATCGCGGTGGCCAGAGCCTCAATGGCCGCATCCTGGCCAAAGACAACGTTCTTCAGATTGCGGTCGAGATTGAGCAGAATCTGACGGTCATCAGTATTGACCGTCTGAGGCGGCACACGCGCGATCTTCGAGACGATCTCTTCGATCTCCGCCTTACCAATGGTGCGCTTCTGCTTACTCTTGGGAAGGATTCGCTGAGCGGCGCCGGCCTCATCAATCACATCAATGGCCTTATCGGGCAGATGCCGGTCATTGATATAGCGGGCTGAGAGCTCTGCCGCCGCCGTGAGGGCCCCAACCTGGTAGCGCACGCCGTGGTGCTCTTCAAACCGTGACTTGAGCCCTTTAAGAATCTGAATCGTCTGATCGACCGTGGGCTCGGTCACATCGACCTTTTGAAACCGCCGCGACAAGGCATGGTCTTTTTCAAAAATACCGCGGTATTCGGTATAGGTGGTCGCGCCAATACACCGAAGCTGCCCAGAAGAGAGCGCAGGCTTAAGCAAATTACTCGCATCAAGCGTACCGCCCGATGCAGACCCGGCGCCAATCAGCGTGTGAATCTCGTCGATAAAAAGCACCGCATGGGAATCAGCCTTGAGTTGTTTGAGCACGGCCTTTAGCCTCTGCTCGAAGTCGCCCCGATACTTGGTGCCTGCCAGCAGCGCGCCCATATCCAACGAGTAGACGGTGGCCTTCTCGAGAATCTCGGGAACTTGGCCCTCGGTGATACGCCAGGCAAGGCCCTCTGCTATGGCTGTCTTCCCGACCCCCGCCTCTCCCACAAGCAAGGGGTTATTTTTTCGCCGGCGGCAGAGCGTCTGAATGACGCGCTCAACCTCCTGCTCACGGCCAATGAGCGGGTCAATCTTGCCGTTCTGGGCAAGCTTATTAAGATTCTGGGTGAACTGATCAAGGGGTGAGGGCTGGCTAGGCGCCTGTGTGCTTGTGCTCGCGGTGGCCTCGGCCTCAGTAGCCTGGTCTTCCGGCGTCTGACTCGCGGAGGGAGGCGCTTTTGTAATTCCATGGGCGATGTAATTCACGACATCGAGCCGGGTCACCCCTTGCTGATGGAGGTAGTAGACCGCATGCGAATCCTTCTCACCGAAGATGGCCACCAGAACGTTCGCGCCTGTGACTTCCTTCTTGCCATTCGATGTCGACTGCACATGCATGATGGCGCGCTGAATCACCCGCTGAAAGCCCAAAGTGGGCTGGGTGTCGACCTCTTCTGACCCCTGGATCACCGGGGTATTCTCAGAGATGAAGCCAGTCAGACTCTTACGCAGGACATCGAAATCCACCGCGCAGGCCTTCAGAATTTCTGAGGCAGACGGGTTATCTAGGAGCGCGAGCAGCAGATGCTCTACGGTAATGAATTCGTGTCGCTGCTGTCGCGCCTCAACAAAGGCCATGTGCAGACTGACTTCGAGTTCCTGAGAGATCATGCTTCCTCCATCGTGCACTGCAGTGGGTGTTGATGCATTCGCGAAAAGCCATTGACCTGTTCTACCTTGGTCTCGGCTACCTCTTTGGGGTACTGACCACAGGCACCGCGTCCTTCGCGGTGAACCTTCAACATCACCAGCGTAGCCTTATCTCGGTCCATCTGAAAGAATTTTTGCAGCACGATGACCACAAATTCCATCGGGGTGTAGTCATCATTCAACAGAAACACCGTGTAGAGCGGAGGAGGCTTGACTTTTGCGGGCTGCCGCTCTAAGACCGGAAGGTCTGTCTGCTGCGGGGATGCAGGGGTTTTGGTTGCCAGGTGGGGGGCCTTGTCAGACATGGCTCGATTCTACGGGCAGAAAGGCGTTGGACAAAACCTTCAGCATGCCCTATATTCAGAGGTGGTTTTGCGGCTCGCATGCCCAAAAGGTCTGGCGCGTGGTGCGCGAAGACCGTTGCATTCGTTGCACGGGTTTCAGTACAGTTCTTTGGCCTTCTTGACGTGCGGTTTTGTAGTTCGTGTAATTTTGTAAAGGTAGGAAACGTTTTATGTCTACAGGTACTGTCAAGTGGTTCAACGACGCCAAAGGGTTTGGCTTTATCACTCCCGACGAAGGTGGTGAAGATGTCTTTGCGCATTTCTCGGCGATTCAGACAAGCGGATTTCGTTCGCTCAAAGAAGGCCAGAAGGTGCAGTTCGACATCGTGCAAGGTCCCAAAGGGAAGCAGGCATCCAATATTGTTCCCCAGGGCTAATTCCCGAACAGAACAATCTAAAGCCCCGGCAACCGCCGGGGCTTTTTTATTGCCGTTCGATTTGTTACATCTGCCCAATCATGACATCTCCAAACCCCGAGCACGAGACCTGAGTTGCACCGTCCATCAGGCGGGCAAAGTCATAGGTCACCTGCTTGGTGGTAATCGCCTTTTCCATCGCTGTAATTACGAGATCAGCCGCCTCGACCCAGCCCATGTGCCGAAGCATCATTTCAGCAGACAGGATCAGTGATCCTGGGTTGACGTAGTCTTTGCCCGCATACTTCGGCGCGGTGCCATGGGTCGCCTCAAACATGGCCACGGTATCCGAGAGATTGGCACCCGGCGCAATTCCAATACCCCCCACCTGTGCGGCGAGCGCGTCGGAGACATAGTCGCCATTGAGATTGAGGGTGGCAATGACGCTGTACTCTGCAGGGCGCAGAAGAATCTGCTGCAAGAAGGCATCAGCTATCGAATCTTTAACAACAATCTCGTTGCCAGTCTTGGGATTCTTGAAGCTGCACCATGGCCCCCCATCAATCGGCTTGGCACCAAACTCTTTCTGGGCCAGCGCATAGGCCCAATCGCGAAATCCGCCTTCGGTGAATTTCATGATATTGCCCTTGTGCACGATCGTGACTGAGGGCTTGTCGTTGTCAATGGCGTACTGCATCGCCTTACGCATCAGTCGCTCGGTACCTTGTCGGGAGACAGGCTTAATGCCAATACCCGAAGTCTCCGGAAAACGAATCTTCTTGACCCCAAACTCCTTGAGAAGAATATCAATCAGCTTCTTGGCCTCTGCCGACTCCGCGGCATACTCAATGCCGGCGTAAATATCCTCAGAGTTCTCTCGGAAGATCACCATATCGGTCTTCTCGGGCTCCTTAAGCGGGCTGGGAACACCCTTGAAATACCGCACCGGACGCAGACAGACGTAGAGGTCGAGCTGCTGACGCAAGGCCACATTCAGAGAACGAATACCGCCGCCCACGGGGGTTGTCAGAGGTCCCTTGATCGAGACCACATATTCCTTGAGCGCGGCCAGCGTCTCATCGGGCAGCCAGACATCTGGGCCATAGACGCGCGTGGACTTCTCTCCACAGAAGATTTCCATCCAGGAGATCTTGCGCTTGCCCCCATAGGCTTTAGCCACCGCCGCATCAACGACCTTGATCATCACCGGAGAGATATCCACGCCGGTGCCGTCTCCCTCAATATACGGAATGATGGGCTCATCCGGTACGTTCAGGGAAAAGTCGGCATTGACCGTAATCTTCTGACCACGACTAGGCACAACGATTTTGCTAGACATAGAGCTGTCTCCTTAGGGGCAGGTTTAGATAATTTGATATTCCGGGAGTTTACGACAGCCGGTTCTGTCTCCCTTCAGGAGACCCCATCGGGGCCCTTTGCGACATAAGGAGGCATCCCCCTAGCGCGACCAAGGAAATAGATTTATGAAAATATTCAAAGAATTAGAGCCACAAAACCAAAAAAGAAGGGCCTATAGTTCGCCGTGCGGTCATGGTGACCGTAACTACTTATTTAACGAGGATCGAATGAAAACTCTGATCGCTGCTGTAACGCTTGGCCTTTTCAGCGCCGTGACCATTGCCCAGACCGCACCCGCAGCACCTGCCAACAAGCCCGCGGTTGACTGCAAAGACGCAAAGAACAAAGACGCTGCGGAGTGCAAGAAGAAGTAATTCGTAAGGGGGGAACACCCCCTTTTGCCGTCTAGACCGCCGCAGGTTGCGGTCCAGCGGTATGCTGTCTTAGCGGGCCTCTGTTGACTAGAGGGCCCGCTTTTCGTTTTTTCGGAACTCTAAACGGTCTTTATCCTGCCCTTCCCTGCTATGGCTCTGTCCCCCTCTAAATCTCGACGTACGCGATTTCTTACCTGGATCCTCGTTTTACTGCTAGGCCTCTGGCTGATTACGACCCTGAGTCGTCAGGCCTTTGGCCAATCAAGCAGCATCGCGCAAGAGGGCTCGACCGGCGTTCGACTCACGATCAAGGGCGTATCCATGTCTGCCGAACTCGCCGATACACCCGAGCGACGGGCCCGCGGCCTGATGTATCGGACCGATCTGGGCGCAAATGCCGGCATGCTTTTTATTTTCGATCGGGCAGACCGTCACTGCATGTGGATGCGAAATACCCCATTGCCCCTGTCGGTTGCCTTTGCAGACGCTGCTGGGCGCATTATCAATATTGCTGACATGACGCCCTTTACGGAGACCGCCCACTGTGCGTCATCGCCGGCCACCTTTGCACTTGAGACGCGTCAGGGATGGTTTTCCCGAAATCACCTCGGACCGGGAGACAGGCTAGAAGGACTCCCTAGGCCCTAGGTTCATGTCGCCAAGACGGCCGAACCTGTCCTGGCCAGAGACCCCAGAGTCCATAGACCCTGGAGTACTTCTCTCATCGAACAGCGATCACGCCTGGGCGAACTGGCTTGCCACATGCTCCCAATGCACCAGCGACCAGAAGGCCCCGAGGTAGTCGGGGCGGCGATTGCGATAGTCCACGTAATAGGCATGCTCCCAGACATCACAGGTCATGAGAGGCTTGTCTGTCGTGGTCAGCGGGGTAGAAGCATTGCTGGTATTGACGATGTCCAGGCTGCCATCGGCCTTCTTCACCAGCCAGGTCCAGCCTGAGCCAAAGTTACCGATGGCACTCTTGGTGAAGGCTTCTTTAAAGGCATCAAAGCTTCCCCACTTGGCGTTTACCGCTGCCGCGAGCGCGCCAGACGGTGCACCGCCCCCCTTAGGAGACAGGCAGTGCCAATAGAAGGTGTGGTTCCAGACCTGGGCCGCGTTGTTAAAGATGCCCCCCGAGGACTTACGAACGATGTCTTCTAGCCCAAGTGACTCAAACTCGGTGCCCTTGATCAGGTTGTTGAGATTGGTGACGTAGGCCTGATGGTGCTTGCCATAGTGATACTCCAGAGTCTCCTTTGAGATATGTGGGGCAAGGGCGTCCATGGCGTAAGGCAAGGCGGGAAGAACATGTTCCATGCGGGAATCTCCAAAAGGTTGAGGAACGGGCCGAAAATCCGAGAGACAACCGGACGATCAGAGCAGCGTTCGTAGAAAGAGGAGCTCGTATTATCGACAAAACGGGTCGTCTAAGCGGACGGGGGTTTGCCCTCAGCCGCCTCGATACCCTCAATCCGCGCCTGGGCTTTCCCATCCGCAAAGGCCAGAGAGACCGACTGGCCCCCAGACAGCCCCCCGACAGAGACCACGGGTCGGCCCGAGGCGTCAAGCACCATCGTATAACCCCGCGACAGGACCGCTGAGGGGTCGAGGGATAAAAGCCGGGCAGATAGTCCGAGAAGTCGGCCGCGCGCCAGTTCGAGTCGCTGGTTGCCGAGACGGAAGAACCGCTCGGCCTGGCGAAGCCACTGGAGCCTCTGAAGAGAGAGTCGGGCCCTGGGGTCAGGTAGTAACATCGCGGCGCGATCGACCCGTTGCTGAGCCACCGAAAGCCGGCGTTGTATCGCTGCCGACTGTGCGGCGGCAAGTGACTGTACGGTCTGCCTGTGGGCCTCCTCGCGCTGGGCCGCCCAGAGGGCCGCTGCCGTCGGTGTAGCCGCTCGGTGGTCTGCCGCCAAGTCGACGAGGCTAAGGTCGGTCTCATGGCCGACACCAGACACGGTGTAGCGCGGAAACAAGGCCACCGCACGCACCAGCTGCTCGTCATTAAAGGCCCAGAGGTCTTCGAGGCTGCCGCCGCCCCGGGCGATGATTAGCATATCAATCGGAGCCTCTGCGGCCCGCCGCAAGGCCGAGAGCAGCGCAGCCGGCGCCTCAACCCCCTGTACCAGAGAGGCAAAAACAACCACTTCAAGCCGCGGCGCGTGGGCAGTAAGCGTCACCAGGACATCCCGGAGGGCGGCTGCGCCCAAAGAGGTTAGCACCCCCACACGATGCACCCGGGCGGGAAAATGCTTTTTCTTCGCGACATCGAAGACCCCATCAGCGTCCAGCTGGCTTTTTAGCTTCTGAAATCGTTCAAACAAGGAGCCAAGTCCCGCCTGGGTCATCGATAAGATGCGGACCTGGAACTCTCCCTTCGGCTCATACAGACCCGGAATCACACGCATCTCGACCTGCATTCCCTCGATAGGCCGAAAGGAGACGCTCGCGGCCTCCCGCCGAAAAAAAACCCCCCGCAGACTCGACTGCCCATCCTTGAGGGTGAGATACCAGTGCCCGCTGGAAGCCTGCATGACCTGAGAGAGCTCCGCACTGAGGCGGACAAGCGGAAACTTCTGGGCAATAGCCAGGGAGACTAGGCGGTTTAGCCCAGACACACTCAGTAATGGCGGATCAGACTCGGTCAAAAACGGCACTCCCAGCGGGATAAAATGCAGTTACTTCTCCACAGCGCCCGTTATACCGCGGTTTTCAAGGGGTATTCGACCGGAGAGCCAGAATCGGTAAGGCTTCGCGAGACGGACCCCGCTGGAAAGCTACAAAAATTTTTTCAACATGTTGATTCTAAAAGATAAAAATATTTTTAATCGGGGATTTCCAGAAATGCCTAGCGTAAGTCTCTTATGCAACGCAAATCCCCCGAAGGAACGCCGTTTACAACCATGCGGCGGAACTGTCATTCTCTCCACAGAGTTATCCACAGGCGCGCCATGGCACCCTCTGTGCTGACGCTCCTTGTCCATCGGATCGCCGACCGGCTCTGGAATCGATGGTTTGGGACAGACCACAGCAGTCCCTGGGCAGAAGACGGTCGCCCCTCGACCAGCCGACTTGCGCAGATCCGGACTCGGCGTGCACGCATCCTAGCAGGCGTCCTCTGGCCGTTGCTTCGGCCCCTGCTGCCTGGTCTCTCCGTGCTGACCAACTGGATCTCCGGCAGGCGGCTTAGGGCCCAGCTCGCGGCACCCTCGGCGCCCTCGGGTCAGTCTATTGCGGTTGGCAACTGGATCATTGGGGGGGGCGGCAAGACACCGCTGGCTATCGCCCTAGCGCTGGCCCTCAAAACACGCGGCCTACATCCTGCACTCCTGAGCCGGGGCTACCGGGCTACGCCCTCCGAAAGAGACGCGGGAGGAGCGAGCCAGTGCCGTGTATTACAGCCGGAGACCGTGCTCAGCCTCTCGCCCGCCGCTGTCGGGGATGAGGCCTGGCTGATGGCCTGGCGCACGGGCTGCCCAGTGGGCGTAGGCGCAGACCGCCATGCGGTGGCGCAGGCTTTACTCGGCCTCTACCCAGATACAAACCTCTGGATTCTGGACGACGGCCTATCGCAGACCAGCCTGCGCCCAGACCACCGTCTTCTCGTACTAGACAGCCGTGGCCATGGATCAGGCCGACCCATGCCCGATGGCCCCCTGCGTGGCGCATGGCCTCCACCCCACGGTCATAGCCCAAATACGATTGTCGCGCCCCGGGGCCTGGATCTCTCACCAATCCTCGCGGGCCTGCCCGGCCCTCCGCCCGACTGTCTCGAGCGGGAGATCGTACCTACCGCCTGGCTTGCCTTCCCCTGGGACTCCCAGACCATCCCGTCCGCAAGCCCAGAGGAGCCGAGAAAACTAGCACCCGAGACACTGGAGATCACCGCGGGCAGCCTCAGCCCGAGGCTCGCCGCCCATGGGCCTTTTCTGGCCATTGCGGGGATCGCCCAACCCGAAGTCTTCTTCCAGACATTACGTCGCCTGGGACTTCCCGTTCTCGACACGATCTGCCTTCCCGACCATGCTCCAGAAATTCTTCCAAGTCTTCTGCGATGGAAGGTTGCGCACCTTCTTCAGCCCATGCCCAGCATCGTAATGACCGAAAAAGATGCCGTAAAATTTGCGTGGGAGTTGCATGCATCGCAGTCCGCGAGCGCGGACCGCCTGGGCCAGGTGGCGCTTCTGGGCGAGGCCCAGCCAATCTGGTGGGCGATTCGGCTTGAAGCACGGCTTCCGCCTGCCTGGCTCGACGGACTCTGTCGCGGCTGAGAAGCACGCGCCTCCTGGTCTTAGTGTCTAGACAACAGCACAGAAAGGGCGCCAATGGACGGCAAGCTTCTTGAGATACTGGTCTGCCCGAGCTGCCATGGCAGCCTGCAATGGGCCCCAGGCCGTCAGATGCTGCTCTGCGCGGCAGAGCGGCTTGGTTATCCAGTTGTTGACGGAATCGCCCACCTACTCGAAGAAGAGGCCCTGTCGGTGCCAGAGATTGGCGTGGCGGATGCCAGCAGCGCCGAGTAACCCCTCTATCTCCGCCTCTGCCGGGCCGCAACCAGACTTCTGGGTCTGCATTCCAGCGCGGCGGGCCTCGACCCGACTACCCGACAAGCCCCTGGCGGATATTGCGGGCTGGCCCATGGTGCTCTGGGTAGCGGCTGCAGGCCTGCAGTCAGGTGCGCGTAAGGTCATCGTAGCCACCGACGACACCGAGATATTCGATCGGGTCATGCAGGCTGTCGAACGGGAGGCCTCAGGCGCGCGCGGGCTACCCCAGCTGGCGCCCATCGGGGGCTATGCTCCACGCAACAGCGTCAGCCCCCCAACCCATCTTGAGGCGACCATGACCCGGGCGGACCACCCAACCGGTACCGACCGGCTCGCCGAGGTGGCCTCCCAGTATTCTGCCTCGGCCGACCAGATCATCGTCAACCTCCAGGGCGATGAACCCCTCATGCCTCCAGGGCTGCTTGGCCAGGTTGCCCATCGGCTTGCCCAGGATCCTGGGGCCGCCGTGGCCACTGCCGCCTGCCCCATAAAAGACTCACGCGAGGTCTTTTCCCCCCATGTGGTGAAGCTAGTCTGCGACATCCACGGACATGCCCTCTATTTTTCACGCGCGCCCATTCCGTATTGGCGAGACCGATGGATAGCCTTGCAAGAAAACGCAAGGCCATCGCAAGACCTTGGGCCCGCAGGCCTGCCACCGCAGCTTCCCTACCTTCGGCATCTTGGACTCTATGCCTACAGGGCCGGACCCCTGAGAGACTTTGCCCAGTGGCCTGAAAGCCCGCTTGAGCCGCTCGAAAAACTCGAGCAGCTGCGCTGGCTGCACCATGGCCAGAAGATCGCAGTCGAGACCCTTCTTGATCCCCCACCGGCCGGCGTTGATACCCCCGAAGACCTCG
>JBJOHS010000074.1:0-5338 GCA_046047535.1 Pseudomonadota bacterium
CGGGCGGAGATAGCCGATGTCTGGCCGAAGGTGCTTCGTCGGGTGGGGGGCTACAACCTCGATATTTTCTACCCCCAGAGCGTACGCCCATACACCTCTGATGGCCTGCCTAACCTGGCCCATTTGCTGGTGGGGTCGGAAGGTACCCTGGCAAGCTTTGAGTCCATTGAACTGATGCTCGCCCCACTGCCAAAGGCCAAGGTCTTGGGAGTGGTGAATTTCCCAAAGTTCTACACTGCCATGGCACTGACCCAGAAGATCGTGGGCCTGGGACCCGTGGCAGTAGAGCTCGTAGACCGCACCATGATTCAGCTCTGTGCGGCCAATCCTGAGTTCGCAGCGGTGATCGAGAAGGCCCTAGTCGCGCCCGCGGGCCAGCCCCCCGATGCGCTGCTGCTGGTGGAGTTTGCTGGTGAGGATTCGGACCGGCTGCATCGGCAGCTGCGGGATCTTGTGGGCCTGATGGCCGACGAGGGCCTGCCGGGCAGTGTGGTGGAGATGACAGACCCCAAGGCCCAGGCAGCGCTCTGGGAGGTACGTAAGGCGGGGCTAAATATCATGATGTCTCTGCGCGGCGATGGAAAGCCGGTCTCCTTTATTGAAGACTGTGCGGTGCCGTTAGAGCACCTGGCCGACTACACGGCGGCGCTGACCGAGGTCTTTGCGCGGCATGGTACCCAGGGCACTTGGTATGCCCACGCCTCTGTGGGAACCCTGCATGTGCGGCCGATTCTCGACATGCGTCGCGATGGGGCAGAGAAGATGCGGGCCATTGCCGACGAGGCGGGCGCCCTGGTGCGCAAATACAAAGGCGCCTTCTCTGGGGAGCACGGCGATGGCCTGGTCCGAAGCGAATGGGTGGAGTGGCAGTTTGGCCAGAAGATTACCCGCGCCTTTGAGCGGGTGAAGGATGCCTTCGATCCTGCGAACCGGCTGAATCCGGGCAAGATCGTGCGGGCGACAAAGATGGACGACAGCCGGCTCTTTCGGTATCGCCCGGGCTATGACGTCACACCCGTTCACACCGGATTAGATTGGTCGGCCTGGAATGTCGAGAACGACCCCTCGCGGCCTGGGCCGCAAGGGGGCCTCGGCATCTACGTGGGGCCCCCGGGAAGCGGCGTTGATAAGACGCGCGGCCTGGCAAAGGCCGTTGAGATGTGCAACAACAACGGCCACTGCCGGAAGTTTGATGCCGGAACGATGTGCCCGAGCTATCGGGTGACGCGGGACGAGCAGCATACGGTCCGGGGGCGAGCCAATACCCTGCGACTCGCCCTCAGTGGCCAACTCCAAGGCGAGGATATTTCCGGGGAGGCCGTGGCCGACGCCCTTGCGCTCTGTGTGGGCTGCAAGGGCTGTAAGCGTGAATGCCCGACCGGGGTGGATATGGCCCGTATGAAGATCGAGGCCCAGTATCAGCGGGGCAGGCGCTATGGGTTTGCTCTGCAAGACCGTCTCGTGGCCGCGCTACCTGACTGGGTCTCTCGGGTGGGCCGTATTCCAGGGATGGCGCTGGTCTTGAACCTGCGGAATCGAAGTCCGTTGTTGGCTCGATGGATGCAACGTCTCACGGGGATCTCTGCGGACCGACGGCTGCCCCAATGGCAGTCGGCGGGCCCACAAAGACTTCTTCGGTGGGCCGAAAGGGCCAGGGCAGGGGGTCGCTCCGGGGCGAGCGCAATGGCTGCCCCTGGGGAGACGGGTCTTACCGAGTGTGATCTGGTACTTTGGGCCGACACCTTTCATACGGGGTTCGCCCAGGGACCGTTGCGGGCGGCCTACGCTCTTCTGGTCCGACTCGGCTATCGCGTGGCCCTGGTCGGATCCACCTCGAAGGCACCGCTGTGCTGCGGTCGTGCAGCCTTGTCGGTGGGAATGATTGATGAGGCGCGGGCCCGGGCTGCCGATACCCTAAAGGCATTGGCGCCTGCCTTGGCGCGGGGCGCACCGGTGGTTGGGGTCGAGCCCTCCTGCATTCTTGGCATGCGGGATGAATGGCTTGGGCTCGGGCTAGGCCCAGAGGCTGAGCGGCTCTCCCGGCAGGCCTTTCTGATTGACGAATGGCTCGACCGTGAAATGGACCGTGGCCGATTGGTGCCAGCCTCGCGGGCCGATGGGCAGGGGCTGCGGGCTCAGGGGCAGACGGTCTTGCTGCATGGCCACTGCCACCAGAAGGCCCTCGGGGCCTTTTCGGCAACCGAACGGCTGCTGACGGCCGCGGGCTTTACGGTACAGACGGTGGCAACGAGCTGCTGTGGCATGGCGGGGCGCTTTGGTTACGACCATCGTCACCAGTCGATCTCGCGGCAGATGGCCGAGGCGGCGCTGCTACCGGCCATACGGCAGGCTGATACGACAACCAAAATCGTTGCCGATGGCTTCTCCTGTCGGCACCAGATCGCCGATCTCTCCGATCGGACCGCCTGTCATGCGGTGGAGCTCCTTGCCGAAGGCTTTCTGGCCTCTGGTAATTGCCAGGGGCATGCATCGTCCTAAAAGGCCCATAATTCTCGCTTCATCACTGATCGAGCCCCTATGGATCCCAATTTTCGTAAGCAGGCCCTGGAGTATCACGAGACCGGAGTTCCCGGAAAGATCGCCGTCACGCCAACCAAGCAGCTGACAAACCAACGAGACCTCGCCCTGGCCTATTCGCCAGGGGTGGCCGCGGCCTGCGAGGAGATCGTGAAAGACCCCCTCAATGCCTTTCGGTACACAGCGCGGGGCAATCTCGTGGCGGTGATTACGAATGGTACGGCCGTCTTGGGCCTTGGCGATATTGGACCGCTCGCCGCAAAGCCCGTGATGGAGGGCAAGGCGGTTCTGTTTAAAAAGTTCGCCGGTATTAATGTCTTTGACATCGAAGTCAACGAAAAAGACGTTGACAGACTTGTGGATGTCATCGCTGCGTTAGAGCCCACCTTCGGCGGGGTGAACCTCGAAGACATTAAGGCGCCCGACTGTTTTTATGTAGAACGCAAGCTGCGGGAGCGGATGAAGATTCCTGTCTTCCACGATGATCAGCACGGCACGGCGATTGTGGTGGGTGCGGCCATGGTCAATGGCCTAAAGGTGGTGGGCAAGGACATTAAAAACATCAAGATGGTCGTCTCGGGCGCGGGGGCGGCGGCGCTGGCCTGTCTCGATCTGCTGCTCGACCTGGGCCTGCCGCGCGAACACATCTGGGTGACCGACCTTGCTGGGGTGGTCTATGAGGGCCGCACGGAGCTGATGGACCCGGAGAAGGCCCGGTTTGCTCAGCCCACCTCGGCCCGCACGCTCGCCGAGGTGATTGAGGGCGCCGATGTCTTTTTGGGGCTGTCGGCGGGCGGTGTTCTCAAGCCTGAGATGGTAGCCAAGATGGCGCCAAACCCCCTGATATTTGCATTGGCCAACCCGAACCCGGAGATTCTCCCGGAAGACGTGAAGACGGTGCGTAACGACGCGATCATCGCCACGGGCCGCACCGACTATCCCAATCAGGTCAATAACGTCCTCTGTTTCCCCTTTATTTTTCGTGGCGCACTTGATGTGGGGGCGACCACGATTACCCGGGCCATGGAACTCGCTGCCGTGCATGCGGTGGCCGAACTTGCGCGGGCGGAGCAGTCTGAGGTGGTCACCGCCGCCTACGGCACAGAGGGCTTGAGCTTTGGGCCGGAATACCTCATTCCGAAGCCTTTTGATCCACGGCTGATTGTCAAGATTGCGCCGGCCGTGGCCAAGGCCGCCATGGACGACGGCGTGGCCTCGCGTCCGATCACCGATTTTTCTGCCTACGTCGATAAGCTGCAGGAGTTTGTCTACCTCTCAGGCAACTTTATGAAGCCCCTCTTGCTGCAGGCTAAGTCTGCGGAGAAGCGCCGACTCGTCTATGCCGAAGGCGAGGAGGAGCGCGTATTGCGGGCGGTGCAGGTGGTGGTTGATGAGAACCTTGCTCAGCCCATTCTTGTGGGTCGGCCGCAGGTGATTGAGTCGCGCATTGCCAAGTTTGGGCTGCGGATCAAGGCGGGCGTGGACTTCGAGGTGGTGAACCCAGAATTCGATGAGCGGTACCGTGACTACTGGGAGACCTACTATCGACTCACCCAGCGCAAGGGGGTCACGCCCCAGTATGCCCAGGTAGAGATGCGTCGCCGGCACACCCTGATTGGCGCGATGATGATTCACAAAGGCGATGCGGACGCGATGATCTGCGGCACCTTTGGCACCCACAGCCTGCATCTCGATTACGTGAACCAGGTGCTTGGGCTGGCACCGAATGCCTCGGTCTACGGGGCCATGAATATCCTGATGCTGCCAAACCGCACGGTGGGCATCGTGGATACCCATGTCAATGAAGATCCGACTGCAGAGCAGATTTGTGAAATCACCTTGGCTGCTGCAGAGGCGATGCGGGGTATTGGTATCGAACCCCGGGTGGCACTCGTCTCGCATTCCAACTTTGGCAGTTCTAACGCGGATTCGGCCGTAAAGATGCGCGAAGCCCTGGCCCTGATTCGTGAAGCCGCGCCAGAGCTTAATATCGATGGCGAGATGCATGGTGATGTTGCCCTTGATCCGGCTTTGCGCAAGGCCATCATGCCCAACTCCACGCTACAGGGGGAGGCCAACCTTCTGGTACTCCCCTCCCTGGAGTCGGCCAACATTGCCTACAACCTGCTTAAGACGGCTGCGGGCAATAACATTGCAATCGGGCCGCTGCTGCTCGGATGCTCCGCGCCCGTCACAATCCTTACCGCCTCGGCCACCGTGCGTCGTCTGGTGAACATGACGGCCTTAACCATTGTCGGTGCCAACCGGCCGGGATTTGCGCCTATTTAGCGATTAGAACTCGCCGATGCGGGTGGCGACCGCCGCGAGGACTGCGGCTGCGGCGGTCTCGGTACGAAGTATTCGGGGCCCGCACCGTACGCCAGTGAAGCCTAGGCGACGGGCCTCGGATTCTTCGGTATCGCTAAAACCTGCCTCTGGACCAATCGCAATAAGGAGCCGCCCTTTGAGCGGTGCCTCTGACAGCGATTCTGCCGCGAACGGGTCTAGCAGCCAGGCGGTGGTCGCCGTGGTCCCGGCGGTCCCGGTGGTTGCGGCACTTGTCGTGGCGCTTGTCGTGGCGCTTGGTGCGGTCGACTGTTGGAGCAGTCCCGCCGCCTTCGTGATGGCCTCGTAAAACGCAAGCACCGGAGCAATGGTGGGAACCCGATTGCGGCCACACTGTGCCGCCGCGGCTTCTGCCACCTTCTGCCAGTGGTCGCGGCGTTTTTCTGCACGTGGGCCGTCGAGGCGCACGAGACTGCGTTGGGTCTGTATCGGCCAGACCTCTGCCGCACCCAGT
>JBJOHS010000075.1:0-5915 GCA_046047535.1 Pseudomonadota bacterium
TCCGCAAAGGCCTGACCATCTTCGGCACTCATCGCGGCCGTAATGCGATCTTGCAGCCCAAGAAAATACTGGCGCAGCTCCTGTACATCAATCATGGTGTGTCTCCGAAATCTGGGGGCCCTGGCGGGCTTCAAAGAGTTTGATCAAGGCATAAACGGCCTGGTTCGCAGGCGTGGGTACCTTAAGGGCTGCTCCCCGCCGCACGATAAAACCGTTGAGATGCTCAATCTCCGTAGGCTTTCCACGGGCGATATCTTGGGCGGTCGACGACCGCTGGCCGGCCATGGTCTGACCAATCTTCTCGGTGGCCTGACGCGCCGACTCTAGGCTCAGGCCAATGCCATCGGCCTGCGATACGGCCACCACCTCACAGACCAGGGCATCCAAGAGGCTGCGCATCTCAGGCACCGCCACAATCTGTCCGTAGGGAAGTTGCGACAAGGCCGACACGGCGTTGTAGGCGCAGTTAACCACGAGCTTGCCCCAGAGCTCTCTCATGACCGTCGGCGAAATCGTGACCTCCACACCGGCCGTCGCAAAGAGCGCCTGCACGGCACCAAGCCGCGCATGAATATCGGCATGGCTGGTCGTCGCGGCACCAAAGGGGCCAATCTGCAACTCACTGCGGCCATGGTGCACAACATGTCCAGGGCCCTGAAGCACGGCTGCCACATAGACGGCCGTGGGCACTACGAGGCAGCCAGCACGGCCATGGGCCGCAAGTGCGCGGGCGAGGCGCTCGGGATTGTCCACCCCGTTCTGCATACTCAAAATCACCGCGTCAGGCCGCAGATACGGCGCCATCTGCGCCGCGATGGTCTCCGTGTCGTAGCTCTTCACACTCAGCAGAATGCAGCCCGCGCCCGCGACTGCAGACAGCTCTGTTGTCGCCTTGAGGCGGATCTGATGCTGCGCGCCATCGGCCATTGAGAGGCGCAGGCCTTCTGTGTCAACCGCCTTGGCATGTGCGGCACGACCAATCAGCGTAACCGGATGCCCGGCCTTCGCCAAAAGCCCGCCAAAAAAACTCCCTACGGCCCCTGCACCCACCACGGCTATGGGCAGAGGAAACGACGGGTTATGCTTTGGAGGAGAATTTTTCATCGCTGCAATTAAAACATCTTCTCGGGTTTTCGCTACAGTGAGATATGAACGCGCCACTTCCGCCCCCACTGCCCTCTTTAGAGTATGCGAGCCCGGAGCAGAGCCCGGCATGGCAGCGACTTGTGGCGCTCTCTGCCGCGCCCCTGCCAAGCCTTCGGGACCTCGCTGCAGCCCAAGACACAGGCTGGCCAGACAGGGCCAACGCCCTGCAGTTTTCAGCCGCAGGTCTTCGTCTCGATGCGCGCCACCAGGCTATCGGACAGACCACCTGGCAGGGCCTGATTGCATTGGCTAAGCAGCAGAAGATTGCCCAGTGGGCCACTGCCCAGCGTCAGGGTCTCTGGGTCAACACCACCGAAAGGCGGCCCGCCCTGCATGCGCTACTGCGTGCTGACCCCGCAGACCGGCCACCCGACATGGGGCAATGGCTCCCCAATGCGCACGAGGTGCAGGCCGTTTTTCATGAACGCACGCGTATGCTGGCCACAGCCCAGGCGCTGCATGAGGGTCGTTGGCGCGGATTCTCTGGTGAGACCATCACCGATCTGGTCAATATTGGCATTGGAGGCTCAGACCTCGGCCCGCGTATGGCCAGCCAGGCCCTCTCTCTAGAAGGCCTGCAGGCCTCCCCCCAGGCGGCCACGGGCCACAAGACCCGCGTGCATTTTCTGTCAAATCCAGATCCCTGGAGTGTCTACACCTGCCTCGCCTCTGTACATGCAGCGACAACGGTTTTTGTGGTCCAAAGCAAGTCATTCACCACCCCGGAGACCCAGCGTATCGCCCAGACCGTACAGGGCTGGATGGCCGCAGCAGGCTGCCCAAGCCACCGCAGGATGGACCAGTGGATTGCGGTCACAGCCCGCCCCGATCTTGCAGAGGCCGCCGGGTACAGAAATGAAAATATCTTCCAGATCTGGCCCTGGGTGGGGGGGCGTACCTCTGTCTGGTCATCAATCGGGCTGCCCCTGGCTGTTGCGATCGGCGCCCAAGGCTTTACCGACTTTCTCGCCGGCGCACGGGCCATGGACGCCCACTTCTGGACCGCGCCTATAGAAAAAAATATGCCGATGGCCCTCGCCCTTCTTGGGCTCTGGAACCAGAATTTTCTGCACTGCCCAAGCCAGGCCGTCGCCGTTTATTCCACTCCCTTGGCAGGGTTCGTGCCGTATCTGCAGCAACTCGAGATGGAATCCAACGGCAAACGGGTTCATCTCTCCGGACAGCCTGCCCAAATTCCCACAGGACCGATCGTCTGGGGAGGTCTGGGTATCGACGGACAACACGCCTACTTTCAGCTGCTGCATCAGGGCAGACATCGGGTGGCCGTGGATTTCATCGCTGTAGAAAACGACGACTGTCCCCTGCCTGAGGCCCGGAGCCATCAGGCGATGGTCCTGGATAACCTGCGTGCCCAGGCGCAGGCACTGGCCTTCGGTCGCACCACAGAGGAGACCAGCGCGGCACTCACCCATGAGGGGCTGAACCCCGCAGACAACCAGAGACTCACCCCGCACCGCAGTTTTCCAGGTAACACCCCCAACAGCACCGTCTGGCTTACGCGTAGGGACCCCGCGCATCTCGGTGCGCTTTTGGCCCTCTACGAGCATAAGGTCTTCTGTCAGGCCATGCTCTTACAGATCCAGCCCTTTGATCAGTGGGGTGTCGAACTCGGCAAATCGCTCCTTTCTTCATGACCCAACCGAGCCAAGAGACAGAGATCTGCATCGCGGGGCCCTTTACCCGCGCACTGCTGCGTGCCTCGCCGTGGCTCACAGGCCGGGCCCCGAAGCGACAGCAGTTGCAGTCTGTGTACTGGGATACGCCAAAGGCCGCCCTTGCACGGTCGTCTGCGGGCCTGCGACTGCGACGCGAAGCAGGCCGGTGGATCCAGACCCTTAAAGTAGAGCAAGGCCCGGAGAGCCGCACCGAATTCAACCATGTACTTCCGCAGCGAACGGCCGCGCCACTACCGACCTTAGACCCTTCAGGCCTTCCCTCGCCCGATACACTGCGCAGCCTGGGCATCAAGAAATCTGCCCAGCAGGCCCTCGATGACACCGAGCGACTGCTACCGCAATTTATCGTACGCGTCACCCGCCAGGTCTGGACGATCGCCCACGCGCAGAGCGTTGTAGAGCTCTCCTATGACCAGGGCGAAATTCTCCCCGCACGTGCCCACACGGCATCAGAAGGCACCCCCCGGGAGGGCCCACGACAAGAAAACCTCATCAATGAGCTAGAGCTTGAACTGGTCTCAGGGGTTGCCTCTGACCTCTGGTCACTCGCCCGAGCGTTGCTACTCTGGCTTCCCGACGGCTTTGCCCTCGAGCCCCGGTCAAAGGCACTGCGGGGATATGGCCTGCTCTGGCCAGAAGCCAGCGCTGTCATGAAAACCCCCGCGTGTGGCGCAGATGGTTTTAAGCATGTGCTCACCCATCACCTTCGGGCTGCCAGCCATGGCCTGGCCCATCGCCTGATACAGATTCCATCCCGTAGCGACCCCGAAGACATACATCAGGCACGGGTGGCGCTGCGGCAGATTCGCACACTGCTCAAACTGCTCATTGCCGCCGGACACGCCGAACCCGCCCAGACACTGCTACCTCAATGCGCAGCACTCGCCACACAGCTTGGCCCAGTGCGAGATATCGATGTCGTACGCGAGACCATTCTTCGTCCTCTAGAGGGCCGACTGCCCGCAGACAGCGCCCTGAAAAATCTCGCATCGGCTGCCCGAGGCTATCAGGCAGACCTACGTACTTCTCTTATTCATGTACTCTCGAGACCAGAGGTCCCCGTACTCCTCTGCGACCTTGCATACCTCTGTCACACCATGCCAGAGGAGCCGCGCATTGACTATATATCTGCGGCAGACTTTGCCAAGGCAGAGGCAGAGCGGCTCAAAAAACGGATAGATCGACGCGAAAAGCGCTGCCGACAAGATCCCTCACCAGAAGCGCATCACCGGCTACGGCTTGCCCACAAGGCGCTGCGGTATGCGAGCCCTCTGCTGCGCGACCTCGGCGCCCCACAGAACCTTGCCGGCTGGGCCAAACAATCGGCCCGCGCCCAAGAAAAATTGGGAGCCGCCCAAGACCGCGCCACCGCTTTGCAGACACTAAAGGCCGCGCTGCACCACAGCCCGATTTCCGATGCCGATCAGAACCGGAGCCTCGCCCTGGTAGAAGGCTGGCTCTTAACCACGGACAGGTGACACACCCTATGAAAGCAGACAAGAAACCGAGCAAGGCGCCGGGCAGAGAACTCAGCGACCGCCTCTATGAAAAGACCCTGCACGACTTACAAGTAGAACTCGTCAAGATGCAGGAATGGGTCGTAGCCACGGGCGCAAAGATTGTGGTCATTTTTGAGGGCCGTGACGCTGCGGGCAAAGGGGGGGCCATCAAGCGCATTATCGAGCCGCTCAATCCCCGCGTCTGCCGCATCGTGGCCCTGCCGAAGCCCACCGAGAAAGAACGCCACCAGTGGTACTTCCAGCGGTATGTGGCCCATCTTCCTACAGCCGGAGAGATCGTGCTCTTTGATCGCTCCTGGTACAACCGCGCAGGGGTGGAGCGGGTAATGGACTTCTGCAGCGCCGAGGAGGTGGCAGACTTTCTTCAGTCTTGCCCAGAATTTGAGCGCATGCTCGTGCGCTCAGGCATACGCCTCATTAAATATTGGTTCTCTGTGAGCCCTGAGGAACAAGAACGGCGGTTCCAAGAGCGGGCCCGCAACCCCCTAAAAACCTGGAAACTCAGCCCTGTAGACATTCGTTCGCGGGCGCTCTGGCACGAATATTCCAAGGCCAAGGACGCCATGATGGAGGCCACAGACATTCCCCAGGCACCCTGGTTCGTTGTGGATGCGGACATCAAAGAGCGGGCCCGCCTGAACTGTATTCACCACCTGCTGCGCCAGATTCCATACAAGTCCGTGCGCAAGGGGGCTATTGCGTTACCGAAAATTCCCCAACCCTCCAAGCAGAAGTCTCCCCGCCGCCCGCCCAAGGAGGCACAGCGGTTTGTGCCCGATGTCTACGCCCACCTCACCTCTGCTGCGTTGTAGGACACCGAGGGACCAGGACACTAAGGGAGCGGCAAAAAAAAGCCACGACCAGACAACCCGGTGGTGGCTTTCAGCAGGCTAGGCCGAGTCATGTCTCGGCCAGATGCCTGGAAAAATTACTCAGCGGCAGCGCGCTTGCGGGCAGGCGCCTTGGAAGCACCATTGACCACCGACTCGCCAGCCTTGGCAACCGCCTCGACATTGGCTTCGACCATGTCAACCACCTGCTTGGTGGCCTTGTTCATGGCGTCGTAGGCAGTGTTCGATGCGCTGAAGGCGGACTTCACCAGGGCCACCACACCCTCGGTACCAGCGGGGGCAGACTTGTTCATTTCATTGATCATCGAGGCCACCGACTTGTTGGCTTCAGCAACCTGCTGCTCTGCCAGGCGGGCAAACTCAGAGGCGGTCTCGGCATTGATCGCATAGGCCTTGCGTGCATAGCTCGTGGCCTTGGCCGCAATAGGCTGCGCATTGTGCTGAGCAGCGGCATAGAACTCTTGGAAATCTTTCACGCCGAGCAGCTGGTTAGAGGCCTCGGCCATGTCGGCCAGGCTCGCACGCAGGGCCTTCAGGTTGAGGTCGATCTGCTTTTCCATGGCATCAAAAGAGGTAGCGGCCACTTGCGCAAACATGGCGTTGCCGGTTTTCACAGCGTTTAAAACCTGGTCGGGAGAAACGATAGCTTGGTTCATGATGAATCCTTTCAAAAAATAGAGCGGTTGGCGTGAACTTGTTGC
>JBJOHS010000076.1:0-7179 GCA_046047535.1 Pseudomonadota bacterium
TCGTCTTCGGAGCATTCTTGAAGGAGGTTCTGCCGAAAGCAGACTGATCCGTGACAATTTCGTTTTCTGTAGATACCCAGAAGACTGTCGCAGAAAGGCTCTGCTCCCGACCCGGACGCCACTTCACCCCTAATTCGGCCTGATTATTTTTAGCGGCGCGAATCGCCTTGTTGAAGGTAGTGGTGGGAGTGGAAGACGAGGTGCTACTCGCATAGGCCACCTCTGCGAGGGTGGGCGTCTCAAAGCCACGTCCGTAGTTTACAAAAAGGTTAGTCGATGGATTGATGTGCCGTGTAACCCCCACGACCGGACTCACCTGCGAATAGCGAACCTTGCCTGACCCATCTGCATTGAACTGGGTCACCGGCATCAAGTCTTTGCTCTTAAACTCCACCTCTCCAACTCTGGTACCCGCAGTCACCGTGTATCTCTCGGAGACAAAAAAGGTCCCCACTACAAAAGCATTAAGAGACTGCGCCACGTTGTCCTCATTACGCGTCAGCGACCCGACCACCTTCTCCCCAGAGTCTGCAGCACCACCCTGTCGACGTTCCTCAGAGTAATCAGCCTCAAGGCCCCCCGTTAGACGAGCGCCAAGCCCAGAAAAGTTTGCGTCTTGCGATACGGAGACACCTGCCCCGTAGTAATCCCTATCTAGGCCCACCCATTGGTTATTCGCCTGGTACTGCAGGTTCTCGCGTTGACCGCCGTAGACACGTCCCTCCCAAGATCGTCCGACAGCGTCCTCGTGCCGAAAAGTAGCGCCGAGCTGTTCCTGCGACGTAATTTTTCGTACACGCCTTGACGCGGTATTCGTACCCGCCTGCGTCCGATCATTTGCCATTTGCGTGGCTGTCAACCCCGCGGGATCAAACGCATACGGCTGATCCCAGATATTCAAAATAAAACTCAGCTTTGTCTTCTCTGACTGTGCCAGGTCGTACTTCCCATTGAACTGGGTACGCTTCGCGGCACTATTCACCCGATACCCATCGGTCTGAAACTGGCTGTAGTCACCTAAAAGACCTGCCTTCCCTGAAGTAGTCGAGAACTGCACATCGCTTCGACGCAAGCCGTAAGAAGCGGTATAGCCCATCAACGAAAGTTCAGGCGTCTCCGAGGCCTTTCGCGTAAAGGCCTGAATCACACCCCCCGACGAATTGCCATAGAGAACCGCAAGCGGACCACGCAGCACTTCGATGCGATCGGTGGATGTCAGCGCGAAGGTCGAGGCCTGGCCCTGGCCATCAGGTATGGAGGCTGGAATGCCATCGGTGACCAGCTTAATACCACGCACACCAAACGCTGCACGCGCGCCAAAGCCGCGAATCGAAATCTGAGGGTCCTGGGCATAGTTGTTACGGTTTGCAGCGGAGATACCAGGAATTCTCGACAAGGCCTCAGAGACGTTCACCTGCGGGCCCGCCACCGACAGGGTCTCGGCCCCCACAGAGTTAATGGCTGCCGGTGCGTCAAATGCCTGCTGCTCTTGGCGATTGGCACTGACCACCACCTCGTCGAGCGCAGACTGGGCCATGACCGGCGAAGCAAATACCGACGCTACTAATGCAGCAACAGTGAGGGTACGACCGGGGTAACGATCGGCGATATGGCGCATAGGACAACTCCTTTTGGCAATTCAAAAGCCGCACGCCAACAAAACGTGCAGGCAGATTAAGTACAAGGGTATTGCGTCGAAATAATCTCTCGGACCAGGCTTGCAGCGTTATAGCGACGCAGATCGGGGCGTTGCGCAAGGGTCTGTGCCACGGTGCCATAGACCGTGTCAGCAGGCACCTCCACCCCGATACAAATCTTTGGGTCTCTCAGGTGCATCAAGCCGTCGAGCACGCCAAGCACATAGGAGCGCGCTGAGGCCTGCGCAAGTCCATCAGATGACGATGCCATAGCATGCAGGGTCTCTCCCGTCATAAACCGTACGGACTGGGCGGCGATGGCAGCGCCGCCCACTGAACCCAAGACGCCGACTAAGGCAAGGGGCGCAATCCAGGCGGTGGGCCCAATGGACCAGGCTAAACTCACTGGGGCTGCTCCACCGTCACTTTGATAGACGTATACCAGGCCACCACATTGTCGATGTCGTCGGCAGACAGACTCTTGGCAATGACCGACATCACCTCGTGGGAACGCTTGCCGGTCTGATAACTGCGCAACTGATAGGCCATGTACTCGGGAACCTGACCTGCGAGGTTCGGAGTCATCGGCATCTGAGCCTTTCCATAGAGACCATGACAAGTCGCACAGGCCTGCTGTACCTTAACCTTGCCGGCGGCTGCATCCCGGGCTGTAGCAACCTGGGTAAGCGCAAGGCATGCCCCCAAGGCGACCATCACATTCATCACACGCTTCATAACGACGACTCCTTTTTTTGCAATAAAAAACCAGCCCAGCGGAGACATCCCGATGGGCTGGTTTTAGTCAGACCTACTACTGCTGCATCTTTACTGCTCGTAAGAGATACGGTAGATCGCTCCTGCAAAGTCATCCGACACCAGCATGGAGCCGTCTTTCATCACAGCGACATCCACCGGGCGGCCGCGATAGAGGCCCGTCTCGGTATCGAGGAAGCCAGAGGCAAAGACTTCCATCTTGCCTGCGGAACCATCCGCGTTAACAGGAACGAACTGGATCTCTGCGCCGCTTGGCTTGGTGCGATTCCAGGAGCCATGGGCAGCCACGAACATGCCGCCGCGATACTTGGCAGGAAACTTGTTGCCCGTGTAGAAGGCCATGCCCAGCTGCGCCTGGTGAGCAGGAAACTCCACCTGCGGGAAGATCGCGCCTTTGGGCTCCGGCATATCCTTCAGATCAGGCGCTGCAGGAGAGCCCGCAACCTTGTACTTGCCATTCCAAAAGGGGAACCCAAAATGCTCGCCCGCCTTGGTGGAACGGTTCAACTCGCCCGGAGGAACGTCGTCACCCAAGCCATCAACCTGGTTGTCAGTCCACCAGAGGGAGCCATCTTTGGGGTTAAAGTCCATGCCCACCGAGTTGCGGGAACCCTTGGCAAAAACCTCACGGCCACCGCCATCGAACGGATCAAGCCGAATAATGCCGCCGATGCCGATCTTCTCGTACATATCGATCTTGCCCTTGGGCTGCACGTTGTAGGGCTGGCCCAAGGTAACGTAAAGCTTCTTGTCTGGGCCGATACGGCAGGTGCGCGCACCGTGGTTGAAGGACTCTTCTTCCACAGGAATAAGTTTGCCCTGGGGCACGACCTCGATAACGGCAACGTCCGGGCCCTCATAGAAGAATTCGGCTGCGGGGAAGTTCAGAACGCGGTTGTGTTCAACCACCACCAGGAAACCATCCTTCGTCCAGCAGACTGCGTTGGGGTTGGTGAACTTCAAGGACGGGGCAAACGACTTCACCTCATCTGCAACGCCATCGCTGTTGCGATCGGTAACCGCCCAGACGGTGGTTTTACGCGTTCCAACAAACAGCATATTGGTAGAAGGGGCCACGGCCATGTGGCGGGCATCGGGAACCACCGCGAAGAGATCAATCTTGAAGCCTGGGGGCAGTTTTACCTTCTTGAGATTCTCACGAATCGCAGCAGCGTTCTTACCCTCTTGCGGCACTGCTGGGATATTCAGATCAGTGGTTGCCACCTTCATTTGCTTGAGCGTGGACAACTTGTCAGAGGCCACAGCAGCACCTTGCGCTGCGAGGCCGAGGCCCACCGCAACTGCCACGGTAGACAGTGTTAATTTTTTCATTGGAATAGTCTCCTTAAGATTCAGAAAAACCAATGCATTTGAAAACGCACAGGTTTACCAACAGCGTTTGAATAATAGCGAACCGATGACCTCGCTCAGCATCAGGCTTTCCCTAGCGCCCAGCCCCAATGTCAGGAATAACCCTAGCAAAGAGGCCGCCGTTGCGGCGTGTCTTGCGCTGCATCGCGGCAGAAAGGACGGCCGCGGGATCTTCTGGAGCGGCAAGAGAAAACCCTAGCCGGGCCCGGGTTATAGCGGTGTAGACAAGCTCACGGGTGGCGGCCAGGCTAGCGGCCTCCGGCATCACCAGAAGACAGCGATCAAACTCCGAGCCCTGCGATTTGTGCACGGTAAGCGCGAAGGCCGTCTCCACAGCATCCAGCCGACTCGGCACGACCCAACGAATCGGTTCTTCTGCCTCGTCACGAAAAAATGCCACGCGCAAGGCCTCCACCTTTGCGCCTGAGGGCTGCGTAACCGGAACGCGCAGCGTGACGCCCATGTCACCATTCATGAGGCCAAGCCCATAGTCATTACGGGTCATCAGCACCGGCCTCCCCTCGTACCACTGTCCATGGGGTGCGATCAGCGCGCGGCCCGCCAGCAGCGATGTCAGCATCTGATTCATGTCATGCACCCCCAGTGGCCCATCACGCAGGGCACAGAGCACCTGAAACTGGGCACGGCTCCGAAGTACGTCTGCCGCCCACTCTGCAAACACCGCCGGGGGTGCGTCTGGCGCGGGACGGTTCGATACCAGTGTTTTCAAGAAACGGCCGACCGATGCAACAGGCGCCTGCGAGTATTCCGCTGAAAACAAGACCTGGCCGAAGGCCCGCGCGTACGGGCGCACGAGTCGATGGAGAAAAAGGTCGTCATAGCCATGCGAGAGCACACGCCCCAACGCCACGGAGTCACCCTGATGAACCGCCGCTGCGAGACGCCCAATACCACTGTCCTGCGTAAACCGATGGCTCGTACGCAGCATGACCACCTGCTGATCAAGCGCAGAGCCCCGTGCATCTTCGACATCCGAAGGCAGTCGCTGCCCCGTATTCTCCTGCAGCCAAGACAGTGTCTCGGGCAGGTAGCGACCAGTCGATGCCTGAGCGCAGAGTTGGCCCAACACCGCACCGGCCTCCACGGAGGAGAGCTGGTCTTTATCCCCGAGAAGCACGAGCCCTGCGGCGTCTGGAAGTGCGCGCACAACCGCCGCCATCATCTCGAGATCAATCATCGAGGCCTCATCAATCACCAAGAGGTCGACAGGCAGCTTCTCGCGCTGCCCATAGCGAAAACCCTGTCGGTCCCGTTGGCCCGGCCGGTTGCCATAGGCTCCGAGCAGTCGATGCACCGTGGACACCTCGGAGGGAATGCTCGCGAGAAGACTCGGATAATCCAGCACGACTGCGGGGAGTTGGTGTAAGGCGCCTGTCAGAGCAGCCTGAAGCCGTGTAGCCGCCTTACCGGTCGGAGCCGCCAACAATATCCGCAAGGGACGCCCGGTAGGTCCCGCCAAGGCCAGGCGCTGCAGCAGCGCCAGTAGCCGTACCACCGTGGTTGTCTTTCCCGTACCGGGCCCACCGGTAATCACTGAAAAGGCGCTGCGTGCGGCAAGCGCACAGGCCACCTTCTGCCAGTCGAGCGACCCAGCAGACGGCGGGGATGGAAAGAGGGCCTCTAGGGTGCTACGAAACAACTGGGCTGGTAGTACCGATAACCGGGCCTGGGTAGTCGCAAGTCGCTGACGAATCGCCGCCTCGACTTCGCGTTCATAGCGCCAGTAGCGCTGCAAATAGACGCAATGCCCTGCCAACACCAAGGGGGCGTCGGACACACCCGCATCCTCAGCATGGGCGACCACGCCTTTGGCTGCACGAAGTTCGTCGGTCCATGCCTCGCAGGACATTCCGTCCACCATACTACCCGCCCCCGTTAGTGCCGCAATCACTTTACGGCGCTCGGGATCAGACAGCATCTCCGAGAGCCCAAGCGCGCTGCGGGGATCTTCTACAACTGCAGAAAGATCCAGGCAGACGTGGCCTCGAACCAGCTGAAAGCTTGTTAGCCCGGCTGCAAGTAACACTGCATCTGAGGTGCCCGGCGCCTTCTCTCGAAGAAACTCGGCCAATGCCGTATCTAAAGGACGCAGAAGTCCGGAGGCGGCCCAGTCGTGCCAGGTCATCTTCATACCGCGTCCACTGGGTCTTCAGCGCCCAGAAAGAGTCTATCGAGCGCCTCGATCGTCTGCCTCTGAGGCTTCTGGTAATGCACCCCTGCGGCTGGGCCGTCGAGTCCACGCAGGAAGAGATATACCGCTCCACCCACATGCCGATCGTAGTCGTAATCCGGAATTCGTGACCGCAGCAGCCGATGAAGCGCCAGGAGATACAAGGCATACTGCAACTCATAGCGATGCTCTAAGACTGCCTGTTCCAAAGCGTCTGCCGAATAGTCTGCATCGGTCGGACCAAGCCAGTTCGATTTGTAGTCCAAAACAAAGTAACGGCCATTGTGGGCAACCACCAGATCGATAAATCCTTTGAGCATGCCTGTGAGGCGACTCGACTCTAAAGGCCGGCGTGTACGACCAGGAAGAAGACCCTTCGTCACTATCGCATCAATGCTGTCCAAGGCGACATCGGAGGCAGAAAACCAGAACTCCACCTCAGGCCTCGCAACATCCGCCTGATCAAGATGCAGCACGCCTGCGTCGAGTGGCAAGGGATGCGTGACCGCCCGAAGCAGCCATTGGGCGGCGGGCTCCGCCCAGTGCGCCCAGCCTCGGGCAAGGCACTGTTGACGCACCTGTAAAAAGAACGGCTGGGGATTTTTTACCACTGCAGCAAACCCATCACGGGCCGCCCACTCTAAGAGGCCATGCAGAAACGAACCGGGCTCGGAGCCACGAGGGAAAGCATGCAGAGGACCTGCAGGCAGAGAGCCCCCCCGATCGAGTAGAGGCGGCCGCTCCTCTTGCATCTCCTCTAAGTTCGCGACAATCGCCGAATCGACCTGCTCTGAGAGGACAGACACATCGGTGCCCTGTGTACGCATGGCCGAGTAACTCGTAATCGACCACCGATCGAATCCCTGCCGCTCTACTCGCCGAGGAAGACCTAAAGCCGCAGTCGCCTGCCCCGGGTCGCGGTCATGCGCCAACGCCTTCTCTGACGGCGACACCGGATGCACCGACATCTCCTCGGCAGAATAGGCAATAACCGAATGGCAGAGAGGATCGGCCAGCGCCTCCCGCAGCCTCTGCCCATAGGTTTCGGGGTCCGCTACCGCATCCTGAAGTCCCAAGAGCACATCCACCGCAGCAGGCCCAGACTGCTGGAGCGGGGCCAGACCCACCCAGACGGCATATTGGGCACGGGTAAGGGCCACATAGAGCTTACGTAGGTCTTCTGAAAGCCGATCATAGTCGGCCGCT
>JBJOHS010000077.1:0-9379 GCA_046047535.1 Pseudomonadota bacterium
AGCATCTCAAGGCCCTACCCTCGCCCGATCAAGCGGCCTTTTATACCTCAGGCCGTGCGAGCAACGAGGCTGCCTTTCTCTACCAGCTTATGGTGCGCGCCTACGGCACCAACAACCTGCCCGACTGCTCCAACATGTGCCACGAGGCAAGCGGGGTAGCGCTTAAAGAGTCGATCGGGGTCGGAAAGGGCACAGTGACACTCGAGGATTTTGAGCGGGCAGATCTCCTTTTTGTGATTGGACAGAACCCGGGTACTAACCATCCCCGCATGCTCGAGGTGCTACGCGATGCAGTTGCCCGAGGCGCAGAGGTGGTAGTTATTAATCCACTGAAGGAACGCGGGCTCGAGAGATTCCAACATCCACAGAGCCCCACAGAGATGCTGAGCAATCGGGCCAAGCCTACCCATACGCACTACCTTAGGCCACGCCTCGGGGGCGATATGGCCATCATGCGTGGTGTTGCTAAAGCGCTCTTTCAATGGGATGCACAGGCCAAAGTCAGCGGCAGGTCATCCCCTCTTGACCATAACTTCCTAAGCCAACATACCCAGGGTATTACTGCCTACCGCAAAGAAGTTGAAGACACTTCTTGGGAACAAATCGTTGCCCAGTCAGGGCTCGAACGAGACGCGATTGAGGGGATTGCACATCTCTACTCCGCGGCCCGATCCACCATCTTTTGCTGGGCCATGGGCATTACCCAGCACCAACACTCAGTCGCGATGATTCAGGAGTTCACCAATGTGCTGCTGCTGCGCGGACAGATAGGGCGCCCAGGGGCTGGTGTCTGTCCCGTGCGCGGCCACAGCAATGTTCAGGGTGATCGGACGATGGGAATCCATGAACGTCCTCCTGAGGAATTACTCAATAGCCTCGCAGAGCGCTTTGCCTTCAGCCCCCCACGCAGGTCCGGGTTCAATACAGTAGAAACCATTCATGCCATGGAAGATGGCCGCCTTCAAGTATTCGTCGGCCTTGGCGGGAATTTTGCCCAGGCGACACCCGACCAAATTCGTACCCATGCCGCCCTTCGTCGCTGTGCGCTTACAGCGCAGATATCTACCAAGCTGAACCGCAGCCATCTCGTGATCGGTCGGGAGGCCCTGATTCTTCCCTGCCTTGGGCGCACCGACCAAGACCTACAGGCCTTTGGCCCTCAGTCCGTTACCGTAGAAGACAGCTTTAGCATGGTGCATGCGTCCTGCGGTGTTCTACCGCCCCTGTCTTCGGCGATGCGGTCCGAGCCAGCGATCATCGCGGGCATAGCCCAGGCGCTCCTCGGTGATCAGCCAGTGCCCTGGCTTTGGCTCATCGAAGACTACAGCCGCATTCGTACCCTTATCGAGGAGACCATCCCCGGGTTTCGAGATTTCGATCGGCGCATTCAGCTTCCCGGGGGCTTTTATCTCGGCAACAGCGCCCGGGATCGCCAGTGGAAGACCGCCTCGGGTAAGGCCCAGTTCATGGCCCATGTGTTGCCTGCTCATCTCGACGACAAAGAAAAACCAGTGCTCTTACACAACGATGGCGACGCGACGGACTTATTGATTACCTTGCAGTCCATCCGCTCCCACGATCAGTACAACACCTCGGTCTATAGCCTGAATGATCGTTATCGAGGTATATCGGGACAACGAGATGTGGTCTTTCTTAACCCTGAAGATATGCAGGCCCTCGGAATCCGTGAAGAGGACCGCATTGACCTAGTCTCGGTATGGGCCGATGGACATGAACGTCGCCTGCATGCATTTAAGGCCCTGCCCTTCGATATTCCGAGAGGTCAGGCGGCCGCGTACTATCCGGAGGTTAATCCACTCATCGCGCTTGAAAGTCACGGCGACCGCAGCTTTACCCCTACCTCAAAATTTATTCCCGTCCGAATTAGGCGGCCCGAGCGGAACTGAACTTGGTCTTTGGCGCAAGGATTGTTGCCTCTCCCTCGATCACCGTTTCACCCTTCTGGTTCTTGACCACGGTATCCAGCCAAACCATGCCCTTGGCATCGTCTTTCTTGGTGACGGTGACGGTGGCAGTAATAACATCGTCCACATAGACCGGACGGCGAAACTTAAAAGTCTGCCCAAGATAGATCGTGCCGGGGCCTGGAAACTGGGTGCCGAGAATACGAGAAAAAAGGGCCCCACTCCACATGCCGTGACCCACCACATCTTTCATGATTGTCGTTCGGGCATACTCCGGATCGAGGTGGGCGGGGTTAAAGTCTCCCGTCACCTCGGCAAAGTCTCGGATTGCTTTGTGGGTGAGCGTTGCTGATGCGCTTGCAGACTGGCCGACTTGAAGGTCGTCGTACACAATATTTTCCATAGTTCACGTCTTCTTAGGCAGGTATTTGTTAGGTTGGGTCTGCATCGCAGACACTGATTCATTGGTTTTCGTAGGGTAGCAAAAGCAGCCCTAAATTTGTTGCGCTGCACAAGTTACACCTAGCCGGCCGGTCTCGTCAATCTTTTTCTCGACCGTTTTCTCGACCGTTGTGTAGGAACTGCTGTACGGCCGCAAGACAGCCCCGCCGAAGCGGATATGATGCGCCACTATGGTGTTTAACCTCCCCAACATACTCACCTGGGCGCGCATAGTCGCGATACCGCTTTTTATGGCGGTCTTTTACCTTCCACTCGGGCTGACTGTTGAGGACCGCAATCTCTTCACTACCCTAATTTTCATCGCCGCGGCCATCACCGACTGGATCGATGGGTGGCTTGCTCGGCGGTGGAACCAGACGTCTGCCTTTGGTGCATTCCTAGACCCTGTGGCAGACAAGCTCATGGTCTGCGCTGCATTGGTAGCCCTTATCGATGTAGGGCGGGTTGGCCCCTTAATTGGCCTCATCATCATTGGCCGGGAGATCACCATTTCGGCCCTGCGAGAATGGATGGCGGAGATCGGCGCGCGCCGCAGTGTTGCGGTGAACTGGTTAGGCAAGGCCAAGACCGTCGCGCAGATGGTTGCTATTCCCTTCCTGCTCTACTATGGGCCGATTTTTGACGGTCTGGTCCAGACCCAGGCCTGGGGCGATGTGCTCATTCTGATTGCGGCGGTACTCACGTTTATTTCAATGGTCTACTACCTGGTGCAGGCCGCGCCGGAAATTCGGCGTCGGTCATAGAGGCCGGGTTGCCCAAAGCGCCACTGCCGGGCGGCATACCGTCGCATTTCTCTAGACCCCCGACGGCGACATTTGCGAGACGTGACGAGAAAACCTATACTAGCGAGCTTACTGCGGGAGTAGCTCAGTTGGTAGAGCGCAACCTTGCCAAGGTTGAGGTCGCGAGTTCGAGACTCGTCTCCCGCTCCAAATTTTTTCTGTAAGGGATCTTCAATCGCGCGGCGTCCATTCGCCGGGCCTTTTTGAATGGTCCCTTTTTTCATCCTTGGCGGGATGGCAGAGTGGTTATGCAGCGGCCTGCAAAGCCGTGTACCTCGGTTCGATTCCGGGTCCCGCCTCCAAAGTCTGGCTATTCATGTCGCTGAGCCCCTCGCAAGAAAGAAGATTCTTATGGGTTTTGGCGGGCATCCATTTCAGCCACATCGTCGACTTTATGGTCATGATGCCACTTGGGCCGCAGATTATGCAGGCCTTCGGTATCTCGGCCGCTGCCTTTGGCCTGCTGGTCTCAAGCTATACATACACCGGGGCGATCAGCGGACTCATTACGGCCAGCGTCATCGACCAATTCGACCGTCGTAGATACTTAATGGTAGTCTTCGCCGGGTTCGTTCTGGCGTCCATGGCCTGTGGTCTGGCCCAGAGCTATGCGTGGCTCATCGCTTCCCGGGCGACCGCAGGCGCCTTTGGCGGCATCATGGGCGCCCTCATCTTCACACTCAGCGCAGACCACATTCCCTACGCGCGCCGGGGCAGAGCCAGCGGCATCATCATGAGCGCCTTTTCTCTCTCGACCGTGATTGGTGTACCGCTCTCTCTTACTTTGGCGGCCCAGTGGGGATGGCGGGCACCCTTCTTTGTGATCGGGGGCGTGTCTCTCGCCCTTCTGCTGCTCGCCCGGCGGGAGATACCCCGGAAATCAGTAGCACAGTCGATAACCTTTCCCCAAGACGCAGCGGGGCCTATGGGCCAGCAAGATACGGCCTATGCCCCTTTCTCATTCAGGCTGAATCAGAGACTGAATCAGCGTCGCGTGCTGCAACTACTCCTTCACCGACTTGGACCACTGCTTGATGTACTGCGCGCCCGTCACTGCCAGATCGCCATGGGGCTAAGCATGCTGGTGCTCTTCTCAAGCTTTCTCTTGATTCCCTACATCACCGTACATCTCGTCTATGACGTCGGTGTGGGCTTCGATCAGATTCCGCTGATGTATCTTTTTGGGGGCACAGCTTCCTTCTTCTCCGCACGACTCATTGGCCGGTTGGCTGACCGGATGGGTAAGCTCAAGACCTACCGTCGTATTGCAGCCCTGTCACTCATTCCTTTAGTCTGGCTGCCCAATATGGGCGACTCCCCTCTCTGGCTCGCCCTGATCTGCACCACATTGTTTTTTACGCTGGTGCCGGGAAGAATGGTGGCTGTGTCTGCCGCCATCGTTTCTGCTGCTCCGCCGCGTCAACGTGCCCGCTTTATGGCGGTGAATACGGCTGCCCAGCAACTTGCCATGGGCTCTGCTGCTGTACTGGGCGGACTGCTGCTTACCGCCCGCCCAGGAGGAGGATTCGATGGCATGGTCTGGGTCTCTCTTGCCTCTCTTATGGTCACACTTATAGGAATCTGGTGGTCACACCGTGTTGTGTTGTTGGGTAAAGAGCAGGCCGAGGAACAGGCCAAGCATTCCGACACGCCATGACTGCCATCGACCTCGAAGGCTTTGACCTGCGGCATCTTCCAGCAGCATTTTCCGACAACCCGTATCCCTGGTATGCGGCGCTTCGCAGCCAGTCGCCTGTGCGTCGTATGCCTGATGGCTCGATCTTACTTACCCGGTATCGCGACATCGAGTTTGTCTACAAGAACCCAAAGATCTTTTCGTCCGATAAGAAGCAGGAATTCCTGCCCAAATTTGGTCTGACTCCGCTCTACGCCCACCACACCACAAGCCTCGTCTTCAATGATCCGCCATTGCATACACGGGTGCGAAAAATTCTGATCGGGGCGCTGACACCGAGGGCAATAGGGCAGATGGAGGCGGGCCTCATTCAGCTTGTGGATGGCCTATTGGATCAACTCGCAGCCGATTCCCGTGAACGTGCCGCTGTCGACCTCATTACGGAATACGCGAGCGCCATTCCCGTAGAGGTAATTGGCAATCTGCTCGGGGTGCCCCGGAGAGATCGTGGCCCGCTGCGCGATTGGTCGCTCGCCATTCTTGGGGCGTTAGAGCCAAGCCTCTCCGAGGCCCAGATGCAACGCGGCAATAGCGCTGTTATCGATTTTTTGTCGTATCTGCGGGGCCTCGTGGCCGAAAGGCGTGCCGCGCTCGGTGACCCACAGACCGATGTACTCACGCGACTCATTCTGGGCGAAGGGGGTACGGGAGAATTGTTGTCCGAAGAAGAGTTGCTCCAGAACTGCATCTTTATTCTGAACGCGGGCCACGAGACCACCACCAACCTTATCGGCAATGCCCTCGTCACCCTACAAGACTGGCCCGAGGCCCTCGCGCTTCTTCTTGCAGACCCAAGCGCGATAGACGATGCCATCGAGGAGGTGTTGCGGTTTGAGAGCTCCAACCAACTCGGAAATCGGCGGGCTCTGGAGGACACCTCCCTCTCTGGAACGGACATCCCGAAGGACACGCTGATTACCCTGTGTATCGGGGCAGCCAACCGCGACCCAGACATCTTTGAGGCTCCAGAAGCGTTTCGGATCAGACCCGCCCACAACAAACACCTCGCCTTCGGGTCGGGGATTCACCTCTGTGCCGGAATGTCGCTGGCGCGCCTTGAGGGACGCGTTGCCCTTGGACGCTTCCTGCAGAGGTTTCCGCGGTACCGCTTAGCAGGCCCGCCAGTGCGCGGCGGGCGCGTACGGTTTCGGGGCTTCCGTTCGATTCCGGCATTCCTGGCGTAGTCCTTGCTTTGTACAGAGTGCGGCAATTCATGTCCGCATTTCTGTCAACTTTTTCGCAGGAGGCATGCCATGTTGATTCCTAGTGTTCGCTCGGCTCCGCCCAGCATACCGACCCGATCGGCCCGTTCCGGCCAGCTCAGACTCCCTCTGGGGTTTTCCGAGGCCAAGACCGAGACCCGCCGACCCGTCGCAGAAGACAGCTACACACCCACAACGACTCGGCCTGACGAGGACTTTCTGGAGAAATATTTCTCGGCTGCACGGCGGCGGTAGAAGCGTCGTTCCTGCCTGCAACGGAACTGCCCTTCCTTGCCTAGGATGGTTTTGCTGTCTTAGGGATAATGGCGGTGTTTCTACCCTGGGAGTTCCGTCTGCATGGAGATTTTTGACTACGACAACGTCTTGCTCTTGCCCCGTAAATGTCGGGTGCGGAGCCGTTCGGAGTGCGATGCCAGCACGCAACTAGGCGGTCGCGCGTTTCGTATTCCGGTAGTGCCCGCCAACATGAAGACGGTGGTCAATGAGGAGATCTGTGTCTGGATGGCCCAGCACGACTACTTCTATGTCATGCATCGCTTCGATGTGGATAACGTGGCCCTGGTGAAACGGTTTCACGATGCAGGGGTCTATGCGTCGATCTCACTAGGGGTGAAAGAGGCAGACCATGCTGCGGTGCTTGCACTCAAGCAGCAGGGCTCGGTTCCCGACTACATTACCATCGATATTGCGCATGGCCATGCAGACAGCGTGCGCGACATGATTAGCCACATTAAAACGCACCTGCCCCAGACCTTTGTGATTGCCGGGAATGTGGGTACGCCAGAGGCGGTGATCGACCTTGAGAACTGGGGCGCGGATGCCACCAAGGTGGGTATTGGCCCGGGCAAGGTCTGCATCACCCGTATGAAGACGGGGTTTGGTACCGGGGGCTGGCAGCTCTCAGCCCTGAAATGGTGTGCTAGGGTAGCCACCAAGCCCATCATCGCCGATGGCGGCATACGCGAACATGGCGACATTGCGAAAAGCATTCGGTTTGGCGCGACCATGGTCATGATTGGCTCAATGTTGGCCGGTCATGAAGAAAGCCCTGGCCAGACCGTAGAAGTCGATGGCAAGCGCTACAAGGAGTACTACGGGTCTGCAAGCGATTTTAATAAGGGCGAGTACAAGCATGTCGAGGGTAAGCGCATTCTTGAGCCCATCAAAGGCCGGCTCGCCGACACCCTTGTAGAGATGGAGCAAGACGTGCAGTCGTCAATCTCCTATGCGGGGGGTCTCAAGCTCCTGGACATCCGCAAGGTGAACTATGTCATTCTCGGTGGGGACAACGCCGGCGAACATCTGCTGATGTAAGCGATTAGGCCCAGCGTGGTTTCAAGAATCTCTGCCGGCTTTGTCGCGGTGCTGGTGGGATACACCAGTTCCGTGGCAATCGTCTTTCAGGCCGCCCATGCGGCGGGGGCACCGCCCCAGGTGGTGAGCTCATGGCTCTGGGCGTTGGGCATCGGTATGGGTGTTACCTGCATCGGCCTCTCCTGGTGGACGAAGGAACCCATTCTTACTGCCTGGTCTACACCAGGCGCAGCACTGCTAGCGGGTGCCCTACCGGGGCTTGCACTCTCAGAGACGATTGGCGTCTTTATTTTGGCCTCTGCGCTCATCGCCCTCACCGGCCTTCTAGGAGCCTTTGACCGCGTCATGCGCTACATCCCCACCGCCCTGGCCTCCGCCATGCTTGCAGGTGTTTTGCTGCGGTTCGGTATTGGCGCCTTCGAGGGGCTTGAGACACACACCGCATTAATTGCCGTGATGTTTGGCTTTTTTCTCGTCACGAAACGATTTCTTCCGCGTTATGCGATACCCATAACCCTTGGCGCAGGCCTTTTCTGGCTCTGGATCTCCAATGGCTTTACCGGCACCGCAATTGCCTGGCAATGGGCAACACCGGTACTTACCATGCCGAGTTTCTCCTGGGCGAGCGCTTTGGGCGTTGCAGTACCCCTCTATGTGGTGACCATGGCCTCGCAGAACGTACCGGGGCTCACCGTACTGCGGGCCAACGGCTATAAAACACCGATATCGCCCGTTCTCAAGGTAACAGGGCTCACCGGCCTAATACTGGGGCCCTTTGGCGGCTTTCAGTACAACCTCGCGGCAATTACCGCAGCCATCTGCATGAGCCCAGATGCCGATCCTGATTCGGGGAAGCGCTACCAGGCGGCGATGTGGGCGGGGGTGTTTTACCTTGCCTTGGGGCTACTGGGCGCAACCGTAGCCACGCTCTTTGCTGCCCTTCCTGCCGCATTTGTCGTTGCTATCGCCGGGCTCGCGCTTTTGCCTACGATTGCTAATAGCCTGCATCAGGCCCTTCAGGAGCCGCTGCAACGTGAGGCGGCAGCGGTCACGTTCTTGGTCACCGCCTCCGGCATTACCCTTGTAGGCGTCTCGTCGGCATTCTGGGGCCTGCTTCTCGGCCTGTTGACTGCTAGAATTTTGGATGTGCGTAGTAAGGGGACGTAGCTCAGCTGGGAGAGCGTCGCGTTCGCAATGCGAAGGTCGGGAGTTCGATCCTCCTCGTCTCCACCATTAAAATCAATGACTTACGAGTATTTTTGGTCATTGCAACCCGTCAAAACCTGTTAACTTTCACTTAACAGGTTTTTCTTTCCCTACGACCGGTAGCTCGGTAAGCCATTCGATAGGGCCTGATCGTTGCTCACATTGACAACACCTCTCGCTCGTTGCTATCTTAAGTAGCGTGCGGTCTAAATTGCTTCTCCGTGAACGCCGCGTGACGCACGCAGGCTTTATCGAGGTTGTCGTTTGGGAGCTCGCGCGGCCAGTGAGTGGCTCTTTGCACAGCTTCAAGTACCGACTGGCTTATGTGGTTGGCGGCAAATGCGTGCTGCGCTACGACAATGAGTTGGGCAAGGGCGATCATCGACACACGGGCAGAAAAGAGAAGCCTTACGACTTTGTCTCCGTTGATCAACTACTGGACGACTTTCTGGCTGATGTCGCCCGATGGAGGGAGAAGTGAAATGGCAGCGGTAATGATCACAGTCGACACAACCGAATCTTTCCGGCAACGCGTGAAGGCAGCTTTTTCGGGCAAGCAACAGGACCAGAGAATCTCCTTTGAGTCGTTTGACCTGCTCTGGAAGGTTCTCGCTCCAAACCGTATGGCGATCGTAAAAACGTTGACTGGTGCAGGTCCGGTTTCCTTACGCGAGGTGGCGAGACGCGTGGGGCGCGATGTTCGCGGAGTGCACTCCGATGTGCACTTGCTGTTGGACGCGGGGGTGTTGTGCAAAGACGGGCGTGGTCTGA
>JBJOHS010000078.1:0-17203 GCA_046047535.1 Pseudomonadota bacterium
CTGCTGGGCTCCAGACGGGGCTTCCTGGCAAAACGGGATCTTCGGTAGCGGGCCATTCCAGACCAAACATGCGTCGGTTGAGTCGGCCCAGGTATTGGCTACGCGCAACAACCTCTTGCCCCGGGTAGCAGCCTTTCTTGAAATCCACGCCACCGACGAGTTCCAGATTAATCATCTGCGGAACAAAGAGGTCCTGGGTCTGCGTCCAGATCCAGGGGGTTCCAGACCGTACGTCCGCTAGGGCCCAGGCATTGGTGTTGGCCCCCACGCCGGAGGGCTGCCCAGACAGCGGGTTGGCTTCTAGGCCGTTGGGGCTCGGCTCTGAGGGCCGAGCAGAATTAGTTGCCGGGCGCAGCCGTACCTCCAGACTCCTCGCCCCGCGTACCGGACAGTTGGCAAAACCCAGCTGAAAGACGCCCCCACCGAGATTGCGTAGCTGGCCTTCAGCCAAGGGTTCAGGGCTGTTCCAGACCGCAGAAACGTCGGCGGTGGCGACCGAGAGTCGGGCCTTCGCCCGCAAGATGTACATGCCCAAACGCCTAGTGATAGGACCGGCGAGTTCCGTTGGAAGAAGCAGTCCAAAGGCCTGAGGGTCTATCGACCAGGCCTGGGCAATGGCCAAGAGTCTGCCCTTGGCCGAGCAGTAGCCTGTGCGCTGATGGGTCTGCGGGGTCAGAGACTGAAGGCTATTGGTAAGCTGGCCCTGCAGAAATGTCTCGGCGTCGGGGCCTTCTGCGACAATAACTGAAAACAACGCGAGCGGTTCGACTGCGTGGGTCACCATAGGAGAGACTTCGCCTCGTAAGTAATTACCGAATCAACAATTTTCAGTTTTACTATAACGGTCTTGAAGAGATTTCTTTTTGCTTTTTTCTTGTTAGTGCTACTCGTGTCAGGGGCAATTGCGGCCGCAGGCTGGGTCTGGTTCCACCGGGCAGTAGCCCCCCAGAGTACGGCCACAGAGATTGCCATTCCGGCGGGAAGTTCTGCCCGCGCTGTCGGTGAGGCGCTTCGGAGCGCGGGAATGGATATCTCGCCAGACAGTTTTGCATGGGCCACGCGCCTGCTTGGTCTCGCCCATCGGCTGCAGGCGGGGGTCTATTCGATTCCCGCGGGCAGCACGTTTCTTGGGGTGCTGCGACAGGTCTCGCGAGGAGACACTCTGCAAGAGCCCATTACCGTGCTCGAGGGCTGGACTTTTGCGCAGACTCTTGCCGCCTTGCATAGTCACCCTCAGATTCGGGCCACCCTTTCGGCCGATCCCGAACAGGCAGCAGCCCAACTCGCCGAAGCCCTTGGCTACCCAGGCAGCCTCATTGAGGGCTGGATCTATCCCGACACTTACCTCTTTCTTCGCGGTCAGACAGACCTGTCTATTCTGTCTCGGGCCTTTCGGCTTCAGCAGCGGGTGCTTGACGAGGCATGGGCAAAACGTTCGCCTATGGTCGCGGTGAAGACACCGCAGGAGGCATTGGTGCTCGCCTCTATGATCGAGAAGGAGACGCAACACGGCCCAGATCGGGCTCAGGTCTCTGCCGTTTTTCATAATCGGCTCGCACGTGGCATGCGGCTGCAGTCTGATCCCACCACGATCTACGGGCTAGGGCGAAGATTTGATGGGAATTTGCGGCGCGATGATCTTCGTGATCCTTCCCCCTACAACACCTACCGGTGGGCAGGCCTTCCGCCGACGCCAATTGCCAACCCTGGCAGGCAGGCCATTCTGGCGGCACTGAACCCAGCCCAATCTCAGGCCCTCTACTTTGTGGCCAAGGGGAATGGGCGCTCGTACTTTAGTGTGACCCTCGATCGACACAACTGGGCCGTCAACTATTTTCAGCGTCGTATTGGTCCACCTCCGCCAGATGAGATCTAGGGCCGAGACAATGGCTGGCCGGTTTCTGGTTCTCGAGGGGATTGACGGTGCAGGAAAGAGCACCCACCTTGCCTTTATCTGTCAGTGGCTGCGGGATCGCGGCCATGTGGTAGTACAGACCCGTGAGCCTGGGGGAAGCCTACTGGCAGAGGCGGTGCGGGCGATGGTTTTAAGAGAGCCTATGGATGAACTGACCGAGTTGTTGTTGATATTCGCCGCTCGGCGCGACCATCTTGTAAAGACGATTGATCCGGCCCTAGCGCGCGGTGACTGGGTTGTCTGCGATCGTTTTACCGACTCCACGCGTGCCTATCAGGGCGCGGGCCGAGGGCTTTCTGCGCCACTGATTGAGACGTTGGCCCAGGAAGTGGAGCAGGGCAGTGCTCGGCCTGATTTTGTCTTTTACTTTGATCTGCCTCCGGAGGAGGCCGCGCTTCGACGACGGCAACGGTCGGGAGGCCAGCTGCTCGCAGAAGACCGTTTTGATGCAGAGGATCTTGCCTTTTTCAGCCGTGTCCGGGCGGGCTATCAGGCAGCGGCTCAGGCCCGCCAGGGTGCCTGCCAGTGGATCGATGCCCGAGAGACCATCGCTCAGATCCAGGCGCGTCTTCAGACGACGCTTTTATCCATTGATTAACAAGACATACGCATGGTTTGGGGGTTGGTGGCATCAGGCGCAGAGCCTGCGTGATCGGCCGGCTACCGCCAGCCTACTCGTTGCGCCACCTGCCATGCGGGTCGACGAGTTCGCTCTCGAACTGGTTGCCGCCGACCTCTGCCAGAGCCCGCTGCCCGATGCCTCGGCCTGCGGTCAGTGTGCGAGTTGTCAGTGGGTGCAAGACCAGCAGCATCCTGACTTTCGGTGGCTACGGCCCGCAGCAGAGCAGGCGGAGGAGGGCCCGGGGGAAGAGTCCTCCTCGGGAGAGAGCGCCCAAGACGGCGAGGCATCGGGGAAAAAGCTCAGCCGCGTGGTGCGTATTGAGCAGGTGCGTAGCCTTCTGGACTTCAGTCAGCTGAGCTCTCACCGTGGGGGGAGCCGATGGGCAGTGATCGGGCCAGTCGAGTCAATGCACTATGCCGCGGCCAATGCATTGTTAAAAGGGCTTGAAGAGCCGCATCCATCGATGCGGTTCGTACTCTACGGCGAGCGTCTGCAGGGTGTACCGCCCACGGTCTTGTCTCGATGTCGCAGGCTTACATTGACGACTGATCGTGCAACGGCTACCGCCCAGAGGCTTGCGGCATCAGACGCCAGCAGCTGGCTCCTACCCCTGCTGCGACAGCTTCGGGTTCAGCCCAGTGCATGGGCCCAGGCGGCAGGTAAGACCCACCCACAGCAGGTCATTGATCTACTCTTACTCTGGCTGATCGATTTATCCCGGGTAACCCATGGCCTGGCACCCACGAGTCTACCGGGCGAGGCACAGATCTTCGCCACAGTCAGTCGCGCCATTGTTGCCCAGCGCGATGGACCAGAGCGTCTTGCACGGGGGCTTGCTCAGATCCAGCAGCATGCCAGGGCAGCCGACCATCCACTAAACCCCCAGCTCTTCTATGAGACGATTTTTGAGGATTTGCGGAGGGCCGCATTTCCTACCCCTGACGGAGCGAATCCTTGACTGAGCCCGATATGGAGTTTGCTGACTCCCACTGCCATCTGAACTATGAGGGCCTGGCTGGTCGGTCCGACGCGGTGGTCGCTGCAATGCGTGCAGCCGGCGTCACCCGGGCCTTGAATATCTGCACGACAATGGAAGAGGCCCCGACCGTACTCGATCAGGCGCGGCGTTACCCACAGGTCTGGGCATCAGTGGGGGTGCATCCTGATTACGACGAGGTGATCGCTGAGCCCACCGTCGATGACCTCGTGCGGCATGCACAAGACCCTAAGGTGGTCGCTATTGGAGAGACGGGCCTTGACTACTATCGGCTCGAGGGCGATCTCGAGTGGCAGCGTGACCGGTTTCGGACCCATATCCGGGCCGCCCGCACGCTCGGTCTTCCCCTGATTATTCATACCCGATCGGCGGCCGAAGATACCCTACGGATACTTCGCGAAGAGCGGGCAGACGCGGTTGGCGGTGTGATGCATTGCTTTACCGAGAACCTGGATGTGGCCCGTGCAGCGATCGACCTCGGGTTTCTGATCTCGCTGTCTGGAATCGTGACCTTTAAGAATGCCCACCAGGTGCATGAGGTGGCGACTGAGGTGCCACTAGAACATCTCATGATTGAAACCGATGCGCCGTTTCTCGCCCCAGTGCCGCATCGGGGCAAGGTAAACGAGCCAGCCTGGGTGGTATACGTTGCAGCACGTATTGCAGAACTTAAGGGGGTGTCGGTGGCGGATGTGGCGGCGGCGACGAGCCGCAATTTCATGGGGTTCGTTTCGCGCCGCGGCGCTTAGGGGTTTAGGTGCTGTGTTGCCGTGGTGCTGTGTTGGGACGCGCTCGGTCTGCCTCAGGAGACCGCAGGTTTTAATGTCGCATAATGTTTATTATGTAAACTACTCGAGGTAAGAAAAAGCCCGTTCCTTCGGTCTCCCTATAGAACGGGCCTTTCTCTTGACCTACAGACGCTCAAAGATCACCGCAATGCCCTGGCCGCCACCAATACACATCGTGGTGAGGCCGTACTTGCCCTTCACGCGATGGAGCTCATGGATGCACTTCGTTGCAATAATGGCGCCTGTTGCGCCTACCGGGTGGCCGAGTGCGATAGCGCCGCCATTGACGTTGACCCTTGCCGGGTCGAGACCGAGTACCTTGGTAACGGTCAGCGCCTGGGCTGCGAAGGCTTCGTTGGACTCGATCACATCGAGCTGGTCGATCTTGAGACCGGCACGTTGCAAGGCAATGGTCGTCGCAGGAATGGGGCCCTCCCCCATGATCTCATTGGGAACCCCCGCGACGGCGTAGCTCACCACCCGCGCGAGCGGCGTGCAGCCGGCTTTTGCTGCGGCTGCGGCCTCGCCGAGCACCAGGAAGGCGGCCGCATCGTTAATACCCGAGGCATTGCCGGCCGTGACCGATCCATCTTTCTTAAATGCAGGCTTCATCTTGGCCAGGGCTTCCATGGTCGTTGCGCGTGGGTGCTCGTCGGTATCAAATACAACATCGCCCTTTTTACTGCTCAGGGTAATCGGCACAATCTGGTCTTTAAAACGGCCCTCGGCAATCGCCTTGGCAGCCCGGTTCTGGGACTCAAGCGCGAAGGCATCCTGCATCTCACGCGTGAGGCCGTGCTTGGTGGCGAGGTTCTCTGCGGTGATACCCATATGGCCCACACCAAAGGGGTCGGTGAGGGTGGCCACCATCATGTCGATCATCTTCGAATCGCCCATCCGTGCCCCTGAGCGCATCGCGGGGCTCAGGTATCCGCCGCGGCTCATGACTTCGACGCCACCCCCAATCCCAAATTCGCTGTCACCGAGCAGAATGTTCTGACTCGAAGAGACGACGGCCTGCAGGGCAGATCCACAGAGACGATTGATTGTCAGGGCTACTGAACTCATAGGAAGGCCCGCCTGGATGCTGGCAACACGCGAGACATACGGTGAACGGGATTCGGTGGGGATGCAGTTGCCAACGACGGTGTAATTAATCTGATCGGGCTGCACCTTTGAGCGGGCAATCGCCTCCTTCATGACCAACCCACCCAGTTCGCTGGGCTCAAGCCCAGACAGACTGCCGGCAAATCCACCAACCGCTGAGCGCACTGCACTTAACACGACAACTTCACGCATGGTCTTCTCCTCTGAGATTTAAAAAATCGAATCTTTAACCTTCTAACCAATAGTTGGGCTTTTCGCGTGTCCGCCACGCCTCACGCGTGGACGATGACGGCCTCGAGGTCATAATCATCGCTTGCAATGATGTCCACCGTTACAAACCGTCCTACGCCTACGGGAACGGGGTGGCGTGAATTCGGATCGGGGTGAATGCGCACAAGACCGTCGATATCAGGCGCATCACCGCAGGTTCGACCCAGCAAAACGCCCTCTTCCTCGTCGACACCATCGATGAGCACCTCTGCTCGCCTGCCTACCCAACGGGCAAGCCGTTGTGCAGAAATGGGCTGTTGATGGGCCATGACCCGCTCGGCCCGGGCCTGTCTTATATCCGGTGGCAAGGCGCCGGGTAGATCGTTGGCGGTGGCACCCTGCACCGGGCTGTAGGCAAAGCAGCCGAGCCGGTCGATCTGGGCCTCGGTGAGGAATGCAAGAAGGTCCTCGAATTCGGCCTCGGTCTCCCCGGGAAATCCAGCAATGAGGGTGCTGCGTATCGTGAGATCGGGCACGGCCTGGCGCCATTCAGCGATTCGTGCAAGGTTCTTTTCTCCCGAGGCTGGTCGCTTCATGCGTCTGAGGACATCGGGGTGGGAATGCTGAAAGGGAACATCGAGATAAGGCAGCACCTTTCCCTCGGCCATGAGCGGAAGGATTTCGTCGATATGCGGATAGGGATAGACATAGTGCAGCCGAACCCAGGCGCCGAGCTGTGCGAGCTCGCCCACCAACTCCGTAAACCGTGTGCGGACCGGGCGGCCATTAACGAAGTCTGTGCGGTACTTAAGGTCTACTCCATAGGCGCTGGTGTCCTGCGAGACCACAAGAAGCTCTTGCACACCCGCCTTGACCAAAGCTTCGGCCTCGCGCATAACTTCGCCAATAGGGCGGGACACGAGATCCCCCCGCATTGAGGGAATGATGCAGAAGCTGCAGCGGTGATTGCAGCCCTCAGAGATCTTGAGGTAGGCATAGTGGCCAGGCGTGAGTCGTATCCCCTGGGGCGGCACGAGGTCGGTGAATGGGTCATGCGGCTTGGGCAGGTGCTGATGAATAGCCTGCATTACCTCTGCGGTGGCATGGGGGCCTGTGACCGCAAGTACCTTGGGGTGTACCTCCGAGACAAGGGACCGCTGGCCTGAGGCGCCTGGTTTTGCCCCAAGGCAGCCGGTAACAATGACCCTCCCGTTTTCTTCGAGCGCCTCACCAATCGCATCGAGGCTTTCCTCAACCGCCTCGTCGATAAAGCCGCAGGTGTTCACCACCACCAGATCAGCGCCCTCATAGCTGCTGCTTACCTGGTACCCCTCGGCCCGCAGCTGGGTAAGAATTCTTTCTGAGTCTACAAGCGCCTTCGGACATCCAAGCGATACGAAACCAACGGTGGGAGTGGTCATTCCAGCAATTAGCCCTTACCTGCCTTATCACGGGGATCTGTCCCGGTGTCCGATTCACCGCCGGGAAAACCAAATCCGGCCATCATAGACCGTGCATTGTTCTGCATCTGCTCTTCCATCTGCAGGAAGACCTTTTGGCTCTGTTCCATGTAGTTGCTCATGATTTTTTGCATCACGGGTGCCTGTCCTGCGAGAAACTGGCTCCAGGCCTCCTGGTTTGCAAACCCTTTGCCCCCCATTAAGGCCTGCGACTGCTCCTGCACCTTATTCTGCATTTCCATAAAGGTCTGTATGTTCTTCTCCAGGTAGGAGCCCATCACGCCCTGAAGGGCATGACCGTAGAACCGAATAATCTGAGAAAGCATTTTGGCGGTAAAGATAGGCATGCCCCCAGACTCTTCCTCAAGAATGATCTGCAAAAGAATACTGCGGGTGAGATCTTCGGCCGACTTTGCATCGACCACCTGAAATTCTTCATGGGCCAACACGAGCTCTTTGACATCGGCCAGCGTAATGTAGCTGCTGGTTCGGGTGTCATAGAGCCGCCGGTTGGGGTATTTTTTTATCAGCCGAAGATCCGGAGAAGCCATAGTGATCTCCCGATTAACTCATGTGCAGTCCGCCATTGAGGGAGAAATCGGCCCCCGTGGCAAACCCGCTGTCTTCTGAGGCAATCCATGCCACCATCGAGCCGATCTCCTCTGGTTCGCCAAGGCGCTTGACAGGAATGGTGGCCACGATCTTCTCGAGCACCTCAGGCTTGATCGCACGCACCATATCGGTACCGATATAGCCGGGTGAGACGGTGTTTACGGTAACGCCCTTGGCCGCTAACTCTTGGGCCAGGGCCATGGTAAATCCGTGAATTCCTGCCTTCGCGGTGGAATAGTTGGTCTGGCCAAACTGACCCTTCTGGCCGTTGACCGAGGAGATATTAATGATGCGTCCCCATCCCTTGGCCATCATGCCCTCTACTACCTGCTTAGTGACATTAAATAGGCTGGTGAGGTTGGTCTCAATCACCGCATCCCACTGCTCGCGGGTCATGCGTACAAAGAGGCCGTCTTTGGTAATGCCCGCATTATTGACCAAGACGTCAGGGTTACCATGCTCGGCCTTGACCTTTTCAAAGGCGGTGACTGTCGAGCTCCAGTCGGCCACATTGCCCACAGAGGCATAGAAGGTATAGCCATCCGCCTTCTGCTCTGCGATCCACTTTTCATGGTCTCTACTGGGTCCACAGCCTGCAATAACCTTAAAACCAGCCTGGTGTAGTTTTCTGCAGATTGACGAGCCAATACCCCCCATACCCCCTGTCACATACGCGATGCGATTACTCATACTGTCTCCTCACGGTTTGCTTTATAAAAAACTTTTTTATGGTGCTGCCTTATTTCTGATGTAGTAGCGCTTCTGCCTTCTCCTTGACGTAGCTGCCGGGTGCCGGCTCTACCTCGGGGTAGGCCTTAGGCTTGCCGAGCTTTTTCGGGGCTGGAATATCCTTGCCTTTATGGGCCGATACCCAGCGGGCCCAGTCGTTCCACCAACTGCCAGGATGCTCCTTGGCCTTCTCAAACCAGCCATCGGGGTTGCTACCAAGGCCAGTTCCCGTCCAGTAGCTGCGCTTATTTTTCGAAGCGGGATTGATACTGCCGGCAATATGTCCGCTGGCACCCAGCACGAAGCGGACCTTTGCACCGAGTACCTTCGCCGAGGCCCAGGCCGATTGCCAGGGCACGATATGGTCTTCTCTGGCGCCGAAGGCATAGACCGGCAGATCAATCTTACGCAGATCGATCTTTTCGCCGCAGATGGTCACCCGATTGGGCTTAATAAAGTTGTTCTCCAGATAGGTGTTTCGGAGATACCAGGCGAAGAAGGGGCCCGGTAGATTCGTACTGTCTGCGTTCCAGTAAAGGATGTCGAAGGCTGGGGGAGACTCGCCTTTGAGGTAATTCTTCTCGACGTAATTCCAGACCAGATCGTTGGGGCGTAAAAATGAGAAGGTGGTAGCCAGCTCCTTACCCGGAAGCAGCCCTCCCTCGCCGATCGTGGTCTCGCGCATGGCCACCTGGGCCTCGTCGATAAAGACATCGAGCACGCCGGTATCAGAGAAGTCCACCAGGGTGGTCATGAGTGTGAGCGTCTGGACAGACGGGTCTTTACGCGCGGCGAGAACAGCGAGCGCGGTGGTAGCCATGGTGCCGCCCACGCAGAACGCCAACAGATTGATCTTGGGCACCGACATGATGTCTTTTACCACGTCAACGGCCCGCAAGACGCCCTCTCCCACATAGTCATCCCAGGTGAGGTGCTCGCTTTCGTGTCCGGGATTCTTCCAGGAGACCATGAAAACGGTATGACCTTGGTCTACGGCAAAACGCACCAGGGAGCTCTCGGGGGTGAGGTCCATGATGTAGAACTTGTTGATGCTCGGGGGTACCATGAGGAGCGGAACACTCCCTACCTTGGGTGTGGTGGGTTTGTATTGAATGAGCTGAAAAAGGGCGTTTTGGAAGACCACAGCCCCTGGTGTGATGGCGAGATTCTCTCCAAGTGTGAATCCGGACTCATCGCTTTGGGATATGCGCCCCTTCTGCATGTCTGCCATGAGGTTATCGATACCCTTACGCAGACTCTCGCCCTTAGACTCAATGAGCTTTTTCTGGGCCTCGGGATTGGTCGCGAGGTAATTACTTGGTGACGCAGCATCAAGCCACTGCTGCGCCAGAAACTTAATCTTGTTGCGGGTCTTGTTATCGGCCTGAACCGCCTCGGCCATCGACATGAGGGCCTGACTATTCAGAACATAGAGCGCAGCCATCATCGAGAATGGCGAGGACTTCTGCCATTCTCCGGCGGAAAACCTGCGATCAAGCGCCGCGGTTTTCTGCGCACCCGCCTCCGAGCTCAAGACCTCACTGAGCCTTTGCAGATAGTCCATCTGAATGGCTGACAACCGCTCTGGGGGAATATGGGCCAAGGGCTGTGACATACCGACTTCTCCTCACCTGGTTTTTGGTCGCTTACGCGACATCTATAAGAATCAGTCCTTAAGACTGTAGTCTTTCGACCACCATTCTGAGACGGGGGATAACCCGCGTCAAATCGACTCTCGACCGGAATCCTCGGGATTTCGCCAAATGAGGGCTGCAAAGCGGCCGGTTTGGCCGTCTCTGCGATAGGAATAAAACCGGTCAGGCTCTGTTACCGTGCAGCGCCCATCCTGCATGATCCCTGTAAGGGGAATGCCTGTTCTGTTCGACCAGGCCAGGCACTGGGCGCGGGCGAGACCCGAGAGATCGGCCAGCCGTCGGTCCCCTTTTCCTCTACTCGGACGGAAAAAGGCCGTAGCTTCTACGCCAAGGAAGGCGGGTGATTGAACAAACGCTGCTTCGACCTCTGGCCCCACCTCGAAGGCAGAAGGACCAATACAGGGGCCAAGCCAGACACGTAGTCCAAGCGCCGCGGCGCCAGGGTCGTTTTCGCGCATCGCGTCTAGCAGCCGCAGCACCACGCCGTTGGATAGGCCGCGCCATCCCGCATGTGCGGCACCCACAAGGCCCCCATCTTCTCGCGCAGCCAGCACCGGGAGGCAGTCGGCTACCAGGATCGCGCAGGCCAAGTGGCTTCGGCGGGTAAGGCTGGCATCCGCCTCTGGGGCTCTATTTGGATCGAGAATAATGTTTTTCTTGCCTGGGCCAAAAGCTTGTGCGGCCTGTGCAGGCTGTGTGGGCCTCTGTAGCGGCGGATGGCGGTGATCGATGGTGACCACCTGTGTCCCGTGCACCTGTGTAAGCCAGACGGGCTGAGCGCTCAGCGCCTCCGTAATAATCGCGCGATTTTTCCCAACGGCCGCCGGGTCGTCCCCGACATGGGTAGCAAGGTTAAAGCTGGCAAATGACCCGGCACTTGCCCCTTCCCCGGCCTGTCCACGCAGCGTCAGTACCGCGCTGATGCCGGCTGGAAACCCCTCTATGCGCTCAACGCGGGACATGGGATCGCCGCCTGGTCTAAAACGGCCCCGAAATCTTCCGGTAGCGGGGCTGTAAACCGTTGCATGACGCGGGTTTCGGGGTGACTGAGGGTGAGTGCATAGGCATGCAGCGCCTGACGACCGATGGCGAGGGGTTCCATGCGCGGGGCAGTCTTCCGGTAAGTTGGGTCGCCCACGATTGGGTGTCGGGCGTGTTCCAGATGTACGCGGATCTGATGGGTCCGGCCGGTCTGCAGTGCGCAGGCGAGCAAGGTGACAGGCCGCGCCGCAATGGCGCCCTGGACGGTGGGCGAAAATTCAGTAAAGGCGGGCTTGCCCTCGCCTTGCGCAAGAACAGCCATCCGTTGACGATCTGAGGGGTCTCGGCCGATGGGGCCATCCGCAGTCCAGCGCTGGCGAATCTCACCCCAGGCCAGGGCAAAGTAGCGGCGCCCCATCGTACGTGCCTGTAACTGCCGTACGAGATCAGTCTGGGCCTCCAGGGTCTTAGCAATGACCATGAGGCCCGTGGTCTCGCGGTCAAGCCGATGCACGATCCCCGCCCGGGGCAGCGCACGTAGGCTTTCGTCGTGCCAGAGAAGCCCGTTGAGCAGCGTGCCGCTGGCATGGCCCGCAGCGGGGTGCACCACGAGGCCAGCCTGCTTGTTGATCACGAGAATCTGGGTGTCTTCATGGACAATCTCTATGGGCACTGGCTCCGCACCCCAGTCTCCCGACGGCTCTGGCGCAGGGGCAATTGCCCAGATGCGCTGCCCCTCTTTAACAGACTGGCTGGCCTTACGCGCGACCTGACCGTCAATGGTGACTGCTCCGGCCTCAATCCACTGCTGCAGGCGGGCACGTGACTGGTCTGGAAACCATTGGGTGAGCAGCCGGTCAAGCCGTTGTCCGTGCGCATCAGCAGCCACGACAGTGCCGAGCCCCTCGCTATAATCGGACGAGTCCTGGGCGTCGTTTGACGGCGGGTTTAGTGCGGTCATGAGCGAAGGAGTAGGGTTTGAAGAGTCTATTGCCAAAGCGAGTATTGTCCCCCGGTTTTGTACAGCCGTCCGGCCGTCGCCGAGGCCATGCCCTGGGCGCCACTCTGATCGCGTTGACCCTTACCGCCTGTAGCGCGATTCCCCGCGACCCCACCGCCAACTGGTCGGCCGATCGGCTCTATGAGGAGGCCAAAGAGGAGATGGCCGTGGGCAACTGGGCGACCGCCATCGGCCACCTGCAGAAGCTGGAGTCTCGCTACCCTTTTGGGCGTTACGCCCAGCAGGCCCAGATTGATACCGCCTATGCCCACTGGAAGGACAACGAACTGGGCCTCGCCCTAGCGACCGTCGAACGATTCTTGCGTTTGTATCCGAATCACGAACATCTCGACTACGTGCTTTACCTGCGGGGGCTCATTAATTTTAACGATCGTCCAAGCCTCTTTACCCGCTTTACGGGAGAAGACCTGGCCGAGCGCGACCCGAAGGCGGCACGCGATGCGTTCGATTCTTTTAAGGAGCTGGTGCAGCGATTTCCCGAGAGCAGATATGCGCCGGATGCAGAGGCGCGGCTGCAGTTTTTGTTAAATATGCTGGCCCAGAACGATACCCATGTGGCACGGTTCTACCTGCGGCGGGGCGCCTACATGGCGGCAGTGAACCGTGCGCAGCAGGTGGTGCGTTCATATCAGACCGCGCCCGCCGTGGAAGAGGCCCTTGCCCAGATGGTCTTCGGCTACGAGAAGCTGGGGCTCGAGGATTACGCCAACGATGCCAAACGGGTACTGGTGGCGAATTTTCCGAAGAGCAATTATCTAGAACGTCTCTACGATCCTGAACTACGGTTCGGCCTGCCAGCCCATCTGGTACAGGAAGAGATTGCGCCCTTCTCTGCCCGGCGGGTGATTAATCGGGTGATGTCGAATTTTTAGTTGTTTTGCGGGCTCACCCTGCGCCGAGCGTACCCTTAGTCGCTGATGAGATCAGTCTGGAAAGGAATGTTTATTCCTCCATTAACGACAAAGACGGTGCTGTAACCATTGATCTTCGTCTTGGGAAGCTCTATTCGCATTGGCGATTCGCCCTGACTGGCAAATTCTGATTGAGATGCACTAGTGTCGGTGGATCGCGTTCCGACCGCATTCATCGCAATGCCCTCGCCCCGCGTTGGCTGGGTAACCTCCACAAATGCGAGGCCTCCCGCAAGGTTCACCGATTCCGGTAACGACGGAACAGCCGTTACGTTAATCTGCGGGTTTACAGCGTTCTGTGAGGCGCGGGCCACGGAGGGGCTGGATGCGGTCGCAGAAGACCCTGCTACAGACGATGGGCTCACGGCCGTAGGCAGGATAGTGAGACTCTGGCTGTTCTGGGTAAGCAGGTAATTGGGGTTTGATGCCGTGAGCGGATATTCGCCCACCCCCTCACCTGCAGGGCGTGTTACCAAAAATACATCCCCGGCAATCGCCCTTCCGCTCACCACACGATAGCTAAATATGGGATCCCGATCTCCTGCGCGCTTCGACTGAGGAAGCAATTCGACCGTGACTGGCCGAGGGGTGATGAGGAGGTTGGCAGTCAGCGCCCCCTGGATGCGGGAGACATCGCTCCCCACCACCCGGATGAGCGCCACCGACGGGGATTTGGGCTGCAAAAACTCCATCCTTGTTGCCTGCCCCAATGCTAAAGCTCTGCCAGTCTGCGGCCATCTTGGCCGTGGACTGGGTAATAGTCATGGTGGCGCCCGAGACATCAATCTGGCCACTGCCTGCGGTAATCGTGCCGCCCGTAGGCAGACCCTGGGTGTGGGCGGTGCTCACCGAGAGGGCACTGGCCACGGCCACCATCGTGCTCAAGCCCTTCTTGCCCACAGATCGGTAGCCCGAAGAGCGCCCTTTGAGACCCTGCCCGTCCACATAGAGGCTTGAGCCCAAGACCCCAAAGCCCGGATAGTTACTGTAGAAGGGAGCAAAGGGGTCAAACCGGCCCATGCCCTCGATCTGCGGCACCACACACTGGCCGGCATCTTGGGTAAAGGTATAAACGGGCGCCTCTGCGGATGCGCCCTGATGGGGGCCTTCGAGCGAATAGATCAGCGGCCCGATGGCCTCATCGAGATCGACCTCTAACTCGGCATTACGAATCTCCTGGGTTATGGGTTACACGGCCGGAGTCATCACAGACGAGCGCTGTCACCGTATAGAGGCCAGCATCAAGGGAGTGCTCTCGGGGAATTGTGACCGACCAGACACCAGCCCGGATCACCAGCCCCTGGTTGGGCCCATAAACCACCCCATCGATCACCACCGAGAGACGCTCATGCGCCCCCAACTGCACCTCTCCCGATACCGTCGGTGTCCGCGTCTTGCAAATCAGATGGGACAGTGGGGTGCGCGGTGAAAATGCTGCTGCGACCGCCCGGGACACTTGGGTCTTTGGGGGAAGATCATCAAAGGCCGCCTCGCTGCTGCGCAATGCGGCTAGGAATGCCTTCTCCCCATTAAGCGGCGTGCTTCTATTGCTGCTAGAGGAGTCGGTTGGGCGCGTCGCTTCTACTGCGTTGAGTCTATGCATCAACTAAGCGAAGTCGAATTGAAAAATCACTACCTAACACCTAGAACCCGTATCGTGCCTGCGCCCATACCCTAGGCTTCGACTCTCGCTTGGTATCTGATGTTGGCTTATCGTCCGTCGCGCGCCAGGCAACCGCGGTGTCAAGGCTCCAGCCCGCAAATGCAAACCGCACCCCAACACCGAGCCCCGACCGCTCTACATCAGGGGCTCTAGGTCCCGGATTCAACTCAGGCTTCGCGTCGACCTGCACTTTGCCATGATCGTAGAAGCCGTAGGGAGAGAATGCGCCTAGAGAGGCACGCGCTTCCAATTGAATTAGCCAGCCTTCGTCACCACTGCCTTCGCCGTTAGGATAGGCGCGCACTCCTTGCGCGCCTCCGAGGCTCAGCCCCTCTGAGCTGTCGAGATTCGTGTTTGCCCGCTGCCCAATAAAACGCCCCATCACCGTCCACGTGGGATTGATCGACTGCAGGCGGGAGAGGTCAACGTTCCAGCGGGTGAAGTTCTTGTCGGTACCAAGCTCTTTGATCGAGCCGTTAGAGACCGTAAGAGCACCATAGGTAATTCCACCACCACCCAGGCCATCTCGACGATCAAAGCTCAACAGCAATGGTGTCACCTTTGCAGTCTTTTTCTCGGCGGGCTCTCCAAGTCGTTGGTCTTCGAGATCTTTGTACTGGTAGCTCAGACTTGCGGTAACGTTTGAGACGCGACTGCGTACGATGGGGTAACTTAAGCCAATACTTGAGACACGTGCCGTCCCCTCGAATCCCTCAAATCCTGCGCCAAGCTGATACTTCACGGACGAGTAGTTTGCCTGACCACGCCACCCATCGCCGCCGAGAGGCAGCGAGTACCCCAGACTGCCGAGTCTAAGGTCTTCATTGGAGAGCATCGCAGACACGGAGAGCTGATCGCCCGGAGTCGCTGCCGCATTAATTTGAAACGATCCTTGACCTCTCCAGGCGCCACTGAATCGACTGCCATGGTTATCCACGGATACGCTTCCACCGTATTTCTCGGTTTGGGTCACCTCAATCTGTAGGTCGCCTTCGCCGGTATTAGCTCCCGGTCGAATAATCGGATTAACACTCACGCCCGGAAGATCATCAATGAGTAGCGTTACACGCTCTAGTCGTGAGGCGTCAATGACACGGCCTGGCAGGCCATCGAGAAACATCTGTGCTGTCGCGGCAAGCTTTGCATCAGGGCTTGTTGCCCGGGCCTGTCCATAGAATCCTTCGTAGACCTCGACGATCAATTCTCCGCTCGATAGGTTCTGTGGAGGCAGAACCGCGCGGGCGAAGGGAAGACCCTTTTGGCGAAGATAGAGAGAAATTTTGTCGGCGACCCCGCGCAAGCCAGCGAGATCAAGGGGCGCGTTAAAGACTTCTGTACCAAGGTGATCTCGAACATCCTGCTCAGGAATGTTCGCCAGGCCTTTCAAAGCGATAGACTTCAGAGTTGCCGTTTGTCCGCCGGGGAGCAGATTTGAGGGGGCTAACGGCGGGATCTCTACCGTCCTGCCCTCCGGTGAGGGGACAGGTGTCGGTCTGAGGTCTTCTAAAATCCGACCCGCATCGGGCGCCTGCTGCGCAGAGAGTGGCCCTGATATAAAGCTCGATGCGATGGCAACTGCGGCGATGACATAGCCTCTTTTTCTGTACTGCAGATTACGCGACGCCATTCACTATTCCCCTAAAAAATCAGTCTGCGGAGGCAACGCAATTCCTCCGTTCACAACAAAAACGGTGGTGTACCCCAGGAGCTTTGACTCTGGCGCCTGAACACGTCCGGGCGTATCTTGGCGGCTTGATGTAGCCTCCGTAGCGGCAGTACCTATCGCCCCGGTCGTGTTCGTCATCGCGACGCCTGGGCCTTGGGAGAGTGCCACCTCGATCAGTGCGAGTCCCCCATTCACATCAAAGCCCCTAGGCGCAGTAGGAGAGTCGAAGCGCGGTGAGACCTGCGTAGCCTCGGCCACACGCGATGATGGGTCCGCCCCCGCACCGAGCCGTTGCGTTGGCGAGGTGTCGATGGGGCGAGGCAGAATCACAAGGTCACTCGGTTCGAGGCTCACCGAATAGTTGGGGTTTGCACTTGCATTAAAGAGAATGGGGTAGCTGCCGATCCCCTCCCCGGCCAGACGGTAGAGCCCACTGGCAATGTCATCTCCCGCGACGAGGCCGAGGTTGTTGTCATCCCGGACCGAGGACACCTCATATGAGAACTCGGGGTCGAAGTCCCCGTATAGCTTCGACAAGCCGCCAAGACGAATGGTGACCGGACGGGGGTTGATACGAAAGGTGCCAGTGGTCGCCGTAATCGCGTAATTGGGATTGTCGGCCGCATTTGCGCTAATGACATAACTGCCCGCGTTCACCGAACCAGAGACGCTGAGTTTCAGTGCATCGCTTCCAACCAGACTACTTCCCGGGGCAAGAGAATAGGTGAAGGGCGGATTCGGGTCACCGTAGGTCTTAGAAAGATCGTCAAAGGCAACGGTAATCGGGCGAGGCGTTATAGTCAGTGCAGCCATTGGGTTTGCAACGGTGACTGCGTAATTCGGATTATTCAACGTAGCTGCACTGA
>JBJOHS010000079.1:0-7137 GCA_046047535.1 Pseudomonadota bacterium
TGCACGAGTCCATCGCCAGGAGGCTGTGGCCAAGCGCGACCCCCAGGTTCCGCAGCACCGTAGAGTCAGAGAGGTCGCGCTGCCAACGGCTTACCGGCAGTTTGTCGGCCATATGCCGAAGCAGTGCGTTGGCAATTCCTAGATTGCCTTCGGCGTTTTCGAAGTCTATGGGGTTCACCTTGTGCGGCATCGTGGATGACCCGACCTCGCCGGCCTTCAATTTCTGTTTGAAGTACCCTAGTGACACATAACCCCAGACATCGCGACAGAAATCTAAAAGCACGGTATTTACGCGCGCCAACGCATCAAAATAGGCTGCGATGTCATCGTGAGGCTCAATCTGGGTGGTCATGGGATTTACAGCGAGCCCCAGAGATGAAAGCACCTTGGCCGAAAACGCCGGCCAGTCGATGTCAGGTGCTGAGGCCCAGTGGGCGTTGTAATTACCGACTGCCCCATTCATTTTGGCCCGTAGTACCACCGCTGCAAACTGATCACGGGTGCCGCGCAGTCGGGCCCGTACATTGGCAAGTTCTTTACCTAGTGTTGTGGGTGATGCCGTCTGCCCATGAGTACGCGACAACATGGGCTGTGCAGCCTGTTCGGCCACAAGTATGCCCAGCCGATCAATGATCTGTTGAATAGCCGGCAAAAGGACTTCTTCTCGTGCCCCACTCAGCATAAGGGCATGGGCGGTGTTGTTGATGTCTTCGGAGGTACAGGCAAAGTGGATAAACTCCCCCGCCGCAATGAGCTCTGACTGCCCGCTTGCCTGGGCCTTTTCCTTTAAAAAATATTCCACGGCCTTCACATCGTGGTTGGTCTCCGACTCTATTGCCTTAATGCGGGCGGCATCCTCAGTAGAAAAAGTCTGCCCCCAGGTCTGTAGAGTGGCACGTGCTTGTGAGGAGAATGCAGGTAGCTGCGAGAGACCCAATTCAGACAGCGCGATAAGCCAGGCAATCTCTGTCTGCACACGGAATCGTAATAGTCCATATTCCGACAGTAGGCCCCGCAGAGGGTCGAGTTTTTTGGCGTACCGCCCGTCAAGTGGAGACAGGGCGCGCAGCCGGCCTTCAGCCACGGGGTCCGCTAAACCCCCGCCCTTATTAGGGGATGTTGTATTCATGAGCCAATTGTGACACGTGCATGGTGGCTGGTTGGCTCTGGGCGCTATACTCCGCTACCTCCCCCCACTCTGACCTTTGCCCCCTATGAAAATTATCGGCTCTCTGACCAGCCCTTATGTGCGAAAAGTACGTGTCGTCGCGGTGGAGAAGCGGCTTGAGTACGAGTTTGTTCTTGAGGACGTCTGGTCTGAGAAGACCGAGATTGCGGCCCAGAATCCTCTGGGCAAGGTGCCTGTTCTCCTGCTTGAAGACGGCTGCGTCTACGACTCCCGGGTTATTGCCGAGTATCTCGACTCGCGTGCGCCGACCCAGCGCCTGATTCCAGAGGGCAATCGCGAGCGCACCACTGTGCGTACCCTAGAGGCCCTGGCGGACGGCCTCTGCGATGCGGCGATTGCCATGATCGTAGAGAAGCGGTTTCATCAGGGCGCAGACATCAGTCAAGACTACCTCGCTCGTCAGGCAGCCAAGGTCGATAGAGCCTTGGCGGTAATGAGCCAGACCCTAGGCAAAGACCAGTGGATGAGCGGCAAATCCTTTTCCTTGGGCGATATTGCGTGCGGCGTTTCTCTGGGCTATCTGAACTTTCGGTTTCCCGAGAACTCTTGGGCCAAGGCTTATCCGAACCTCTCAGATTTCTATGCCCGGATGTCGGAGCGCCCGTCTTTTCAGCAGACTAAGCCACCGCAGTAAGGCTATCCTCGGAGGCATTGGCGCTAGAAATAATGCCCCCACCGAGGCAGACATCCCCGCGGTAAATCACGGCCGATTGTCCTGGGGTAACGGCCCACTGGGGCGTCTCAAACACAATCGATATACCCGACGCGCGGGCTTTGGTGGCCAAGCGCCCCGGGGCGTCTGTCTGGCGATATCGCGTCTTGACGCCAAGCGGTAAAGTCGGGGCGTCGCTCTCCCCCGGGGCGTTGCCTGCAACCCAACACGCATCGAGCGTCTGGCAGCCTGCGCTGAGGAGCCATGGATGGTCGTGGTCTTGCACCACATACAGAATATTGCGTTCCATATCTTTGCGGGCGACGAACCATCCATGACCCTCGATGCTCGCAAACCCACGGGTTTTCACGCCCCCGATTCCAAGGCCTTTACGCTGACCAAGGGTATAGAAAGACAGGCCCTGGTGTTGCCCAACCTCGATTCCCTCAGGCGTGCATATAGGACCTGGCGTATGGGCGAGATAGCGCTGCAGGAACTCTCTAAAAGGACGCTCGCCAATAAAGCAGATACCTGTGGAGTCTTTTTTCTTAGCATTGGGTAACTGAATATCTCCTGCGATACGGCGTACTGCGGTCTTCTGTAGATCGCCCACGGGGAACAAAACTCTCTCAAGCTGCCTCTGGGTGAGTCGGTGCAGAAAGTATGACTGGTCCTTGGAGGCATCGAGTCCACGCAGGAGTTCCACTGTCCCGTCTTCGCTACGTCGAAGCCGTGCATAGTGACCTGTGGCAATGAGATCTGCCCCCTGCGCGAGGGCATGGTCGAGAAACGCCTTGAATTTAATCTCCGCGTTGCACAATACGTCAGGGTTGGGGGTGCGACCGGCCTGATATTCCCGTAGAAAATCGGCAAAGACCCGATCTTTGTACTCGGCAGCGAAATTGACTGCCTGCAGCTCTATGCCTAGGAGGTCGGCTACGGCGGCCGCATCAAGGAAGTCCTGACGGCTAGAGCAGTACTCCGAATCGTCGTCGTCTTCCCAATTCTTCATAAAGACGCCCACAACCCGGTAGCCTTGCTGCTTGAGCAGCCAGGCCGACACAGCCGAGTCGACTCCGCCGGAGAGCCCCACTACAACGGTTTGATGTCTAGTCATATAACATTACAGTCTAACCAGAAACCGCCAGCCGCAAAGGGTTGGCGTACCCACATCTAATTTGAGAGGAAGACGCGTGCGTATCGGCATTCCGAAAGAGGCGTTGGTTGGGGAAACGCGAGTAGCAGGATCACCCGAGACCGTTAAGAAGCTCGTAGGCCTTGGCCACCAGGTGGTGGTTGCCCATGGGGCAGGCCTTGGGGCCAGCATGCTCGACAGTGCCTATGAGGCGGCAGGGGCTAGCCTGGCAGACCAGGCCACTGCCTTGGGCTGCGAGATGGTTCTTAAGGTGCGCATACCGACCGATACAGAGCTGACGCAAATGAAAAAAGGGGCGGTCCTTGTCGGCATGCTGTCGCCCTTTGATCGTGCCGGCCTTGAGCGTCTTGCCGCTGCGGGCCTCACAGCCTTTGCCATGGAGGCCGCCCCGCGTACTACCCGTGCCCAGTCGCTCGATGTGCTGTCTTCCCAGGCCAACCTCGCGGGCTATAAGGCGGTGATGCTTGCCGCAGATGCATATCCACGCATATTTCCTATGCTGATGACGGCTGCAGGAACGGTAAAGGCGGCCCGGGTGGTAATCCTTGGGGCGGGCGTGGCAGGGCTTCAGGCCATCGCCACGGCAAAGCGCCTTGGTGCGGTGGTCGAGGCCTCCGATGTTCGGCCGGCAGTCAAAGAGCAGATCGAGTCTTTGGGTGCGAAGTTTATCGATGTGCCCTACGAGACCGACGAGGAGCGGGAGATTGCCCAGGGTGTGGGGGGCTATGCCCGCCCCATGCCTGAAGGCTGGATGAAGCGACAGGCCGCAGAGGTTGCCAAGCGCATCGCTCAGGCCGACATCGTCATTTCCACTGCCCTCATACCAGGGCGCAAGGCGCCTACATTGATCACTGAAGAAATGGTGGCCAGCATGAAGCCTGGCTCCGTGATTGTCGATATGGCCGTTGAGCAGGGTGGCAACTGCCCTTTGTCAAAGCTCGGAGAGACTGTGCTTACCTCTAACGGGGTGAAGATCGTGGGGCAGCCCAACCTGGCAGCCCTTGTGCCGACCGATGCATCGGCGCTCTATGCGCGAAACCTGCTTGATTTCGTCAAGCTCATACTGACAAAAGAGGGTGCGCTCCAGATTCCTATGGACGACGACATCGTGGCCGCCACCTTAGTCGCCGGCGATGGTCAGGTAACGCGCCCCGCCTAGCCCCTCACGTACACCCACAGATAACCAAGCTCAACCCTGTAAGACTGACCTTTTAAAAAGTCGAGAACGCGTTATGGACATGATTAGCCCCACCCTTACCAACCTCATTATTTTCGTCTTAGCCATTTATGTGGGCTACCACGTAGTCTGGAATGTGACCCCAGCACTACACACCCCACTTATGGCGGTGACGAACGCCATTTCGGCAATTGTGATCGTCGGTGCAATGTTGGCCGCCGCCCTCACAGAGACCACGCTGGGCCAGACCATGGGTGTCTTGGCGGTGGCTCTTGCCGCAGTCAATGTCTTCGGAGGCTTCCTGGTCACCAAACGCATGTTGGAAATGTTTAAGAAGAAGGAAAAGAAGCCTGCATCAGAGAAGGGAGTTGCGTAAATGTTTAGCCTCTCTATGGATGTTGTCACGCTTCTTTACCTGGTGGCATCGGTCTGCTTTATTCAGGCACTAAAGGGCCTTAGTCACCCCACGACCTCAATACGCGGGAATGTCTTTGGTATGACGGGTATGGCCATTGCCATCGTTACCACCGTGGGGCTCATTGGCACTATGGCCCAGAGCCTCGCGGGCTCGGCAGATCTTGGGTCGGGTCTTCTGCTGCTCCTTGGGGGGTTGGTGGTCGGTGGCTTGATCGGAGCTACCATGGCCAAGCGGGTTGAAATGACCAAGATGCCCGAGTTGGTTGCTTTCATGCACAGCATGATTGGAATGGCGGCGGTGTTTATTGCGGTGGCCGCTGTGGCTGAGCCGTATGCACTCAATATTGCTGCGAAGGGGGCGCCTATTCCGGTAGGTAACCGGCTTGAGTTGTTTCTCGGGGCGGCCATTGGTGCCATTACCTTTAGCGGTTCGGTAATTGCCTTTGGAAAGCTTTCAGGCAAGTACAAGTTTCGGCTCTTTCAGGGGGCACCAGTCGTTTTTTCTGGCCAGCACATGCTCAATCTTGTGCTGGGAATTGCCACGGTGGGGCTCGGCCTGGTCTTCATGTTTACTGAGCGTTGGGATGCCTTCTTCCTCATGCTCGCCTTGAGCTTCGTGCTTGGCGTGCTCATTATTATTCCGATCGGCGGAGCGGATATGCCGGTAGTGGTGAGCATGCTCAACAGCTACTCGGGCTGGGCGGCTGCAGGTATTGGCTTTTCTCTGGGCAACAGCATGCTCATTATTGCCGGATCACTCGTCGGATCTTCCGGCGCGATTCTGTCTTACATCATGTGTAAGGCCATGAATCGCAGCTTTTTTAATGTCATTCTGGGTGGCTTTGGTGGAGAGGCAAGTGCAGCGGCCTCTGGGGGCGACGGACAGCAGCGGCCGGTAAAGAGTGGCTCGCCCGACGACGCGGCGTTTCTTCTTTCTAATGCCGATACCGTCATCATCGTACCGGGCTATGGCCTGGCGGTGGCCCGTGCCCAGCATGCACTCAAGGAGCTCACCGAGAAGCTCACAGAGAAGGGTGTTGATGTGAAGTACGCCATTCACCCTGTGGCAGGGCGTATGCCAGGACACATGAATGTCTTGCTGGCTGAGGCCGAGGTGCCCTACGACCAGGTGCATGAGATGGAAGACATCAACAGCGAGTTTGGCCAGACCGATGTCGTATTGGTACTCGGTGCCAACGATGTGGTGAATCCCGCCGCCCGTACTCCTGGCAGCCCTATCTTTGGTATGCCTATTCTGGAGGCTTACAAGTCAGCCACTGTCATTGTGAATAAGCGTTCTATGGCCTCGGGCTATGCAGGGCTGGACAATGAACTCTTTTATATGGATAAGACGATGATGGTCTTTGGCGATGCGAAGAAGGTCGTAGAAGACATGGTGAAGGCTGTCGAGTAGGCCTGAAAGAAGCATCAAAGGCGGCACGCGGGAAGCCAGAGGAGCATTCATGGCATCGTCGGTTACGACAGCGCCCGAGGCAACGCGGGGGGCAGAGATCCGTACGCTTCAAATGCTGGATCTTGCCGACTCTTTTGACTTCTGGGTTCGCGATAACAAGCACTCGCGGTGGGTGCTAACCCCCCATCGGCATGAGTACTTTCAGATTCATGTCAATGTCAAAGGAAATGGTAAGCACTTTATTGGGGGTACACCCCATGTCTTTAAGGCCAATTCAGTAATCTTCATTCTTCCTTATCGGGTGCACTGCACACCCGATGGCCTTCCCGATGAGTATTTCATGATCGACTTTGCTCCCGGGTTTTTACGACCTGAACTCATGATGCCGCCCATCGAAATGGAGGAGGCCTCGGTGCGTGAGTTTCCCGAACTTGCGCCCTTCAGCTTCCAGCATGTACTTGACTATGTGTTCTCCGACCGCGACTTTGCCTACGTCTGCGATATCGCTCGCCGAATGATGGCCATCCATCTCGACCGTCGCATGGGAACCACGGAACGGCTGCGGGGGATGATTCTTGATCTGATTGGTCTTACTAATGAGCGGTTTGAAGACCAGTATCTTCAGATGGGGCAGAAGCGGGCCTGTATGGACTGGCGTACCGACGGCCTCACCCGTGCCTTCCGTTTTATTGACCAGGAACTTGGTAAGGACATCACCCTGAAGCAGGTAGCCGAAGCAGCGTGTCTTTCTCCCAATTATTTGTCTCAACTCCTAAAGAAGCAGACAGGTATGGCTTTTGTAGAATGGCTTACTGCCCGGCGTATTGAAAAGGCGCAGGAGTTACTTGCCTATTCCAATTTAAAAGTCTCCGACATAGCGCAAAAGGTGGGCTTTGATGATGCCGCTTATTTCACGCGCCGTTTTCGGCAGCGGCTTAACCTCTCACCACTCGACTATCGCCGCAAGATGCTCGATGCGAACAGTGCGGTGGCCGCTCGCGCTTAAGCGGTCGCGTAGCTAGCCAAAGCTGTTATTCATGCAATCGTGGTAGTTGACCACCATAAATACAAGGAAAAATAGGCTTTCGGCATAAAAAAACGGGCAGATGCCCGTTTTTTGGGTCGGTGCGTT
>JBJOHS010000080.1:0-4310 GCA_046047535.1 Pseudomonadota bacterium
TCTTTGGCATGGGTCTTGAAATGACCCGTGAGGTGGTTAATGCGGGCGGTGAGCAGGGCAACCTGGACCTCAGGCGATCCGGTGTCTCCCTGGGCACGCTGGAAGCTCGAAACGATATCGGTCTTAGACATTTCGGCAACGGTCATGGAATCTCCTTTAAAAATGACCGGGGGCAGGAACCGTCTGCGTGCGCATTAGCGCCCACGCATAAAGCGAATTCCAACCGCCCAACTTGCGCTCGTACCTGCCGGGCACGGCGTGCGGGTGTAGTTCAATAACCTATTGATTTTAAGCCAGAAGGGGGGTAGACGCAAATTCCGTCTCTATGGCGCTTAGCCAGCCCCCGCTTCTGGTTCACCTCCGGCTCACCTCCGGCTCACTTCCGGCTCATTCACGGCTGCTGGGGGTTTGCCTTCGGAGCCACAGAAAGCCGATTCAGGGCGTTGAGATAGGCCAGCGCAGAGGCCACCACAATATCAGGGTCGGCCCCCACACCATTGACCACCCGACCGTCCTTCTGCAGCCGCATGGTCACCTCCCCCTGTGACTCGGTACCTGTGGTAATAGCATTCACCGAAAACAGCATGAGTTCAGCACCGCTCTTTGCCTGCTGCTCAATGGCCTTGACCGTTGCGTCCACCGGCCCGTTGCCCTCTGACTCGGTAGCAAATTCCCGTCCGTCAAAAGAGAAGATGACCTTAGACATTGGCCGCTCCCCACTCTCCGACCTCTGGGCCAGGGAAATGAGCTTGTAGTGCTCAGCCCGAGGCTCGGCCTCACCAGACACAATAGCCTGGAGGTCCTCATCGAAGATTTCTGATTTGCGATCGGCCAGCTCTTTAAACCGCGCAAAGGCCTCATTCAAAGCCTGCTCGCTTGCCGGAGCAATACCGAGGTCTTCCAGTCTTTGACGAAAGGCGTTGCGGCCCGAGAGCTTTCCTAAGGTGATCCGATTGGCTGTCCAGCCGACATCCTGTGCACGCATGATCTCGTAGGTCTCGCGGTGCTTAAGGACACCATCTTGGTGAATGCCCGACTCGTGCGCAAAGGCGTTGGCTCCTACAACAGCCTTATTGGGCTGCACCGGGTACCCCGTAATCTGAGAGACCAGCCGGGAGGATGGAACGATCTGGGTGGTATCTATCTGCGTATCGCAGGAGAAAACATCGCGGCGAGTCTTCACGGCCATGACAATTTCTTCGAGGCTCGCATTGCCGGCGCGTTCGCCCAGCCCATTGATCGTGCACTCAACCTGACGTGCGCCAGCCAAGACCGCCGACAATGAATTGGCCACAGCCATACCAAGGTCATTGTGGCAGTGGGTCGACCAGACGACTTTGTCGGCGCCGGGCGTGCGGGCAATCAGGGTCTCCATCAGCCGGCCCCACTGACCTGGAACGCTATAGCCCACCGTGTCTGGCACATTGATGGTCGTGGCTCCGGCGCGAATGGCCTCGCCAAAAATACGGACCAGAAAGTCGACCTCCGAGCGAACGGCGTCCTCGGCTGAAAACTCCACGTCATTGGTGAAGTCTCGGGCCATACGAATAGCGGCTACCGCGGCCTCGACCACCTGGTCGGGATTCATACGAAGCTTTTTCTCCATATGAATCGGGCTGGTAGCGATGAAGGTATGAATACGGCCACGGGCCGCCGGCTTGATGGCCTCCCCCGAGGTACGAATATCCCTCTCGGTAGCGCGGGCCAATGAGCAGACTGTACTGTCCTTGACCGCCTCGGCGATCGCACGAACCGCCTCAAAATCGCCTGGGCTCGCTGCGGCAAAACCGGCCTCAATCACATCGACCCTCAGCCGCTCAAGCTGCCGGGCAATGCGGACTTTCTCGTCCTTGGTCATCGAGGCGCCGGGGCTCTGCTCTCCGTCGCGTAAGGTGGTGTCGAAAACAATTAAACGATCAGACATGGTCGTCATCCTCTAAAGAAACGGGCTGTAAGAATTTGAATTGGGGGTCCGCAAGGAGGGGCTGGCGCGGACTGCCAGCGGGGGTCGAGTGTTAGCGCCCGGGGCGCAGTCGACCCAAGGGAAATAGCAGCAGAGAGGAGCGAAGAAAGCAAGTCATTACCCGAAACTATAAATCTTTTCTTTCGTCATCGGCAAACAGTGACACGGTTCGTCCGTGGGATTTCTGCCACAGGTACATGGCGTAGCCCGATAACGAGTACAGAGCTACAAGAACAAACAACATGCTCGGGGGGTCCTGAGAGATCAACACCAGAACGACTGCACCCAGACCGATAAAAATAAAAGGCACGCTGCGCCTCAGATTAGCATCCTTAAAGCTATAGAAAGGCACATTGCTGACCATTGTCACCCCCGCATAGACCATGATGCCCCAGACAACCCAGTCGAGTTCAGATACGCCCAAGTCAATGAGCTTCGTCTCCCGTAGATCGGTGATCAGCCAGACGAATCCAGCCACCAGCGCCGCTCCCGCAGGGCTAGGTAGCCCCTGAAAAAACCGCTTATCAACGACCTCAATATTGGTGTTAAAGCGCGCGAGGCGCAGCGCAGCCCCGGCCACATAGATAAAGGCGGCAAGCCAGCCGAGCTTGCCCATGTCCTTAAGCACCCAGACATAGACGATCAGGGCAGGCGCGACGCCGAAAGAAACCATATCGGACAGGCTGTCGTAGTTGGCCCCAAAGTCTGAGGCGGTGTTCGTAAGCCGGGCCACTCGCCCGTCCAGGCTGTCAAGCACCATGGCGACGAAGATAGCAACTGCCGCCTCCGTAAACTGGCTACCCATTGCCATCACCATGGCATAGAAGCCACTGAAGAGACAGGCGGTTGTTAGGAGATTCGGCAGCAGGTAGATCGTCTGCCGGCGCCGATGGTGTCGATCACGCATGGGCTGCCTCGCGGTGGCTAATTTGCCGCTCCATCAGTAAAACTCATGGCAGCCGGCGGCCCCGCCCCATCCTCAGGATCCACCGATGGAACCTGCACCGACGGATCAGGCCAGTGGGCAAGCGGGGTGGAATGCGCCATAACAATATCGCCCACGGCGACCAACGCGCGACTACCGACCGGCAGGTAGAGATCTACGCGGGACCCAAAACGAATGAATCCATACCGCGCACCCCGCTGCACGCGATCACCCTCCTCGACATAACAGAGAATGCGACGTGCGATGAGACCGGCAATCTGAACACAGGTAAGGCTACGGCCTGAATCATCGACGATGATCAAGGCATTTCTCTCGTTATCAACCGAGGCCTTATCGAGGGCGGCATTGAGAAAACGACCCGGGGAGTACGCCACATTGAAAATACGCCCCGCGATCGGGGCGCGATTGGAATGGACGTTAAAGACATTCATGAAGACACTGATCTTCAGTGACTTCACACGACTAAAAGGGTCTTCCGCTGGCCCGACGTAGACCACCCGACCATCGGCAGGACTTGCAATCGCCTCAAGGTCAGTCGGGGGAATGCGTGAGGGATCTCTAAAAAACTGGACAACAAAGACTGCGATGAGCCAGAGCGGTATCGCCCAAGGACCCGCACCCAGTCCAGTGGCTATGACCGCGGCACTTACCGACAGGGCCACAAAGAACCACCCTTCCCGCGCTATAAACGGATGCGGATAGCGAGTGATGTCGGGAGAGCTGGCCATTGACTGTGTAGATCTCTGATGCAGGTCGCGATCCTTTCGACGTCCGCCATTAATTGCGGGTCTGGTCGACGAGCTTGTTCGCCTTAATCCAAGGCATCATAGCCCGGAGCTTCTCGCCTACTGTCTCAATCGGATGCTCGGCCATGAGTCGACGGCGCGACAGGAGCGTGGGGGCTCCCGCACGATTCTCAAGAATGAACTCCTTGGCGTATTCCCCGGTCTGGATACGCGTAAGGATCTCCTTCATTACGGCCTTGGTCTGTGGTGTGACCACCTTCGGGCCAGAGACATACTCGCCGAACTCGGCGTTGTTAGAGATCGAGTAATTCATATTGGCAATGCCACCCTCGTAGATCAGGTCGACGATGAGTTTGAGCTCATGTAGACACTCAAAGTAGGCCATCTCAGGCGAGTATCCTGCCTCGACGAGCGTCTCGAAGCCAGCCTTAATGAGTTCCACCGTACCGCCGCAGAGCACCACCTGCTCGCCGAAGAGATCGGTCTCGGTTTCTTCTCTAAAGTTGGTCTGAATAATGCCCGCCTTGCCGCCTCCAATGGCGCTTGCATAGGCCAATGCCACATTACGGGCGTTACCGGTGGTGTCCTGGTGAACGGCAATGAGGCAAGGAACACCACCACCCTGGGTGTAGGTTCCACGCACCGTATGACCGGG
>JBJOHS010000081.1:0-7162 GCA_046047535.1 Pseudomonadota bacterium
AGCGAGAAATGGGCTTGTCAGCAGCATCATTGTGACGCCCCCGACAAAAAGAAACAGGCTGCGCAATGACAGAGAGATGCTGGTGCCAACCAGCGTCTGCACCAGCGTGGTGTCAGCCGTCAGCCGCGATAAGACCTCGCCCGTCTGCAGGGTCTCAAAGTAGGCGGGCGGCTGCCGCAGCACCCGGTGATAGACGCGGGTGCGCAGATCGGCCACAACCCGCTCGCCCAGCCAAGACATAAAATAAAACCGCAGGGCCGTCGCAATCGCCAGCACGATGGAGACGCCGAGAAGTAGGAGAAAAGGCGTCTGCAGGGATCCAACATTCTGCAGGCCCTGGTCGACAAGAATGCGAAAGACATAGGGCACTGAAAGCGTGGCTGCGGCCGCAAGCCCGAGAAAGCCAAAGGCCAACGCCCAGCGGGCTTTATAGGCCGCCGCCAGCGCCAACACGGGTGCCAAGGCTTGTACCGCAGGTCTGCGATCTAGCCGGTCCGCAGACGGCTCGTCGTCCAGCGAAGCGGGCGATAGCGAGGGGGATGCAGATCGAGACCGGGGTGCCGAACGGGAAGGCGAGGAGTGGGACACGGAGACCTTAAAAGACAGAGACTGAGACGGAAGACCGCAGACGCACCGAGCGCGTTCGCGGCAGGACAAGATAGGGAAATAGGCCAGACCCTTCGTTTATTATGACTGCAGTGGCAGTCCCTACCCTTCCTTCAACGCCATCGGCGCCATCGCCGCCCACAGAGAACCCCATAAACCATGACCCATCTCCTGCTCGGACTCCTGCTTTTTCTTGGCATTCACTCGCTGCGCGTGTTTGCAGACGGGCTGCGTGACCGCCTCATCGATCGACTCGGACCTCTTGGGTTTAAAGGCCTCTACAGTGTCTTCTCTCTGGTCGGCCTTCTACTCATCATCTCAGGCTATCAGGGTGCCCGCATCGACCCAGTCATTCTCTATACCCCACCGACCGGCATGGCCCACGCTGCCTCACTGCTCACGCTTATTGCCTTTGTGCTTCTGGTGGCGGCTTATATTCCAGGCAATCTCATTCTTAAGAAGGTCAAGCACCCCATGACGATTGGGGTGAAGACCTGGGCCTTTGCCCATCTGCTTGCGAATGGAAGCCTCGCTGATCTGCTGCTTTTCGGAGGATTTCTCATCTGGGCGGTGCTCGTATTTCGATCCGCCCGACGCCGCACGGTGCCAACCAACCCGGGAATCACCGATATTCCTGCCGCGATTGCCGCGCGCCCAAACTCGATGGTGAGTAGCCTTGTGACCCTCATTGTCGGCATTGGCCTCTGGGCTTGGTTCGCCTTTGAGGGACATGCCATGCTCATCGGGGTTGCGCCGTTTGGTGGATGAAATCCACCCGAGGGTCAAGGGCAATTGTTTTTTGGTGGCGATTCAGGGATTCGAACCTCGGACCTGCGGATTATGATTCCGTCGCTCTAACCGACTGAGCTAAATCGCCACGAGACCGCGAGTCTACAAGAAAACGAATGTCGCTACAACCAACCCCAGCACGGGTTTACCGCAACCCTATAGCTGCGCTAAGGCGTATCTCGTAGAGGGGCAGACGCCCCCGACCCATGGGCCGAAGGCGCGTGATCTTCAGGCGCCCGACTTCACGCCAATCTTGCGCAGAATCTGCTCCATCAGACACCAGCGGGTCAGCCCACTCTGCAGAAGATTGATGCCCACAAACGCGGTAAAAGCCAGCCACCACTCGCTCACAAAATACGGGCTTGAGGGGTAGCCCAGCAGCAGCGAAAGCAGGATGAAAAAGCCTGCTACCACACGAACAATTCTCCAAGACGTCATCTAAGGCTCCTTTACATATTCAATTTTCATATTATGTTTTAGAGTAGAAAAAAGGGCAAGGCCCACACACCCCCAGACTACATTGCTTGCCCACGAAGCAGGGCCTTGGTATGGTCGATCTCTTATCCGCTCTCACCTATTACTGCATCCACTACATTTTTTTTCTTGCTTGGAAGGTAGCCCTCCATGAACGCGCCCCAGACCCCCGCCTTGCACCCTGACCTCACCATCGACCACAGCAGCCATGGCCCCCTCGGCCAACCGGCCGCCTGGCTCCCGTTTACGGCAAACCGTCGTTTCCAGTCCACGGCCGCGGACCGCACTATGGTCTCAGCCCAAGGCAACTACTACACCAACGCCTCGGGCCACCGGCTCTTTGATTGCCTCTCGGGCATGTGGTGCTGCCCGGCCGGCCATGCCCACCCCAAGCTCGTTGAAGCCTTCACCCAACAGGCCAAAACACTGGACTATGCACCGGCCTTTCAGATCACGAGCCCGCAAACCTTAAAACTTGCCCAGCGCATCGCGGACATGGCGCCCGCAGGCATGGGCAAAGTCTTTTTCGTGAACTCAGGGTCCGAGGCCGTCGACACCGCCCTCAAAATGGCCCTGGGCTATCACCGCATGAAAGGAGAGGCGTCGCGATTTCGCATGATCGGCCGCGAGCGGGGCTATCACGGCGTTGGCCTTGGGGGCCTTGCTGTGGGAGGAATACCGGCCAACCGCAAAATGTTTGGCCCTCTGTTGATGCCGGGCACCGACCACCTTCGCCACCCTTGGAATCCAGAGCAGATGGCCTTCTCAAAGGGCCAGCCCGACTGGGGCACAGACCTGGCCCTTGATCTTGAGCGGTTGGTGGCGCTGCACGATGCCTCATCGATTGCAGCCGTGATTGTAGAACCGGTACAAGGGTCTACAGGAGTCTTGGTGCCGCCCAAGGGCTACCTGCAGAAGCTGCGCGAGATCTGCACCAAGCACGGCATTCTGCTTATATTTGATGAAGTGATTACAGGCTTTGGCCGGCTCGGCACACCCTTTGCCGCCCAGTACTTCGATGTCCAACCCGACATGATCACCTTTGCCAAGGCCGTCTCCAATGGGGTGGTACCTCTGGGTGGCGTCATCGTGCGCGACGAGATTCAGAAAGCCTTCATGACCGGACCCGAGCACATGATCGAGTTCTTCCACGGCTATACCTACTCAGGCCACCCCATGGCCACCGCAGTGGCCAATGCCACGCTCGATCTCTATGCCGAAGAGGGCCTATTTGAGAATGCGCAGCGTCTCTCCCCCACTCTTGAGGCGGGCCTGCATAGCCTCAAAGGCACCCCAGGCATTACCGACATTCGCAATATCGGACTCATGGGCGCCATCGATCTTGAACCCATCGCAGGCAAACCCGGGCTGCGCGCCACCGAGGTCTTTGAGCGCGGACTGAAGACAGACCTCTTGCTGCGTTTTACGGGCGATACCCTGGCCTTCGCCCCACCCTTCACCACCACAGAATCTGAGATTGGGCAGATGATCGAGTCCGTTAAGAAGCTCGTCGTACAGTAACCAGGTAGATGCCTAAGAGAATGCCCACCCCACCCACGAGATGGTAGAGGTGGGGGGGTTCATTCAGAAAGGCCCAGGCCATTACCCCGGAATAGAGCGGCCCAAGGTAAAGCACCATAGAGGCGCGTGCAGCCCCGAGTTCACGCTGCATAAACGAATACGACACATAGGCCAATAGCCCCGGAAAGAGGGCCGCCAGCACCGCGAGCCAGAGACCCTGGGGCGACATATTCCAGACCGAAAGTAGGGAGGCCTCCAAGAGGGTCATCGGCAGCAGAACCACAACGCCCCCGCAGGTAATTATGAGCAGCCGACACATCGGCGAAAAACGGCTCTGCACGGCCTTAAGACGCAAGGAATACACCGTCCACGATATCGTGGCCGCGAGTATCCAGAGGTCCCCGACCGCAAAGGTGTCCAACGAGATGCGATCGGGCTGCCCCTGACTCACGATCCAGACCATGCCGATCAGGGCGATCACCACCCCAATCGACTGACGCCAGGAGAATGACTCGCCCAAGGCATAGACCGATACCGTGGCGATCATTACCGGAGAGAGGGCATAGAGAAGCCCAATATTCAGGGCCGAGGTGGTCTGCCCGCCCAGATAGACAAAGGCCCCACAGATCCACATGCCAAGCGCGCCCATGATCAATGCATCCTTCATCTCCGGGCGGGTTAACGGCCATCGCTGTCGCAGTTCTTCCCCAGTAATCAGTACTAGAGCCACCGCCACCAGCGTCCATCGAACCAGGGCCAGCATATGCGGCTCAATCTCACCCGGCGCCTTGCGGGCCACATAGTAGTTCACGGCCCAGAAGCCCGGGGTAATCCAGACAAGGGCTAGGGCAAGACGAAGTCGCCATTCGGCGGTGATAAGACGGGAGGGTTTCATAGGCGAACCCGGATTCTACTGAGTTGGGGACACTTGCCACCAAGTTCCGCCGCGCGCGTGCAAAAGTCCAAGCCAATAGCGTCGGGCTGTGTATTCTTCAGGGAAAGAAGTTTCTGCTGCGCCACTTTCGGCGCACGATGACCAGACAACAAACAGACCCCTATGCGCCCAGACTCACCCCATCCCTGGATTGGCCTTCCACTGACGGAACTCGATACGCCAAGCCTTATCGTAGAGCGCCGCCTTCTTCTCGAAAACATCACGATGCTCATGCGTGCGGTGGCGGCCTACCCCATTCGCGTGCGCGCCCATGCCAAGAGCCACAAATGTCCGCCCCTGGCCGCGTTACAGATTTCTCATGGCGCCGTAGGCATCTGCTGCCAGAAGGTCAGCGAGGCAGAAGCCTTTGCCAACGCAGGTATACGCGACATCCTCGTCTCTAATGAAGTCGTTGGCCCGGCGAAGATCGCCCGGCTCATTGACTTATCGGCAAAGGCGCAGCTGGCGGTCTGTGTTGACCATATCGACAATGCACGCGCACTCAGCCAAGCCTTCGTACAGGCCGGACGGGTGCTCAATGTGCTCGTGGAAATCGACGTCGGGCAGGGCCGCTGCGGCGTTGCTGCCGGCGCGCCCGCCACCGGGCTCATTGCTGCAATCCAACAGTTACCTGGCCTGTCTTTTCAGGGCCTTCAGGCCTACCACGGTACGGCGCAGCACCTTCGACTACCCGCAGAGCGCCAGGCGGCCATTGATCAGGCCTGTCAGCGTGTGCGCGAGACCCTTGCTGGCCTCACGATGCAAGGAATACGCTGCCCCACGATCGCCGGGGCAGGCACCGGAAGCTTTTTACTCGAGGCTGCCAGCGGCCTCTACAACGAGATTCAGCCTGGATCCTATGTCTTTATGGACGCCGACTATCAACGCAACCAGCAGACAGAACACGCCACGGCGCCGGCCTTCGGTCAGAGTCTCTTCGTCTGGGCCAGCGTGATGAGCCACCCCACCGCAGACCGGGCGGTGGTCGATGCCGGACTCAAAGCCTTTAGCGTCGACTCTGGTCTTCCCCAGGTGCATGGGCTCAATGGCATCGACTATGTCAAGGCCTCCGACGAACACGGCGTCTTACGGATCAGCCCCGAGGCCCAAGGAAGGCTCACCCTCGGCGATAAGCTGCGCCTTATTCCGGGCCACTGCGACCCCACGGTGAACCTCTACGACCACCTCTTTGTGATTGACAACGATCGGGTCGTCGATGTCTGGCCCATTGCTGCGCGCGGTGCCTTGTACTGAGCCATGTCAGCAAGCCTCAACCGAGCGGGTATTGCCGACGCGGTCTAATCGAAGACCTCAGCGTTTTCCAGTCGCATCGCATTCTGGTCTTTCGCGGCTAACTGGGGGGAGATTCCGAGGTCGGGCCAGGCAATGCCAACCGTTGGATCGCTCCACAACAGGCTGCGTTCATGGGCCGGGGCATAGTAATCGGTGGTCTTGTAGAGAAATTCCGCAGAGTCACTTAAGACCAAGAATCCATGGGCGAATCCTGGCGGAATGTAGGCGATCTCCTTGTTCTCGGCACTCAGCGTAAAGCCCACCCACTGCCCAAACCGCGGAGACTGACGACGAATATCCACCGCCACATCAAAGACCGATCCCGTCACGACCCGAACGAGCTTTCCCTGCGGTTGCTGTATCTGGTAATGCAGCCCACGCAAGACGCCCCGGGAAGACCGGCTGTGGTTGTCCTGCACAAAATCGAGATCAAGCCCCGTGGCCTCATAGAAATCACGCCGATTAAAGCTCTCATAGAAAAACCCACGAGCATCGCCAAAGACTTTCGGCGCAATCAGGAGAACTTCGGGCAGTCGCGTTGGGGTTACCGTAAAGGGCATAGAGGCAATAAAAATAGTAAGGGTAGGAGGTAATGCTCAGGCGGATCCGTAACGCCATGCGAGCGAGCCAGGAAACGAAGCGTCAAGGTTTAAGAAGACTCAAGAGATACTGACCATACCCATTTTTTGCCAGCGGCGCTGCAAGCGCCTGCAGCTGCTCGGCAGAAATCCACCCCCGACTGTAGGCGATCTCTTCAGGGCAGGCCACCATAAGGCCTTGTCGCTTCTGTAAGGTGGAAATAAAACTCGCAGCATCAAGAAGGCTGTCATGCGTACCCGTATCGAGCCAGGCGTAGCCCCGACCCATCATCTCGACATGCAGGGCAGACCGTTCGAGATACACACGATTTACATCCGTAATCTCGAGTTCCCCCCGGGCTGAGGGCCGAATACTGGCAGCAATATCACAGACCTGGTTATCGTAGAAATACAGCCCCGTTACTGCGTAATTACTCTTTGGCTGCTTGGGCTTCTCTTCAATACTGATCGCCTTCTGCTCCCCATCAAAGGCCACCACCCCGTAGCGCTCAGGGTCGGTGACATGGTAAGCAAATACGGTTGCTCCCGTAGTACGAACATCAGCACTCTGGAGTTGCCGCACGAGATCGTGCCCGTAGAAAATATTATCCCCAAGAACCAGAGTTGACGGGTCTCCACCCACAAAATCTCGTCCGATAATGAAGGCCTGAGCCAAACCATCGGGAGAAGGCTGCACGGCATACCGAATCGACATACCCCACTGATGCCCATCCCCAAGCAGATCCGAAAATCGGGGCGTGTCTTGGGGCGTAGAAATAACCAGCACCTCGTTAATTCCCGCGAGCATCAAGGTCGAGAGAGGATAATAAATCATGGGCTTGTCATAAACGGGCATCAGCTGCTTGCTGACCGCCTGGGTTACTGGGTAGAGGCGTGTGCCCGAGCCGCCTGCGAGAATGATTCCCCGTCTCTTGTTTTTCATTGACCTAATTCCTTATTCACCCAA
>JBJOHS010000082.1:0-3084 GCA_046047535.1 Pseudomonadota bacterium
CCCTTCATGAGCAGGGTCTTGTGCCAGAGCGTGCCTCGGCCTGGCTTGTCGCCCTCTCACCCCGGGCCAAGGCCATGGCCTGGCTCGATGTCTCTACCGGTGCCTTGCATTTCTCGCACGAGGGCCTGCAGCACGAAGAGACACCAGGCGCCCGGTCCGGGCTGTCCGAGACCACGACGGCAGAGGCCAGGACAGACGCGCTGTCTGAGGGTGGATGGGCACATAGCCTCCTGGGGCAGCTACAGCCTGCCGAGCTTCTGGTTTCCGAAGCCCTTCCCCTGCCCGAGGCCCTTGAGGCGCCGGTGCGCAGGCGCCCAGCCTGGGAGTTTGATGCATCCAAGGGTGCCGACCTTCTGCGGGCACGGCTTCGGGTCGCAAGCCTGGTGGCCTTTGAACTCGATGAGACTCAGACCGCGTCGCAGGAGTGCCTCTCTTGTCTCTGCGCCCTGCTCACCTACGCGGAGCAGAGTATGGGTCAGGCGCTCGACTACCTCTCAGCACCTCTGGCCGATGATCGAAGAGCGGTACTCCAGATTGATAGCGTCGCGCGACGCACACTTGAACTCTTCTCCCCCCTCTATGCGCAGCCCGATACCGCGAGCACCACCCTGCTCGCGGCTATTGATCGATGCGAGACGGTAGGCGGCTCCCGCCAGCTAAGGGACTGGCTGATGCGGCCCTTGCAGACCTCGGCGCCGCTTCAGGCGCGGCAGGATGCGGTGGCCTGGCTGGCACATACCGATGAGGCACTGCGAGATTTGCAGTCTGGGCTCAGACCCATCTCCGATCTCGCCCGCCTCGCGGGACGCCTTTCCCTGCGCCAATCTCGTCCGCGGGAGCTGATTGCCATAGCCCAATCCTGTCAGGCAACCCACCACCTCTCGACGCGCCTTGCCTACTGGATGTCGGCCTCCCCCTCTACCACTGTACCTGCAGGAATTGAGGCAATCGCCCACCGACTACGTCTGCAAAGCGGGCTTGCCTGTGCCGCGCAGATCACTGCCGCGCTTCTTGACGACCCCGCTCCCCAGATCCGCGATGGCGGCGTGATTCGAGATGGCTATGATCCAGACCTCGACGAACTTCGGGCGCTGCGGTCTGAGGGTAACCAGTTTCTCCTCGCCCTTGAGACAGAGGAGAGGGCACGTACGGGCATTTCCACCCTGCGGGTCGGCTTTAATGCAGTACATGGCTATTACATCGAGGTCTCCGCAGGTCAAAAAGACCGGGTTCCTGAGGACTATCAGCGTCGGCAGACGCTGAAGAATGCCGAGCGGTACATCACCCCAGGGCTCAAGGCATACGAAGAGAAGGCCCTCTCCGCTCAGGAGCGGGCGCTGGCCCGAGAAAGGCATCTCTATGAAGAACTACTGACAGCCCTCTCAGCAGAAGTCCATGGACTTCAGCAGATGGCGGGAGCACTCGCGGAGCTCGACGCCCTGCTAAGTATGGCTAGCTTTATGGTGGGTGAAGACTGGGTTCTACCCGAACTGGCCGAAGGGGCTTGCATCGAGATCGAAGACGGACGCCATCCAGTACTTGCCCCGCGCGCAGGGGAGTTCACTCCCAACTCGGTGTCCCTCGACAGCTCCCAGCGTATGCTGGTAATCACTGGCCCAAACATGGGAGGCAAGTCCACCTTCATGCGACAGGTGGCCCTCATCACCATACTGGCACGTATCGGGTCGGCGGTACCCGCCCGACACGCCCGCATCGGACGTATCGATCGCATATTCACGCGTATTGGCGCAGCCGATGATCTGGCAGGAGGGCGTTCAACCTTTATGGTTGAGATGACAGAGGCCGCGCTGATACTGAACCGGGCGGGTCCCTATAGCCTGGTACTCATGGACGAGATTGGCCGAGGTACCTCGACCCAAGACGGACTTGCGCTTGCCTGGTCGATTGCGGAGCACCTCGCGAACACCAACCAGGCGCTCGCGCTCTTTGCAACCCACTACTTTGAACTCACTGCCCTGGCCGATCAGCAGCCGGCGGTTGCCAACGTGCATGTCTCCGCTGTAGAGCATAACCAGGGTATTGTCTTTCTTCATGAGATCGCACCAGGCGCGGCAAGCCAGAGCTTTGGCCTTGCCGTTGCCCGTCTGGCCGGACTACCAGATGCCGTTATCGCGCGCGCCCAGTCGAAAAACCCAGGGCTCTCGGCAGAGCCGCTTGCCAGAAGATCCAGCCGATCCATCTCCCGCACTCCCCCCAAGACCGCCGACAAGTTAGCAGCCATGCGTCCACAGCTTGGACTTTTTTCTGAGTAAAAGAGACTGCGTACCAATGCTATGACGCCCCTCCAACTTCCTCACTCGAACGGCGCACCACTTCCCTGGCTCGGCGGCCTCTCCCCGCAGATATTTATGCGCCGGCATTGGCAGAAGCGTCCGCTGCTCGTACGGGGTTCCTTCCCCACCTGGACAGACCCGGCACGCCTCCCGGTATCGATGGCCCAGGTACTGGGGGAAGCCCAGTCCGATCGGCTGCCATCGCGGATGGTGGATTCCCACTTTGTCCTACGCCAAGGGCCCTTCCGTCGCCGGCAGATTCCCGCACTCAAGACACCAGGCTGGACAGTGTTGGTCCAGCAGGTCAATACAGTCTTGTCCACCGCAGACCGCTTTCTTGATCGCTTTCGATTCGTCCCTGAGGGTAGGCTTGATGATCTAATGATCAGTATTGCGAGCGACCAAGGTGGCATCGGAGCCCATGTCGATTCCTACGATGTGTTTCTGATTCAGGCCCAGGGCTTTCGACGTTGGGAGATCGCCGAGAAATTTGATCCAGACCTGAGACCAGACCTCGACCTTAAAATCCTTAAGCGTTTTGTCCCTGAGCAGACCATGGTGCTGGGGCCGGGAGACCTGCTCTACCTGCCGCCCAATGTTGCCCACCGTGGAACTGCGGTCGACGGCCCCTGTATGACCTATTCAGTAGGGTTCCGGGCGCCCAGCGCGCCGGAGATCGCCGACATGGCGTTTGGCCAATACCTAGATCAGAAGACGAGCAACCCGGCATGGTCTGACCCCTGGCTTGGGGCAACGGAACATCCCGGAGAGCTTCCCGATCGGCTGGTCT
>JBJOHS010000083.1:0-2837 GCA_046047535.1 Pseudomonadota bacterium
GCCTTGGCCTGCTGCTTGCGCTGGTCTTCTGGGGCCATGCGCTGCAACTCTGGCATCTCCCCCTACTCGACGAACTCGATAACACCGCTTATGACACCCAGGTGCGGTCTGACCTTGGCAAAACCTCGCCCGACCCACGCGTGGTCATTCTCGATATTGACGAGAAGAGCCTGGCCTCCGATGCGCTTGGCCGCTGGCCTTGGAGCCGCGACAAAATGTCTGCCCTTGTCGATCGGCTTTTTGACGACTACGGAGTCGCGGTGTTGTCCTTCGACGTCGTTTTTTCTGAGCCTGACTTAAGCTCGGGGCTGCAGACCCTCAATCGCCTGGCCGTGGGGCCCCTAAAAGGAAATACCGCATTCACCCAGAGCCTTGCCCAGCTGGCGCCCACGCTTGACTACGATGGCCGTTTCGAGAACACCATCGCGGCCCGGCCCATTGTGATGGGCTACTACTTCACCGCCTCACAGGACGCTGGTAAGACAGGTGGGCTGCCCGCCCCAGTACTACTCAAAGGCGACCTCGATGGCCTGACGACAACCTTCCCCGCCTGGCAGGGGTATGGTGCCAACCTTCCGCAATTCGCAGATGCTGCCCTGGTTGGGGGCCACTTCAACCCCATTGTCGATATCGATGGCATTGTGCGCCGCGTGCCCGCACTCGTGCAATACGATGGCGACTATTACGAATCACTTGCGCTAGCCACCTTACGGCTTTACTGGGCGCTGCAAGACACGCCACCCGGCAAACCCCTACGCCTGCCTGGCATACAGGCCTTTGCTGCCAATGGCGAAACCACGGGGCCCTTGGAGTACCTTCAGGTGGGTACGCGTCTTCTGCCTGTGGACTCGGGGTCCAACATGTTCGTGCCCTACAAAGGGCCTGCGGGCAGCATCGCCTACTACTCCATGCTCGATCTCTTAGAAAAGAAGATTGATCCCGCAGCGCTCAAAGACAAGATCGTCATGGTGGGTACCACCGCACCGGGCCTCGTAGACCTTCGAGCCACGCCCGTGAGCGGCATCTACCCCGGCGTTGAAATCCACGCCAATGTGGTGGCCGCCTTGCTCAATGCCGACACAAAGGCAGACATGCACCATCGCCCCCAATGGCTTATCGATTCCGAGCGCCTCGCGTTTCTCGCGCTGGGCCTTCTATTTCTTGCGCTTCTGCCTTGGCTATCACCAGGCTGGTCAGCGGGGGTCACCGTGGCATCTCTTGCCGGTTTGTTTGTCGTGGCAGAACTTCTCTGGCAGACGGGGCTCGTAGCCCACCTGGCAGGCATGGCGCTATTAATCGGCTGCCTCTTTATTCTGAATATGGCTTATGGATTTTTTGTGGAGGCCCGTTCTAAGCGCCAGTTCACCGAACTCTTTGGCCAGTATGTACCGCCGGAGCTGGTGGCCCAGATGGCCGAGAACCCAGAGCAATACAACATGCAGGGCCGTCGTGAGAACCTTACGGTGCTCTTCTCCGATGTCCGCGGTTTCACCAGTATTTCTGAGCAACTCTCGCCCACCGATCTGGCAAGTTTTATCAACGAATACCTCACCAGCATGAGTCAGGTCATTCGTGACCATGGGGGCACGCTCGACAAGTACATTGGTGACGCCATCATGGCCTTCTGGGGTGCGCCGGTGCAGGAGCCCCGCCATGCACTCATGGGCGTGAAGGCTGCGCTGGCCATGAAGGCAGAGCTCACCCACCTGCGCGCCCGGTTTCAGGCCCGGGGCTGGCCGGACATCATGATTGGTATTGGGCTGAGCTCAGGCGATATGACGGTGGGCGACATGGGCTCACAGGTGCGTAAGGCCTACACCGTCATGGGCGATGCGGTGAATCTTGGATCACGGCTTGAGGGGCTCACCAAGCACTACGGCGCCTGGATTCTCGTACCACAACGCACGGTCGACGAATGCCCAGAGGTGGTTTTTCGCGAAATCGACAAAGTGCGCGTCAAAGGCAAAGATGAGCCCATCACCATCTATGAGCCGGTATGCCTTCAAGAAGAACTCACGCCAGACCTCAAAGGCGAACTGACGGCTTGGCAGGAGGCCATGCAGTGCTTTAAGGCGCAAGATTTTTCCGCCGCGATTGCCCGCCTCGATCTGCTGCTTATCGAAAGAGGGCATGATTTACGAATCGAACTCTTTATTGAGCGGGCGCGCTATCTCTTAGATCATCCCCCTGGCCCAGACTGGGATGGCGTGACAAAATTCGATACCAAGTAGTGCGTGCCGATGGCGACCGTCTGCTCTTATTAAGTACACACAGCCCGAAAGCCCTGTGTTGCGATGCATCGACCAACAAACACATCACGCGCCAAATCCACGCTATTCCGCAGAGGAGCCACCCCATGAAAATCCGTAATCCCCATCGCCGCCAGGTTCTGCTGCAGACGGCCGCCTTTAGCGCGCTCGTAGCGCTACCCATGGTCTCGCTTCAGGCCGATACACCAGCCGGCGAGATCGCCCGGGTCTCCGGTAGCGCAACCATTAAAGGCAAAGACGGCCAGACCCGCCCCGCCCAGGCCAAGGGCCCGGTCTTCGCTGGTGATACGGTGAGTACGCAGGGCGATGCCCAGGTCATGATTCGTATGGCCGATCGCTCTTCGCTCCTGGTGCGGCCCAAGAGCACGGTGGTTATCGAAGATTTTCAGTTTGAACAAAAGCCCGATGACCGCATGACGACCAATGTCGTTGCGGGGGCCGTACGGGCCGTATCCGGTGGCATTGCCAAAGACAAACCCGGCAATGTGAAGTACTCCGCAGGAACGGCCACCATTGGTATTCGGGGCACCGATATCGAGCTCGCCCTCATTGAAGAAGGGCAGAAAG
>JBJOHS010000084.1:0-41865 GCA_046047535.1 Pseudomonadota bacterium
TACGGGAAAAAGATCTGCCAGAACCGCTCCGTCCTGCATGGGTAGCACCGTCCGATGGGCCTGGCCCTTCGCATCGAACCCCACCACCTCCACCATCATCATGGTTCGTAGGCGTTCGGCACCGACGATGGGCCGCCCTCGGCATCTTCGCGCTTGGACAGCGCTTCTGCCCGAACCACGAAGGCGTCGACAAAGGTCTTGGCGATATGGTCAAAGACTGGCCCCACGAGCTTTTCTAGCAGGCCATTAGAGAAGTGATACTCCAGTTCGAACTCCACCTTACAAGCCTGATCTGTTAGTGGCCGAAATTGCCAGTGTCCCTGCAAATTTTTGAAGGGTCCCTCGTGCAGCTGCATGTCAATGCGTCGATCCGCCTCATGCCGGTTGCGCGTGGTAAAGGACTGCCGCAAGCCCTTAAATGCAATATCTACCCGGGCAAGAAGGCTGCCATCGGGCTGTACCTCGACGGCAGCACCTCCACACCATGGTAAAAAGTGAGGATAGGACTCGACATCGCCCACCAATTCGTACATGCGGTGGGCCGAATAGGGCACCAAGACAGACTTAATAACGCGAGACATTCCACTATTTTATGTCGATCATTGATAACAAGAAGGCCTTCCACGATTACTTTATCGAGGAAAGAGTAGAGGCAGGGATTGTGCTCGAAGGCTGGGAAGCGAAGGCTATCCGGGCCGGGCGTGCCCAGCTTAAGGAGGCCTACGTTGTCATCCGTCGTGCCGAGATCTTTCTGATTGGCGCCCATATTTCTCCCCTGCCCGCGGCCTCGACCCATATTCAGCCTGATCCCGTGCGTAGCCGAAAGCTCCTTCTGCATGCCGAGGAGATCGCCAAGCTTATTGGCAAAGTGGAACGCGCTGGCTATGCCCTGGTTCCAATTAACCTCCACTTCTCTAAAGGACGCATTAAGGCGGAGATTGGTCTTGCCAAAGGCAAGAAACAGCACGACAAGCGGGCCACCGAGAAGGCTAAGGAATGGCAACGTGAGAAGCAGCGGCTCTTGCGCGACGTGGTCAAGCAGGCAAAATAAGTTAAAGACATAGGGAGAACGCCTTTGCCGATCGGTACACCGCACATACGCATATCAATCCAGGCCCAGAGGCTCTATCTCTACGACCTTACCGACACTGAGGATGCGACGTTGAATCGTTGGGACAGTGCGGCTGCCTCCGCCCTTGTACCTCGCCTTAGCATGGATATCTCGAGTGCGCGCAATGGAATCGGCCAAGACCAAGGCAGCTTTCGTACGCCGATTGGGCGGCATTACATTCGGGCCAAAATTGGGCGGGGGGCCGCACTGCACACAGTATTTGTTGGCCGCAGGCCGACGGGAGAAATCTGGAGTGCAGAGCTCGCCGAGGCCCATCCGAAGCGCGACTGGATCCTCACACGGATACTCTGGCTCTGTGGCCTGGAGCCAGGTGTAAACCGGCTTGGCTCTGTCGATACGATGCGCCGCTACATCTACCTGCACGGCAGCCCACCCACTGTCGAGATGGGAGAGCCGGGGTCTATTGGTTGCATTCGCATGCGTGGTCAGGACATTGTCGACCTCTTCGATCTGGTCCCCCCTGGCACCACAGTAGACATTCAGCCCTAGGATCGCGAATCCCGCCGACTTCTGATGACGAACACCTGACCCCGGAGAAATACGCCACCCACCATGCTGACGGTCGATATTCTGCTGCTTGTGGTCGCCATAGAGGCCGTCTGCACCCTTTGGGTCCTCTGGCGGCTCGCCTGTGAGTAGCGCCGGCGCAAGCTCCCTATGCAGCCCGCGTACGTACTCCCTATTGGTGCTTCCCGTTGAGTACCTTGAGTGACTAATCCAGCAGGCACAGCGCTCTCAGACGAGGCCTATATGCGCATGGCCCTTGCCCAGGCCCGCGAAGCCGCCGCGGCGGGGGAGGTGCCCGTCGGCGCCGTAGTCGTTAAGGGCGAAACGGTCATCGCAACCGGATGCAACCGCCCCATCGGTCAGAAAGACCCTACGGCGCATGCAGAGATTCAGGCCCTTCGCGCCGCCGCTGAGGTGCTCGGTAATTACCGACTACCGGGGTGTCGGCTTTACGTGACACTTGAGCCCTGCCTCATGTGCTCCGGCGCTATCTTTCATGCGAGGCTTACCGCTCTCATTTTTGGTGCTTCTGACCCCAAAACAGGGGTGGGGGGTAGCGTGCTGAATGTCTACACGAATAGACAGTTAAATCATCAGACAGAGATTCGCGGGGGCGTCTTGGCTGAGGAGTCCACTGCACTGCTGCAAATATTCTTTCGAAACAAACGGATCCGAGCGCATCGAGACACTCCTAAATAGGCCAAATGGAGGTTTACAATAAGGGATGGAAGTACTCTCCCCTAATCCTCTATGGAGTTAACCATGACTGGTGTACCAATGAAGTCCCTGATTGCCGTGGCCGTTGCCGCATTCGTAATTGGGTGCTCAAAAAAAGAAGCCGATTCAACCGTGAAAATTGGCCATGTTGGACCGCTCACTGGCGGAATTGCACACTTGGGCAAAGACAATGAAGCCGGGGCCAAGCTCGCGATTGCTGATCTCAACGCTGCAAAGATCCAAATTGGTGGCAAGCCGGTAAAGTTCGAGCTTATTTCTGAAGACGACGCCGCAGACCCTAAGCAGGGCACGGCCGCCGCACAGAAACTCGTTGATGCAAAAGTGGTTGGCGTGATCGGCCACTTAAACTCCGGAACGACAATCCCAGCCTCCACCATTTATAACCAGGCTGGCATTCCCCAGATTTCGCCCTCGGCTACAAACCCCAAGTACACCCTTCAGGGCTACAACACCACGTTTCGCGTGGTTGCTAACGATGGCCAACTCGGCGGAACGCTCGGCAAGTTTGCGGTTGAGGAGCTCAAGGGTAAGTCGATTGCCGTCATCGATGACCGCACGGCTTATGGTCAGGGGGTCGCCGACGAATTTGAAAAAGGTGTCAAGGCTGCGGGCGGCAACGTGATTGATCGGCAGTACACCACCGACAAGGCCACCGACTTTGCCGCGATTCTTACCGCTCTTAAGGGCAAGTCGCCGGATGTCGTCTTCTTTGGTGGAATGGATGCAGTAGCAGGCCCGATGCTGCGCCAGATGAAGCAACTTGGTATTAATGCCAAGTTCATGGGGGGAGATGGTATTTGTACCAACGAGCTTCCTAACTTGGCTGGGGAGGCCACTGGAGATGGGGTCGTTTACTGTGCAGAGGCAGGTGGCGTGGTTGGCCCCTACGAGCAGAAGATGAAGGACTTCACCGCGCGTTTCCAAAAGGAGATGGGCATGGAGGTGAAGCTCTATGCACCGTACGTCTATGACGCCACGATGGTCATGGTTGAGGCCATGAAGAAGGCTAACTCCATCGACCCGAAGGTCTATCTGCCTGAACTCGCCAAGATCGAGTACGACGGCACGATTGGTAAGATCGCGTTTGACCAGAATGGCGACATCAAGAACGGAACACTGACGCTCTACACCTACAAAGGCGGTAAGCGTGAACTCATGAAGGTCATTCAGTAAGCAAAGGCCTCATTCTTCGAGGATGTGCGGGCCGCCCTTAGTGGCGCCGCACACGAAAAAAGCCCCGCGACAAAATATTTCGCGGGGCTTTTTTCTTTCTCGTTTATTGTTCTACTTTCCGAGACTCTGCCAGGTATCAACCACCGTATCGGGATTCAACGAGATTGACTGGATCCCCTGCTCCATAAGCCAGACAGCCAAGTCTGGATGGTCCGAGGGCCCCTGCCCGCAGATACCCACATACTTACCCGCCCGATTACAGGCCGATATGGCCTGGGCCAACATCTTTTTCACTGCGGGGTCGCGCTCATCGAAACTCTCAGCAACCAACCCGGAATCGCGATCTAGGCCAAGCGTAAGCTGAGTGAGATCGTTTGAGCCAATCGAAAAACCATCGAAGAACTCTAGGAACTCCTCTGCGAGTAGGGCATTTGATGGCAATTCGCACATCATAATAAGGCGTAGCCCGCCATGACCCGATGTATCGGCACCACTGCCCCGGGCTAGGCCTGATTCCGCAAGCAGCCGATTAACTGCAGAGGCCTCGGTAAGCGTGCGTACAAACGGCACCATGACCTCGACATTGGTCAGCCCCATATCTTCACGCACGCGCCGCAACGCCTGCACCTCCATACTGAAACACTCCCTGAAGCTTTCGGCGATATACCGCGACGCTCCACGGAAGCCAAGCATAGGGTTTTCTTCTTCAGGCTCGTAACGCGAACCACCAATCAGCTTGCGGTATTCGTTGCTCTTGAAGTCTGACATGCGCACAATGACAGGCTTTGGCCAGAAGGCAGCAGCAATCGTGGCGATCCCCTCGGCCAGTTTGTCCACAAAGAAGTCGCGGGGCGATGCATGGCCACGGGCTATCCGTTCGACCGCGCTCTTCAATTCGGCGTCGACCTGGGGATAGTCAAGAATGGCCTTCGGATGGACGCCAATATTGTTGTTGATAATGAACTCAAGCCGGGCAAGCCCCACACCATCGTTGGGGATCGACTGGAAATCAAAGGCAAGCTGCGGGTTGCCCACATTCATCATGATCTTTACGGGGATCTTCGGCAGTGCCCCCGTTTTCACGGTTGTTACTTCTGTTTCTAGAAGCCCCTCGTAGACATTGCCCGTATCGCCCTCGGCACACGACACTGTGACCATCGCGCCTTCGGTCACCCGGTCGGTGGCGTTGCCACAGCCCACCACCGCCGGAATACCCAACTCACGCGCAATAATCGCCGCATGACAGGTACGGCCGCCCCGATTGGTGACGATGGCGGCTGCCCGCTTCATCACGGGCTCCCAGTTGGGGTCGGTCATATCCGTGACCAGAATGTCTCCAACCTGCACACGTTCCATCTCAGCAGGATCATGAATCACACGCACCGGGCCAGCACCGATCTTCTGGCCAATCGCCCGGCCCGTTGCCAGAATGCTGCCGTGGCCCTTGAGACTAAAACGCTGTTGACCGTCTGAGGCAGACTGCTGAGACTTCACCGTCTCAGGGCGCGCCTGAAGGATAAAGAGCTCTCCGTCTTGGCCGTCTAAGCCCCACTCAATATCCATGGGCCGACCATAATGGCCCTCGATAATCACGGCGTAACGAGCCAGCTGTGACACCTGCTCTTGGGTGAGAGAGTAACGATTGCGGGCCTCAATGGGCACATCCACAGTCTTTACCGCATGACCTGATGTTCGGCGTTCTTCATCAGAAGCGAAGACCATTTTGATGAGCTTGCTGCCAATTTGGCGACGGATCACCGCCATCTTCCCCGCGGCCAACATGGGCTTGTGTACATAGAACTCATCGGGGTTCACAGCCCCCTGTACCACGGTCTCACCCAGCCCATAGGAACTGGTAATAAAGACCACCTGGTTAAAGCCGGACTCGGTATCGATCGTGAACATCACGCCCGCGGCACCTAGGTCGGACCGCACCATACGCTGGATACCCGCAGAAAGCGCCACCTCGGCATGGGTAAAGCCCTTGTGTACCCGGTAACTAATCGCCCTGTCGTTGTAGAGCGAGGCAAAGACATGACGGATCTTCTCGAGTACGTCGTCAATGCCGACAACATTGAGATAGGTCTCTTGCTGACCGGCAAACGAGGCATCAGGGAGGTCTTCGGCCGTGGCCGAGGACCGCACAGCAAGCGACACCCCTGCGCCCTCCGCCCCCACCAGCGCCTCATAATGACTACGAATATCCTGCTCGAGGTCAGCAGGCAATGGCGTCTCAACAATCCACCGTCGAATCTCCGCGCCGCAGGCCGCAAGCGCTCTAACGTCGTCTGTATTGAGGCCCGAGAGCCGCTCGGCAATCTTCTTATCGAGCCCATTGTGGGCGAGGAAGACACGAAAGGCATGGGCCGTCGTGGCAAAGCCCCCAGGCACACGTACCCCAGCGCCTGCGAGCTGACTAATCATCTCTCCAAGCGAGGCATTCTTTCCCCCAACAGCATCTACATCGGTCATTCGTAGTTCGGAAAACGGCACGACCATACGAAGACCCAGCCGACCTGCCTGCACACCCTCTGCTAAATCCATACCAGCCACCTTCTGCGCACAAAGTTCAATTGCCCCTGATTTTACCGGGTTTATACTCAGTTCCATTATGTTTTCGGAGACGTCTATCCGTGTATCCCGTCGCTAGCGGTAGAACCGTGTTTTTCGTCTCAGATGGGACCGGAATCACTGCAGAAACCTTCGGTTCATCGATTCTCGCCCAGTTTGACCAGCTGCGGTTTCAGATTCGACGACTGCCTTTTGTCGACGACCTCGAGAAGGCCAACCAGGCCCGCATCACCATCGACGAACAGGGTGAACTCGATGGGCGGATACCCATCGTCTTTCTCACCTTAGTGAACCCGGAAATCTCTGCCCGGATCAAGACCACCCGGGCGCTGCACCTAGATCTCTTTCAGACCTTTGTAGAGCCACTTGAGCGAGAACTCGGGGTGAAATCGAGTCACACGATCGGCCGGTTTCATCACACCACCGACAGTCAGGCCTACAAAAACCGTATCGAGGCGATCAACTTCTCACTGGCCCACGACGATGGACAGTCGTCCCGTAACCTTGCAGACGCCGATGTGATCTTGGTTGGCGTGTCGCGCAGCGGAAAGACACCCACAAGCCTCTACCTGTCGATGCAGTACGGCCTCAAGGTGGCCAACTATCCACTCATTCCGGAGGACTTCGATCGGGGGCACCTGCCCGATGCCGTTGTTCCTTATAAGCCCAAGTGCTTTGGGCTCACGATTGATCCGATGCGGCTTTCCGACATCCGACAAGAGCGCAGGCCCGACTCGCGCTACGCCTCTCTGGAGAATTGTCGGGCAGAGGTAGCCGCCGCTGAAATCATGATGCGACGCGAGGGTATCGCCTCGTTGTCCACCACCACTAAGTCAATCGAGGAGATTGCCACCACGATTCTGGCCTCACTGCAGAATCGCTCACCGCTCCTTTCGGCAGCACCGAAACCGCTCAAATAAGAATACCGCCGCCGCTGCCGTAACGTTCAGCGACTCAACGCCCGAAGACTGCGGAATGGTCAGTCGAAGCAGGTCGGACGTTCCGGCGGCGGACTCCGCCCAGCCTGCAGACACGCCCTGACCTTCCTGCCCCAGGACCCAGGCCAGAGGACGAGGATCGGACAACTGTGCCTGGGCCTCAGCATCAAATAAGGCAATTACGCCGGGACCCCCTGGGGGCATCGTTAGGGCAAGCCGAGCGCCCTGCGCGACAACGATGTCCCTAATCGACGATAGGCGCAGAGATTCGAGTACTGGTAAGGAGAACTGTGCCCCAGCGCCGGCTCGCAGCGCCTTGGGGGAAAAGGCTTCGGCTGTCCCTTCGGTGAGCAAGACCTGGCCAACCCCAGCTGCTGCCGCAGTTCGAATGAGGGTTCCGACATTTCCAGGATCCTGAAGACCATCGAGGATGACCCAGTCTCCACTGAGTTGCGATGGAACGACCTCAACCCCTGAGCGCCCCTCTGGCCGTGCAAGTACCAACGCGACCCCTTGATCCGCCTCGACATCACTGAGGCCTCGAAAAACGGCAGCATCGAGCCATAAGATGCCTGCACCCTGCCCAACTGCCGCCTCTACCAGCCGCTGGTGACGCCCGTCATAACGACTTTCTGCCTCGACCCCCACACAGACAAGTTCCGGAGACCAGGGAGAGCCTGGGGCCCGATCCAGGGCGGCAGACACCATACGCGGACCCTCAACCCAGCATCGCCCCTCATGACGCCGTACCCGGGGCTGTGCGATGAGGCGCCGCAGGGCCTTGACCTGGGGGTTGTCTTGCGAAGAAATCACCCGGTCATGGGGGGTGAAGGGCCTCATGCGCGCTCCGCGATTAGCCGGGCGATCGGTGCAAACGAACGCCGATGCGCCGGGCACGGTCCAAGGCGCGCAAGCGCCTGCTGATGCATGGCTGTCCCATATCCTGCATGCCTGGCAAATGCATAACCGGGGTAGATCAGATCAAGCCGCACCATCTCCGCATCTCGGGCCACCTTGGCAATAATCGAGGCAGCAGAGATCTCTGGCACCAGGGCATCCCCCGCAACTACAGCCTGTGTGGGCCAGGGCCAGACGTGGAGACCGAGGGCCTTGGCGGGAAGGGCATGACCGTCAACCCGAATCTCGATCGCCGAGGACGAAGCCATGTCAGAACCCTGATTCGCGTGGCTCAGCCGTCTCATACAGTCGACTACCGCTCGCTGCATCGCCCAGAAGGTAGCCACCAGAACATTGTGCTGATCCACCTCTTCGACACTGGCCCAGCCCAGTCCCCAGGCAAGGCTCTCGGCCTGAATCTGCAGAGATAGGACCTCGCGACGACGGACGGAGAGCTTCTTGGAGTCTTTTAGGCCATCGATCGGCCGCAACGGATCGAGCACGACAGCGCCGGCACAGACCGGACCGGCCCACGGACCGCGGCCAACCTCATCGACCCCAAGACAATAGGCGGGTACGGGTACATGCGTCACGGATGCAGACCCTTCTCCGCCAAGCGTTCCCCTAAAAAGGAAGCGACCTGCGACGCACAGCCCTGCCGCAGCGACGCATGCAACTGACCAAAGCGGGCCGCGACGGAGGTCATCCGGACAGGGTCATCGATCCAGGCACGTATCGCCGTTGACAGATGCGGGCCGGTACAGTCGTCCTGGAGATACTCGGGCACCAGATCTGCCTCACAGAGTAAGTTGGGCAGACCAATACGCTGAACCACCGCCTTACGCCGCATCCACCAGTAGCTCACGGCGGGGATCCGATAACCGATCACCATCGGCCGGCGAAACATTGCGGCCTCAAGCGTGGCCGTACCACTGGCTACCAGGGCGACCGTGCTCGCCTCGAGAACGAGGTGCGAGAGCGGTCGAGAAGATTCGCCGCCCGTGGAGGCCGACGCTATCGTGGGCGACTCTGCCGGCCCAATGATCTGAACCCCGGCCGCTTGCGCCCTCCCCCAGGTAGGAAGCTGGAGTATCTGGCGCATCACCGCCGAGGACACGGCTGGGATCACGGGTTGGAAGTCTGTAGCAAGCGCAGTGGCGGCCTCAAGAAATGGCGGCCCCACCAGGGAAATCTCTGAGGTACGCGAGCCAGGAAGCACAGCGAGCACTGGACGCGCTGCCGAAAGCCTAAGGCCCCGCGCCTCTAGCGCCTGGCGGGCCTGCGCAGGGTCTTGGACAAGGGGAACCAGATCGGCCAAGGGGTGGCCTACAAAGACGGCATTGACCCGGGTCTGCCGGTAGCAGGCAGGCTCAAACGGAAAGAGACAGAGCATGTGATCGACGGCGGCCTCTATAGTGTGAATGCGCTCCGGCCGCCAGGCCCAGATCGAGGGGCTGACAAGCTGCACGGTGGTGACACCCTGCACACGAAGGCGACGCGCAACCCCTAAGGTAAAGTCAGGGGCATCAACCCCGAGAAAGAGGTCGGGCGGCGATGCCCGCAAACGCGCCAGTAGAACTCGGCGAATTGCCAATATGTCTGGAAGCCGGGACAGGGCCTCAAGATAGCCGCGTACCGCGAGACGGTCTGAGGAGAACCAGCAGTCCATGCCGAGCGCTGCAAGCGCTGGGCCACCAATGCCTTCAAGGGTAACCCCGTGGGCCATCAGAGGGCCAAGCGCCTGGGCGGCGATAAGATCTCCGGAGGCCTCACCCGTTACTGCGGCGAGACGGGGCATCGGCTAGCGAACAATGCCCCGGCCGGGCATTGCAATAAATTCGCCGAGCACCATAAGGGCCGCCTGCCCTTCGGCAGAAAAGTCTGCTGCAAGTGACTGCACCGCCTCCGCAGCCTCGGCAAGGCCAAGCCCAGACTTATAGACCAGACGATAGGCCTTCTTCAATCCCGCGAGGGTGTCGGCCGAAAAGCCGCGACGTCTCAGGCCCTCAGTATTCAGACCGTGGGGCGCGGCCGGATTCCCAGAACTCATTACATAGGGGGGGAGATCCTGCAGTAGTGTCGTACCCGCACCTGTCATCGCATGGGCCCCGATACGAACAAACTGATGCACTCCCGTGATGCCGCCAAGAATTGCCCAATCCCCCACAGAGACGTGGCCTGCCAGCTGCGTCGCATTGGCCATAATGGTGTGCGACCCAACCTGACAGTCATGGGCAATGTGTACATAGGCCATGATCCAGTTATCGTCGCCCAGCCGGGTAACACCCTTGTCCTGGGCGGTTCCGCAATTAATTGTGCAGCTCTCGCGAATCGTATTGCGAGACCCAATTTCAAGCCGAGTTGGCTCACCCTTGTACTTTTTGTCTTGGGGAATACCCCCCACCACCGCATGCGAATGAATGACCGTATCGGCGCCAACGACGGTATGCCCGATCACCTGTGCAAAGGCATGAATCTGACATCCCGGGCCAATCTGCGCGTGGGGCCCCACAACCGCATACGGACCGATCACAACCGTGGAATCGATGGCCGCGCGCGGATCGATAAGGGCTGTCGGATGAATTCGGCCTGTGGTCATCCAGCCGCTCCAGCCGCGGGAACATCACGTAAGGCACACATCAGATCGGCTTCAGCAACCACCGCACCCTCAACCATAGCCTGGGCCTTGTACTTCCATATGCCGCGCACATTGCGCTCGATCGATACGTGTAGCGACAAGATGTCGCCCGGAACCACCGGACGCTTAAATCGGGCATTGTCTATGCCGACAAAGAAGATTACCGACTTATCGTCGGGCTTCATCTCCATCGTCTTGAACGACAGAATTCCCGCCGCCTGCGCAAGCGCCTCAATGATGAGGACGCCGGGCATCACCGGAAAATGCGGAAAATGTCCATTAAAGAATTCCTCGTTCATCGAGACATTCTTCTGGGCATGAATGCTCTCCCCCGGAGTCAGGCTGATTACCCGGTCCACCAAGAGAAAGGGGTAACGATGGGGGAGTAAATCGAGAATCTCTTGAATTTGCATCATGCCAAACACCTCTTTTTATAATCGCGGAAAACTGCCGCTTATCGAAACTGCTTTCGTAACGATGGCAAACGCCGCACCATAACAGCCGACTTCTCCCAGTCGCGCTCTGGCTGCAGAGGGTAGACTCCGACATATTTCCCAGGCTCTGTAATCGAGGACATCACCAGACTCATCGGCCCAATTACCGTGTGGTCAGCAATCGAGAGATGCCCGAGAATACCCGCGGCCCCCCCAATCTGGCAGTGGCGGCCGATGCGTGCACTGCCCGCAATGCCGACGCAACCCGCGATCGCGGTATGGTCGCCAATCTCCACGTTATGGGCAATCTGAATCAGATTATCAAGCTTCACCCCATTTCCAATGACCGTATCGGCGAGCGTCCCCCGATCAATTACGGTGTTGGCACCAATCTCAACATCGTCGCCAATCCGCACATTTCCCACCTGTGGAATTTTCACCCAGGTACCGTCAGGAGTTGGTGCGAACCCGAAGCCATCAGATCCGATTACCGCCCCGCTATGAATGACCACCCGGGCCCCGATACGGATATCGGCCCCAATACGCGCACCCGCATGTATCTGCCCGCCTGCACCAATCGCTGCCCCGACTCCGAGGCTAACGCCTGGGCCAATGTCGGTATCCTCGCCGATCACCACCCCCGCCTCAATCACAGCAAGGGCCCCAATACGCACCCGGGCACCCACTGTGGCCGTCGGATGCACTACCGCGGTTTGGTCTACCTGGGTCTGAGTTACCGCCTGCTGGCGGGCATGCTGAACAAGGAGTTGCGCGGCCTGGGCAAAAAAGAGGTAGGGCGACTCCACCACGATGCGTGCCGGAGCATGGGCAGCCTCGGCCGCTGCCCGGGGCGGCACCACCAGCAATCCGGCACCACTTGTACGGAGCATGGGCAGGTAGCGATCGTGGGCAAGAAAACTAGCATCCTGTGCGCCCGCGCGGTCAAGCGGCTGAAACCGCAAAACCGGGAACTGGGCGTTCCCCTCTACCAGGCCGCCGAGGCGGGCAACCAGGTCACCCGCAGTCAGGCTATTTTGCGGCTGCAGGCCGGGGCTCATTCAAGGCCTTTATCACCTTGTCCGTAATATCGATGCGCGGAGACGCGTAGACGGCCTCCTGAAAGATGATGTCAAACTTCTCGGCCTCGGCGATTTGTCGAATCGCACGATTGGCCATCTCGACCACGCCGGCGAGCTCTTCGTTACGGCGCTGGTTTAGGTCTTCACGAAACTCCCTCTGGCGCCGCTGCAGGTCGCGCTCCATATCGGTGATTTCGCGCTGACGTTTAATACGCTCCGACTCCGCCATCACGGGATTATCGCGTTCGAGCTTCTCTGTCATGCCCCGCATACGACTGGCGATGTCGGTGAGCTCTTTTTCGCGCTTTGCAAACTCGGCCTCAAGCTTTTTCTGGGCGGCAACCGCCGGCGGAGACTCCCGTAAGACCCGCTCGGTATTCACAAAGCCGACCTTTGCCAGAGCGGGTGCGGCCAAGCATGTCGCCAGGCAGAGGCCCGTGATCGTCTTGAGCGCCTGAGAACGGCGCAGCTGCGAAATCGAAAATAACGTCACCATAGCTAGTCATCCACTTTCTAAAAAAATCAAAAACCGGTTCCGATCTGGAACTGTATGGTCTGTGTATCGTCCCCGGGCATCTTGCGGAGCGGCTGAGCCCAGCTGAGCTTTAACGGTCCCACCGGTGAGAACCAGCTCAGGCCAACCCCCGTCGAGACCCGCAGGTCATCAGACGAGATCGTCTGCGACTCACCCCAGGCGCTTCCCACATCCAGGAAGGTAAAGACCCGAATCGTTCGGTCTTGGGCCATTCCCGGCAGCGGGGTCAAAAGCTCTCCATTGAGCACAAGCTTTCGGTTTCCACCAATCGCAATGAGGTCTGCGTCTGAGGCAGCGGTGGTGCGCCGAACCTTCTCGCCAATCGAGCTTGAAGAGAACCCACGCACAGATCCAATACCCCCGACGTAGAAATTCTTGATGCGGGGATAGTCCTGCCCCGAAAGACCAATTCCATAGCCGAGCTCACCATTGAGTGCCAGTGTGAGCTTACGGGTAAGGGGGGTAAACCGCTGGTGGCCATAGGTGAGGCGAACGTACTCCAAGTCACCTGCGGGCGTGCCATAGTCGGCATTCGCGAACTGATACCCCCCCGATGTCGGCGCAAGGGCCGAATCGCGGGTATCTCTTGACCAGCCTGCAGAGAGAACGATTGAGTCTCCCGGCGTAAAGTTTTCCGGCACCGTTCCACTGAGTTCTGAGTTGTCGTAAGAGACGCCCAGAAAAATGCGGTCCTCCTCGGTATACGGAATGCCGAACCGCATGCCGACCCCTTGAGACTTAATTCGATAGTTGCCCAGCGAGTCGAGTTCATCAGCATTAAAGGTACGCGTATAGAGATCAAGCGAACGACTCACCCCATCATCGGTCCAGTACGGATCGACATGGCTGATCGCAAAGACCTGGCTTACCTTACTGGTGTTTACTTCCACCGATAGGTTGGTGCCCGTCCCCATGAAATTCTGCTGACTAATCGAGCCCGACAAGACAAGATTCTCAGAGCTAGAAAACCCCACCCCCAGCGTCAGGCTGCCCAGCGGCCGCTCCTCGAGCGCCACATTGACATCCACCTGATCGGTGGTTCCTGCAACCGGCTCGGTATCGATCTCTACCTGCTTGAAGTATCCAAGCCGGTCGATGCGATTACGTGACAGACGAATCCGCTCGCTGTCATACCAGGAGGCCTCGTACTGACGCATTTCCCGACGAATGACCTCATCTCGGGTCTTGGCATTGCCACTGATGTTGATACGACGAACATAGACCCGCCGGCCAGGGTCGACCTGCAGCGAAAAATCAACGACGCGACGATCACGATCGATTCGTGGAATCGGATTTACCGCGGCAAAGGCGTAGCCAAGTTCACCAAGCCGATCGGTCATCGCCTTGACTGTGGCCTGCAACTTCTCGTTAGAAAAGGTCTCACCCTGGCGGACACCGACTAGGGATCTGAAGGCCTCCTCCTGGCCCAGCAGATCCCCGGCGACGGCTACATCGCCAAAGGTGAACCGTTCCCCCTCATTCACAACCAGGGTAATGAAGACATCGCGACGATCGGCAGACAGCGAGACCTGGGTGGAGTCAATAACGAACTCCAGATAGCCACGATTCAAATAATACGAGCGTAGGGTCTCGATATCCCCAGTAAGCTTTTGCCGAGAATACTGGTCGGACTTGGTGTACCAGCTCATCCAGGTTGGCGTCGAGAGTTGAAACTCATCGAGGAGCACCTCTTCGGAAAAGGCCTTGGCACCAACGATACGAATCTGCCGTATGCGCGCATCCTCCCCCTCGTCTACCGCGATGGAGACGGCCACGCGATTACGCGGCAAAGGGGTAACCGTAGACTGAATCTGTACGTCGTACTTGCCGCGCCCAAGGTATTGCCGTTTGAGCTCCTGCTCCGCCCGTTCAAGCACGGCACGGTCGAAGATGCGTGCCTCAGCTAGCCCTGAATCCGCAAGCGCCTTCTTCAGGGTCTCCTGATCAAACTCCTTCGTGCCAGTAACCTCGACGGCGCCAATGGCCGGACGCTCCTCCACGGTGACCACCAAGACGTCCCCATCGAGTTCCACACGTACATCCTGGAAGAATCCCGTCGCAAAGAGGGCACGCACCGAGTCGGCGATGCCCTTTGACGTTACCCGATCTTTCACCCGGATGGGCAGATAAGAGAAGACCGTTCCAGGCTCGATCCGTTGAAGTCCTTCGACGCGCACATCCTGAATAATCACGCCCTCGACACTCGCTGCCCCGGGCTGAACGGGCGCGGGAGGCTGCGGAATCTGAATCTGGCCAAGGGCAGGAACCGACAGAGCGAGAAACAAGGCGGGGAGGCTCGAGGCCGGAGCCAGACGCCTGAAAGAGATAGGCATGCAGAAGACCTTAGAAGCCAAAAACACGAGAAACGTCGTTGACCAGCGCTAGGCCAGTCAGCAAGACAATTAACAAGAGCCCGAGCTTTTGCCCAGCCTGTTGGGCCTCAAGGGGCAGCGGCTGGCCACGAACGAACTCAAAGAGATAATACAGGAGGTGTCCGCCATCAAGCATTGGGATGGGCAGCAGGTTTAAGACGCCAATACTGATACTTACGAGTGCGAGGAAGCCGATAAAGGCAACAAGACCCAGCTCTGCCGACTGGCCCGCCACCCCCGCAATGCCCACCGGCCCACTGATCTGTTTCCAGGAGAGATCGCCCGTCACCATACGCCCGAGCGCCTGAAGAGAGAGCTCCGCAACCTGTAGGCTACGCACCGTACCGCGCACAAGTGCCTCAATCGGTCCTTCCCGCACCAGAGCAGTGGTCTGAACAGGCGCAATCCCAACACCGAGCCGGAGTCGACCCTGCGCGTCCTGGTCGGCTGTGAGTCGCACCGTCTGCTGACTGCCGACAAGTGGGAGAAGCGGATCAGAAGGCGAGGACTGGGCAATCTCCAAGGACATGGGGCCGCCCGCACTGGCCTGCACCATCGACTGGAGATCGGCCGGCTGACGCACCTCGACGCCATCAACCGCCAACACCAGCATTCCGGCGATGAGTCCTGCGCGGTCGGCAGGACTTCCTGGCTGAACCGCAGTCAGACGCACGGCAAGCGATTCGGGCAACAGACCCGCCGCCGCAAGAAGCTGGTCGGGTGCATCAGTCTGTACGGACTCGCCCACCGCGGTCAGATCCAGTTCAAGCGCACGCACTGGCCCCTGTCCTGACTGAATATCAAGCGCCAATACGGGCTTCCCCGCCCCGATGGAGGCGCGGGCAAGCTGCCAGCGCAGATCAGAGAAGCTACGTATCGCGGCCCCATTGGCCGAAAGGATGCGGTCACCACCCTGAAGGCCCTCGCGGGCAGCAAGGCTCGCCTCCGGCGGCGTGTGTATCACGGGCACTGGCTCGGCGCGCCCAATGAGACCGACGAGTGCATAGGCCAGGGCCGCAAAGACAAAATTGGCAAGCGGCCCGGCAACTACGACCCAAGCCCGGGCGCCCAGTGACTTCTGATCGAACGACGCAGAAGCAGGTACCGACGCCGGGTCAAGAAGGCAGGCCTCGGTATCCGTTTCGGAGCGGTCATACATGCGCACATATCCCCCCAGGGGAATCATCGCCACCACCCACTCGCAGCCTCGGCGGTCGGTCCGTCGAACCAGCGGCCGACCAAAACCCACCGAGAACCGCAACACATGCACGCCCACGGATCGGGCAGCAAGGTAATGGCCCATTTCGTGTACGAACACCAGAAGACCAACCGCAAAAAGAAACGCCAAGACGCTGTTGATCATGCGCGCGATCCCGCTGACGAAAGTAACGACTGCAGCCCCCGTCGCACCTGCGCATCGACCTCGAGTACCTCCTCCAGGCTGTCTGGCGTCGAGAACCGGCCGCTCAGGCTATCGAGACTCTGCTCCACCATATCGGTAATCGCCCCGAAGGGTATGGCACCGCGAAGAAACGCATCGACTGCGCCCTCATTGGCAGCATTTAGGCAGATCGTGGCCGATGCGCCTGCAGACATAGCCTGCGGCACCAGACGCAGGGCGGGAAACTTAACCGGATCAGGAGTCTCAAAATGCAGAGCCTTTAAGGCTGTCCAGTCTAGCGCTGCGCTGGGCGCAGACATGCGCTGCGGCCATGCCATCGCATGGGCGATGGGAGTACGCATGTCGGGCGCCCCCAGTTGAGCCAGCGTTGAACCATCGGAATAGGCAACCATAGAATGAATAATACTTTCCGGATGGACCACGATCTGTATTTGATCCATGGGCATTGAAAAAAGCCAGTGGGCCTCTATCCATTCCAGGCCCTTGTTCATCATGGTGGCAGAGTCCACAGAGATCTTCTGCCCCATCGACCAGTTAGGATGCTTAACAGCCTGCGCAACCGTAGCCCGTCGAATCGCCTCTGGTTCCCAGGTACGAAATGGTCCGCCCGAGGCGGTGAGCAAGAGACGCAGAACCTCTGGGGGCGATGAAAAACATCGATAGCCCAGCCCCAGACACTGAAAGATCGCGTTATGCTCGCTGTCGATGGGAAGTACCGTCGCACCGCTCTTCGCACAGAGTGCAACCAAGAGCCCACCGGCGCAGACGAGCGCCTCTTTGTTTGCCAGCAGAATCGTCTTTCCTGCCTGCGCTGCAGCCCAGACAGAGGCAAGTCCCGCAATACCAACGATGCCAGCCACGACCATCTCCGTTGCTGGGTCGGCTGCGATTTCGGCAAGTCCGGTCGGGCCGACATGGACACGCACCTCGCCATAGCCCTCAGCCCTCAGACGGTCCGCCAAGGTACGGGCCGCCTCCGGAAGCGACATCGCCACCTCCGCGGGGCGAAACCTGGCTACGATCGCTACCATACCCTCCACATCGCTATGGGCAGAGGCCGAATGCAGGGCGAACCGGGTGGGATGCTCGGCAATCAGATCGAGGCAGCTCTGCCCGATGGATCCGGTCGCCCCGAGTAGACAGACTTTTCTTCGGGTGTGCGTCATAGCTGCGATTCTGCCCAGACTTCGAGAAAAACAGCCAGCGGCATCACCACCAGAACCGCATCAAGCCGATCAAAAAGACCGCCGTGACCAGGCAGCAGGCGCCCAGAGTCCTTCACCGAAGCCTGTCTCTTGAGCATCGATTGGTGAAGATCTCCCATTACGCTGTAGCCCGTGAGTGCTAGGACAGCCGCCAAAAAGGGCAAAAAGCCAAGCCGATCAATCAGGCGAGCCGCCCAGCTCTCAAAGACAAAAAAAGCCAGGGATGTCATGACCACCATGTTAAGAACCAGGGCCCCCCAGACGCCCTCCCAGGTCTTACCAGGACTGACCTGTGGCGCGAGTTTCCGCCGTCCAAATGCCTTGCCACTAAAGTAGGCTGCCGTATCAGCGGCCCAGACCAGAAGCAGAACACTGACCAAAAACACAAGACCCTCGTATCGGGCCTGCCAGACCGCCCAGAACCCGGCAAAGCAGCCCAAGACTGCGAGCACGAGTCCCATGCCCCCCCTCGGAGTCTTGCCCCGCCAGAGTACCCAAGGCAATACCACCAGCCAGACCAGAGACGCCGTTCCCAAGATCTCATAGCTCAGACTCCGGGGATCCAAAAAAGGGTCAAGAACCAGGGTCGCGCCGAGCATCAGCAGCCCGGCCAACAGCGCAATTCTTGGCCCCCGCGGCGGTCTAAGTAGCCCAGACCACTCCCAGAAAACGCCCGCGAAGACAAGCAGCACAAATAAAGAAAAAACAGAGATAGGCGCCCAGACGGTTAGGGGAACCAGAATCGCAAATAAAACCACCGCGGTAAGAATTCGAAGGCCCATGGCGCTCTGGCTGCCGACGCCCTACTCCACGCGAGAGGCGTCTGGGTCTGCCTGACGTGCAGCGGCGACCTGGCCCGACGTACGACCAAACCGTCGCTCTCGGGTCTGATAGCTATGAATTGCCTGAGACAAGGCCTCGGCATCGAATTCAGGCCAGAGTAGAGACGTAAAGTAGAACTCGGTGTAAGCGGACTGCCAGAGCAGAAAGTTACTGATGCGTTGCTCCCCTCCCGTGCGAATGAAGAGATCGGGCTCGGGCAGATCGGACAGACAGAGATAAGGTGCTAGCGCCTCCTCGGAAATCGGTGCACCCCTTGAGACGATTTCGGGGGAGGCATCCATAAGGCGGCGCATGGCCTGCAGCATGTCCCACCGGCCCCCGTAGTTGACAGCCACGGTAAGCACCAGCCGATTATTGGCCTTGGTCTTCTCCATCGCAGCCCCAATGGCCGACTGCAGGGACGTCGAAAACGCCGAGAGATCACCGATCACCCGAAGCTGAACGCCGTGCTGATGGAGTTCGCGGACTTCACGCTTAAGAGCCCGCAGAAAAAGCCCCATTAGGAAGCTCACCTCTTCTTCCGGCCGACGCCAGTTCTCTGAGCTAAACGCAAATACCGTAAGCGCTCCTACCCCCTGTTCTATGCAGGCCTGTACCACCGCACGCAGGGCAGCCACACCGCGCTCGTGGCCTGCCATTCGGGGTAGATGTCGCTGTGATGCCCAGCGCCCATTGCCGTCCATGATGACGGCGATGTGGCGGGGAACCAGCGGGGTATCTGGTATCTCGAGCGTAGAACTCGGCGGAAGCGGGCTCGAGGATACCGGCACGAGGAGGCTAGACCGTCATGATCTCAGCCTCTTTTTGGGCCAAGATCTTGTCAATATCTGCGACAAAGCGGTCGGTCAGCTTTTGGGTATCGTCTTGGGCGCGACGCTCATCGTCTTCGGAGATGAGCTTGTCCTTCACCATCTTCTTGAGCTGTTCGTTTGCATCGCGACGAATATTTCGGATCGCCACCTTGCAGTCCTCCCCTTCAGACTTCACCACCTTGGTCAGCTCGCGACGACGTTCCTCAGTGAGCGGAGGCATAGGCACCCGAATAAGATCCCCCGAGTTGGCAGGATTCAGACCGAGCTCTGATTCTCGAATTGCCTTCTCGACCACTGCCACCATCTTTTTTTCGTAGGGGCTCACGCCAATGGTACGGGCGTCTACCAGGCTAAGGTTAGCCACCTGCGACAAAGGCGTGGGTGCGCCATAGTAGTCGACCATAATCTGCTCGAGTAGGCCTGGATGGGCACGACCTGTGCGTACCTTCGCGAGCCCCGACTTCAGGGAATCGAGGCTCTTGATCATCTTCTGCTCGGTGCTTGAACGAAGCTCTTGAATAGTCATAGTGATCGGGGCTTTATCGAAGGAAGTTAGACATGAACCAGGGTGCCTTCTGGCGCACCCTGAACGGCAGCGAGCAGGGCCCCTGGCTTGAACAGACTTAAAACACGAATTGGAAGGCGCTGATCGCGACAGAGCGCAAAAGCGGTGGCATCCATGACACGCAGATTCTTAGAGATTGCCTCATCGAAGCTCAATGCCTCATAACGTGTAGCAGTCGGATCTTTGACCGGATCAGCACTGTAGATGCCATCGACCTTTGTGGCCTTAATAACGAGCTGCGCGCCAACCTCTGCACCGCGCAACGCGGCAGCCGTATCGGTTGTAAAGAACGGATTTCCCGTGCCCGCTGCAAAAATCACCACCTTACCCTCTTCAAGGTAGCGAATCGCCTTTGGCCGAATATAGGGCTCAACCACCTGATCGATACGCAAGGCCGACTGGACGCGGGCCTCAATACCGGACTGCCTAAAGGCATCCTGCAGCGCCAGGGCATTCATTACTGTCGCAATCATGCCCATATAGTCGGCAGTGGCTCGATCCATACCCGAGGCACCCAGGGCGACGCCCCGAAATATATTGCCGCCGCCAATGACAATTGCCAGTTCGACCTTCTGCGCCACTACCCGGGCTATCTCGGCCACAATCCCATCGATTGTGGCCTTGTTGATCCCGTAGGGATCGTCTCCCATCAGCGCCTCGCCGGATAGTTTCAGAAGAACGCGCCGATAACCAAGGCCGGTCTGTTCGGTCATTACCAATCCCTTTTAGAGAACGAGACGCTCCAGAGCGAGATACCGAGTCTTAGGCGGCCCGGGCGGCAGCAGACTGTGCCGCGACTTCCGCAGCAAAGTCGGAGACCTTTTTCTCGATACCCTCACCAACCACGTAGAGGGCAAACGAGGCAATCGAGGCCGACTTTGCCTTGAGCAACTGCTCTATGGTCTGTTTTCCGTCTTCTGCCTTCACAAACACCTGGCCTAATAGGGTTACCTCTTTGAGGAACTTCTGCACGGCGCCGTCAACCATCTTTGCCACGATATCAGCCGGTTTACCCGATTCAGCCGCCTTTTCTGCCGCTACACGGCGCTCAGTATCGATCAGAGCCTGATCGACCCCGGAGGCATCGAGGGCGCGGGGCTTACTGGCTGCAATATGCATGGCCAGGTCGCGGCCAAGCTGCTCGTCGCCGCCCACGAGATCGAGGAGGACGCCGATCTTGGCGCCACCATGAATGTAGGAGAAGAACCGACCCTGGGCCTGGTAACGGGAGAACCGACGTACCGAGATGTTCTCGCCGATCTTGCCTACAAGCGCGGTACGGACGGAGTCGACCGTGCCGCCACTCAGAGGCTTAGCAACCAGGGTCTCTACGGTATCTACCGACCCGTCGTCCATCACAATACGGGCGAGATCGGCGGCAAAGGCCAGAAAATCATCATTCTTTGCGACGAAATCGGTCTCGCAGTTAACCTCAACGATCGCTGCCGTCGACTCCTTCGTAGCAATCGCAACGACGCCTTCGGCCGCAACACGACCTGCCGCCTTCGTGGCCTTTGAACCTAAACGAACGCGCAGAATTTCTTCTGCCTTGTCCATATCACCACCCGACTCGGAGAGGGCCTTTTTACATTCCATCATCGGCGCGTCGGTCTTCTCACGAAGCGCCTTTACAAGTGCTGCACTAATCTCTGCCATAAGGTCACATTCTTTCTACAAAAAAGGTTTATCAGACATGGGCTGCAAGACTCCTACGTACCAAACGGTCGTGAGGCCTACCTGCCGGAGGCGGGTACAGCAGCTCTAGGCGGCAGGCTGCTCTTCTACCTCAACAAACTCTTCGCCCTCCTGAACCGACTGCACCAGATCGGTTAGCGCCTCGCCACGCCCCTGGATAATCGCGTCGGCCACAGCGCGGGCATAGAGCTGCACCGCACGACTGGCATCGTCGTTGCCGGGAATGACATAGTCGATGCCCTCGGGAGAATGGTTGGTGTCAACCACAGCAACCACGGGAATGCCGAGCTTGTTGGCCTCTTGTACCGCGATCTTGTGATAGCCCACATCAACAATAAAGATCGCGTCGGGCAGGCCGGACATATCTTTGATGCCACCGAGAGCCTTGTTCAACTTCTCGAGCTCACGGCTAAACGAGAGCACTTCTTTCTTTGACATGCGCTCAAGACCGCCTTCGGCCTCGGTGGCCTCCATGTCTTTGAGACGCTTAATCGATGTCTTTACGGTCTTGAAATTGGTGAGCATGCCGCCGAGCCAACGCTGATCGACGTAGGGCATGCCGGCGCGGGTGGCTTCCTCTTGAATGATCTCGCGGGAGGCCCGCTTTGTGCCGACGAACAGCACAGAACCACGGCGCGAGGAGAGCTGCCGAATGAATTTGAGGGCATCGTGCATATTTGCAACGGTGGCCTCAAGATTAATAATATGAATCTTATTGCGATGGCCAAAGATGTATGGAGCCATCTTGGGGTTCCAGAACCGTGTCTGGTGGCCGAAATGTACGCCGGCCTCAAGCATTTCACGCATTGAAACAGAAGCTGCAACAGTCATTAGTTTCTCCAACAAAGATGGGCAAGGGTTGGTTCTCACAACGTCGCGCACGGTTCTCGACAGCCGAACACCCTTGCGCACGACGGGGATGATTTAAACCAAAGTTAAAAAAAACATACAATTATAAGTACTTATGGCCGTTTCAATCAAATCAGAGCAAGACATTGCCGGCATGCGACTTGCCGGGCGATTGGCATCCGAGGTGCTCGATTTCATCACCCCCTATGTCAAACCTGGCGTCACGACCGGAGAACTCGACAGCCTGTGTCATGACTACATGGTGAATGTACAGGGCTGCGTTCCTGCGCCTCTTAACTATTGCCCTCCAGGCTACTCGCCCTACCCCAAGTCGATCTGCACCTCGGTAAATCATCAGGTCTGCCACGGTGTCCCCGGCACCAAGGCTCTAAAAACCGGCGACATCGTCAACATCGACATCACCGTCATCAAAGAGGGCTACCACGGCGACACGAGCCGTATGTTTTGCGTGGGTAGTCCCTCAGTCGGGGCGCGCCGCCTCTGCGAGATAACCCACCAGTGCCTCTGGCAGGGCATTGCCCAGGTCGCTCCGGGCAAGACACTTGGCGATATCGGCTATGCCATTCAGCGTCATGCTGAGGCCAACGGCTTCTCTGTCGTCCGTGAATTCTGCGGCCATGGCATCGGTAAAGTCTTTCACGAGGAGCCACAGGTTCTTCACTACGGGCGCCCCGGAACCGGGATGAAACTTGCTGCCGGTATGACGTTTACCATCGAGCCGATGATTAACGCCGGGCGTCCAGAAATCCGTGAGCTCGCAGACGGCTGGACGATCGTCACCAAGGATCACAGCCTCTCAGCCCAATGGGAGCACACGATTCTTGTCACCGAATCCGGCTACGAAGTGCTCACCGTATCTGAGGCCAGCCCCGACTGGCATCGCGCCCATGGGGCAGCCAACGCCCGTGCGGGCTAGCACAGCCCACCACGCAGACCCTAATCCGCCTAGCCTGCCTGCACAGGTACGACAAGCGGTTCAGGCAGCCCGTGAGGCCAATGCCCAGGGCTGGCGCGATCGAAAATCGCCCCCTGTGCTCATGCGTAGCCTCTGCAGAGATATCGACCGGTGCGTGCAACGCCTCTGGGAGGCTTACCCCGTCCCCCATGCCGTCCTCCTCGCCATCGGGGGCTATGGGCGGGGAGAACTCTCTCCCTTTTCCGATATCGATTTACTCATTCTCCTGCCGGAGTCTATCTGCGCAGATACCCTCGAGGGCCCGCTGTCGCGGTTCGTCTCGAGCCTCTGGGATGCGGGCCTTGATGCCGGCCACAGCGTACGAACGCTCTCGGAATGTATCGCGCTTGCAAAAGATGACCTGACGATCGCTACCGCCCTGCTCGAGGCGCGCACCCTGGTGGGACCGGGATCGCTGATCGCCGAACTTCAGCAACGCTGGCATGCGGAGATCGACCAGGCGGGCTTTGTACAGGGAAAGCTGCTTGAACTCCAGCAACGCCACCGTCGCTATCAAGACTCCCCCTATGCCCTTGAGCCAAACGTCAAGGAGAGCCCCGGGGGGCTTCGAGACCTGCAAGTGATTCGATGGATTGCCCTTGCTATGGGGCTCGATGGTACCTGGGCCAGCCTTGCAAAGCACGGGCTACTCACGCAGAAGGAGGCGCGTCAGCTGGCCCTGCATCAGTCTGTCTTGCATACCTTTCGGGCCCACCTCCACCTTCTGGCTGGCCGCCGTGAAGACCGCCTCGTCTTTGACCTGCAGAATCGCATGGCCGAAGAACTTGGCGTGTCGGTATCAGCCACGCAGGCGGGTTCGGCGACGCAAGGGGGCCATGCGGGGCGGGGAGGACGCCGACCAAGCGAGATGCTGATGCAGCGCTACTATCGCGCAGCAAAGCTCGTCTCGCAGGTCACAAGTATTCTGCTGGCCGACCTCGAACTTACTGGTAACAACAATCGCGTCGCTGCAGAGGCGCGGCCGATCAGTGATGACTTCCAAGAGGTAAGGGGCCTACTCGATCTGCGGCACGACCAGGTCTTTGCACGCCGTCCTACTGCCATTCTCGAGGCGTTTCTAGAAATGCAGCAGTCCTCAAGCCGTCGAGGCATGACGGCCCGTACTCTTCGGGCGCTTTGGAACCATCGCGACCAGATTGATCAGGCCTACCGCGATGACCCCCAGCATCGGGCCCTACTGCTTAAGATGTTCCAAGAGCCGCGGGGCATTGTGCATGCCTTACGAATCATGAACAACCTCGGCATCCTCGGCCGGATGCTGCCAGTCTTTCGACGAATCGTAGGTCAGATGCAGCACGACCTCTTTCATGTCTACACGGTTGACCAGCATATCCTTCAGGTGATTCGCAATCTACGGCGCTTCACAATGACCGAGCATGCCCACGAGTTTCCGCTGCTCACCGAACTCATGTCAGAGATGAATGCACCGTGGAAGCTCTATCTGGCAGCGCTCTTTCACGACATCGCCAAAGGGCGGGGGGGAGACCATTCCGAACTGGGTGGCCACGAGGTGGAGAGGTTCTGTCGACAGTTTGGTCTGGATTCCGAGACCACGTCTCTACTAATCTTCCTGGTACAAGAACACCTCACCATGTCGAGTATCGCCCAGAAGCAAGACCTCGCTGACCCCTTAGTAATTGCCGCCTTTGCCGACAAGGTCAAGACCGTCGAGAGACTCCAGTCGCTCTACCTGCTTACCGTGGCCGATGTGCGTGGGACCAGCCCGAAGGTCTGGAATGCCTGGAAGGCCAAGCTTCTCGAAGAACTTTTTCGTAAGACAAACCAACTTCTACAGGCCCGTGCAAAAGAGCACGGAACGCAGACGCGGTCAATCACCAGTCCCTTAGACCAGACTCGTGAGGCCAAACGACAAGAGGCCGAGCGCATTCTGCAACTCCACGGTCAGTCGCTTGAGAGCGCCCATCGACTCTGGAAGACCTTAGATGTGAGTTACTTCCTGCGGCAGTCCGCGGAGGAGATTGCCTGGCATGCACGACAGATTAAGGGCAGTGACCAGACGGGCAGGCCGTTTGTCTTTGCGCGGCTTGCCCCTGCCGGCGAGGGGTTTCAGGTCGGCGTCTATCTTCGGGATTCCGCCGAAGTCTTCGCGCGGATCACCGCCTACTTCGATGCCCAGAGCCTTCCGGTGCTTGATGCCCGTATTCACACCACCCAGAATGGCTATGTGCTTGACGTCTTTTTAGTGGATCACCAGACTTTCGCGGGCCAGGCACGCGAGATGCTAAGCCTCATTGAGGCAGGCCTATCGCAACATCTAGCCAGTCATACGCCGCTGCCTCCACCAACCCCCAGAGGGCGTCTGTCGCGACAGTCTAAACACTTCCCTGTTCCCCCTACGGTAGCTCTCGAACCGGATGCACGCGGGCAGTTTTTTATCCTCTCGATTACGGCCGCCGACCGGGCTGGGCTGCTCTACAGCATCGCCCACTGCCTTACAGAGCATCAGATCGAGATCCATACGGCACGCGTGTCGACCCTTGGAGAACGGGCAGAAGACATCTTTCTCATTCGTGGCCCTGAACTCGATCGGGAGCGTTTTCAGGTCATGCTCGAATCAGACTTGTTAAAGGTCTTAGACCAGACCCCTAACTAACCACATTCTGACAGGATGCCGAACAATATCGACCGCTAAAGCCCTTGCAGCTGGGCGGCATGAGCGAGGAGCCAGTTCTTAAACTCCTTGCCCTCTTGCGGATGACGACTAGCCAGCGTCACGGTGGCTTGTAGATACCCTTGCTTAGATCCGCAATCAAAACGGGTACCGTCAAATCGATAGGCAAGTACGGGTTCATCGTGCAGTAGATTCGCAATACCATCCGTGAGCTGAATCTCCCCGCCTGCGCCAGCCCCCTGGGCTGCCAGAATATCGAAGATCCGAGGGGTCAGCAGGTACCGACCCACAACCGCGAGGGTCGAAGGTGCCTTATCTGAGGAGGGCTTTTCCACGATCTCGGTAATGCGCTCCGTTCGTTGACCCCAGGGGCTGCTCTGAACGATTCCGTACTTAGAGGTCTCTTCGCGGGGGACATTCTGCACGGCGACGATACTTGCACGATGGTTCCGATAGACATCGACCATCTGAGCCATCACGGGCGTACCCTCCTCTCCAGCATCCATCAGGTCATCGGCCAGAAGGACTGCAAAAGGTTCGTTACCGACAGCCGGACGCGCACAGAGCACCGCGTGCCCAAGACCGAGGGCCTCCGGCTGTCGAATGTAGATACAGTTGATCGTAGGCGGAGCCACGCTGCGCACTAGATCGAGCAAGGCCGTCTTCTGCTTTGCGATGAGCTCCGCCTCAAGCTCGTAGGCCTTGTCAAAATGGTCTTCAATAGCCCGCTTGGATCGGCCGGTAATGAAGATCATCTCGGTGATGCCCGCCGCAGCCGCCTCTTCTACTGCGTATTGAATAAGGGGCTTGTCAACAACTGGGAGCATCTCTTTGGGGCTCGCCTTGGTGGCAGGAAGAAACCGCGTGCCGAGGCCTGCGACAGGAAAGACCGCCTTGCGTACTGGGGCCAGAGCCGCCTCAGTGGCGACGGAAAATGATTGTGTGCTCATAAGTCCCCATTGTGCCGCAATGAATCGGCCTCTCGCAGAAGCCGCGACTCGTCCCAGACCTCGACCCCCAACGCTTGGGCCTTCTCTAGTTTAGAGCCGGGGCTATCGCCCGCCACTAAAAGACTGGTCTTCTTTGATACAGACTGGACCACCTGGCCCCCCAGTTGATAAATTAAGTTGGAGGCGGCGTCTCGTCCCATCGTCGTCAGGGTGCCCGTGAGCACTACCGTACGCCCAGCCAATGGAAGGGCTGCATGCCCCCCCTGAGGCGGCGCGACCGCAGGCCGATCATCAAGCCGATCGACCACCATGAGGCCCATAATCTCCATAGCCTCTGCCCGCTGCTCGGCATGGGAAAAAAAAGACGCGATCGAAGACGCAACCACCGGGCCGACATCAGGCGCCTGCATGAGGTCCTCCTCACGGGCGTCGGCGAGGGCCTGAAGGCTTCCAAAATGCAGGGCGAGATCACGGGCGGTGCGCTCTCCCACGTGCCGAATCCCCAGGCCGAATATCAGACGGGCCAGGCTTGTCTCACGGGCCGACTGAATCTGATCAAGCAGATTCTGGGCCGACTTCTCGGCCATGCGTGGCAGGGCAATGAGGGCAGACTTGGGAAGCCGAAAGAGGTCTGAGAGGCGGGTTAATAGGCCGGAGTCGACAAGCTGCTCGGCAAGCTTATCTCCGAGCCCTTCTATGTTTAAGGCCTTACGCTGACAGAAGTGCAAAACCGCCTGAATGAGCTGGGCGCGACACGAGAGACCTGCCGTGCATCGCACGGCAGCCTCGTCCTGCACCCGCGTAACCGGTGCCCCACAGACGGGGCATTCCCGAGGCATCTGGAAAAGCCCTGTGCCTGGCGGCCTGAGAGCGAGAATCGGGCCAAGTACCTCTGGGATGACATCCCCTGCGCGACGAACCCAGACCGTATCTCCTTCACGAACATCCTTACGACGTACCTCGTCCTCGTTATGCAGCGTGGCATTGGTTACCACCACCCCCCCAACGCGGACGGGGGCAAGCCGGGCCACGGGCGTCAAGACGCCCGTACGACCCACCTGTACATCAATCGACAGGAGCTGCGTACTGGCCTCCTCGGCGGCAAACTTGTAGGCAAGGGCATACCGCGGCGCGCGCGATACAAAGCCTGCCTGTAGCTGCTGGGCAAGTGACTCCAGCTTGATAACAACCCCGTCGATCTCAAACGCCAGACGGTGCCGATCCCGCTCTGCCGCCTCAATGAATTCCCAGACGGCATCCACCGATGCATGGGCAATATGCCGATCGCAGACCGGAAAGCCTAACTGCGCTAGCTGTGCGAGCTGACCCGAATAAGACTGAATCGACTGCCAGTGCGCAGGGACCTCAGAAACAGCATATGCAAAGAACCGCAGAGGCCGCTCTGCCGTAATCCGTGCATCGAGCTGCCGAAGACTTCCGGCTGCGGCATTGCGGGGATTCGCAAAGACCTTGAGGCCCTGTGCCGCCTGACGCGCGTTTAAGGCAGTAAAGTCGGCGATCGCCATGTAGACCTCACCGCGTACTTCCAGCCGTCCCGCAGTAAATTCACTAGCAACGAGCCGAGAAGGAACCTCAGCAATCGTACGAATGTTGGCAGTGACATCCTCGCCGACCGAGCCATCCCCACGGGTTGCGGCCTGAACAAAGACCCCATCCTCATAGACGAGACTCAATGCAAGCCCGTCAAACTTCAGGTCAGCGGAAAAGGCCGAGGCGGTCTGAAGGCTGCCGCCCAGCCCAAGTTGCTGGTCGAGCCGGGCGACAAACTGGTCAAGGGACTCCCGGCTAAATCCGTTGTTTAGAGAGAGCATCGGCTGGCGATGGGTCACAGAGACGAACTCCCTGCGCGGGGGAAAGCCCACCGCATCGAGCACCGCAGTCTCCGGTATACGACCCGATCCGAGTTCTGATTCCGATCCCGATTCCGGTCTCAACCCAGACAGGCCCGCCTCAGCCTCTAGTCTCTCGAGTTCGGCAACAAGGGCGTCATACTGAGCGTCGGTGATCTCAGGCGCGTCTTCACCGTGATACAGACCCTGATGTCGACGCACCTCTGCACGGAGGGCCATCAGCCTACTACGTTCGCGCGTCATGAAAATAGACGGCAGGCCAGACGGCTACCCGGTACGAGACCTGCTGCCTGAAGCTGCTCCGCACGCGCGGTCACCTGCGCGCGCATCATTTGAATTGCCGGGGGGAGCAGTGGCATACCCCGATCATCCACAAGCTCTGCCTCGCAGGCCTGCGCAATCGCCTGCGCGTCGTCCACCATCTGGCTCAGAACAGCCGCCGGCAGCGCAACGCGCGGCAGGTCGAGAAGCAGACTAAGAAAGAGCCCATCGTCTGCAGGCATGACCACATAACGCAGTGCGCCATCGGCGTCGTGCCGAACATAATGTCCATCACCCCGCACGGTAAGACCAAGGGCCTCCATAAGCCTATCCACCTCCGACCAGGCGGGAAGTCGACTCGCCTTCAGATGAAAGCAGATCTGGCCATCGAGTCGTCCGAGCAGCATATCGACCTCGCGGGCCCGGGTCATGATCTCTGCGCTATCCGGACGAGGCCCGATACGGCTCAGACCGTACGGTAAAAGGAGACGCTCAGACTGCTCAAGAAACTCTTCTATTTCGATGAGGCTTGCAAACCCAGAGCGGGTTGCCAGCACCATTCCAAGCTGAACGATACCCTTCTCTACCTCAAGATAGCGGCAAATCGGCTTTGTCTGTATTCGGGTAAAACGCGTGAGTAACTTTTCAACCAGAGGCGATAGGGGTGCCGTACCGGTAAAGCCCAGAATCAGTTCGAACCGAGGATCGAGCGGCTCCTGGGTCTCCTGCGGCCCTGGGAATTGCTCTGGCGCCTGGGACTCATCTGCGTCCTGCGACGTCCGCGATATGCTGGATGCATATCGTTCGTCGGGGTCCTGCGCGTTGTCGCCTAGAGGCTGATCAGAGGGATCATCGACCGCCGCCGGCGAGAGATCTGGTCGCCCAGGGTCCGGCGGCGTTGCGCGAGGCCGCATTGATCGCAGGCGGGGCAGCCGCGGTAGCCGCAGTGGGAGTCCCGCGCGACGGGCCTCTAAGAAATTAAAGCCTAGCACGACAACCAAGAGCCCGCAGGCAAGGACAAGAAGGCTGGCACCCAGCGATGAGAGCCACTCGAGTGCCATGGTTAGGCAGCGTCTCGCACCAGACTTCCCGCCATATCGAGATCCACCGCGACAAGCCGAGACACGCCTTGCTCTTGCATCGTCACCCCCACCAGGTGTTCGGCAAGCTCCATCGCGATCTTATTGTGGGTAATGAAGATGAACTGAGTCTGGGCCGACATCTGACGAATCAGCGTGCAGAGTCGCTCCGTGTTCGGATCATCTAAGGGAGCATCGACCTCATCAAGCAGGCAGAACGGTGCGGGATTGAGCTGAAAGAGGGCAAACACCAAGGCAGTTGCGGTGAGGGTCTTCTCACCGCCTGACAGCAGGTGAATGGTGGTGTTCTTCTTGCCTGGCGGCTGCGCCATAACCTGGACCCCACTGTCAAGAATCTCGTCTCCGGTCAGTACGAGTCGGGCCTCACCGCCACCAAAAAGTGTTGGGAAGAGGCGCCCGAAATTGTCGTTCACTGTGTCGTAGGTCGACTGCAACAGGGCACGACTCTCGCGGTCAATCTTACGAATCGCATCCTCGAGCGTGGCAACTGCCTCCGAAAGATCTTTGATCTGGGATTCGAGAAACTGCAGCCGCTCTCGCGCCTGGGTGAGTTCAGAAAGCGCCGCCAGGTTGACGGGGCCCATCACATCGATCTCGCGCTGCAAACGGTTAATGTCAGACTGCAGCGAAGCAGGTTTCGCAAGCTCAGGGGGCGGCTGGCCCTCAGCCCATTCCGAGACAAGGCCATCGACCGCGAGCCCGGACTCCTCCACCTGCTGCACGAGTTGCGCAAGGGCCGCCTCTGCTCCAGCAACCGCCACATCGAGCTGACTGAGTTTCGCACGTAAGGGCTCAGCCTCACGCACAGCCCGCATACGCTGTTCGTCCTTTTGCCGTAGCGCCTCCTGCAAGGCCTCCGCGCTATCGCGAGACTGGGCAAGTCGCTGCTCGTGGGCCGACCGCTCTGACAATAGTCGCTGCAAGGGGCTTGCCGCGAGGGCCTGCTGGGCCTGATCAATCTCAGCGGCTGCCTCGGTCTGCCGCGCGTCGAGCTCTTCGCGCCGTTGAGCATGGCTGCTGAGCGCCGTCTGAAGACGGGCCTGCCGCTCCTGCAACGTACGCTCCTGAAGCCGCGCCTCCTGAAGGCTATGGTCCTGTTGAGCAAGAGCATGCCGCGCCTGGGCAAGTCTTGACTGTGTATTCTCTAGCCGCTGCTGGCTGATGGCTGACGTCTCCCGCACCTCTTCAATCGCAGCCTGGGCTACCGACAGCTGGTCGGCGAGCAGGGCCTCGCGCGAAGCGGCCTGAGAGAGTTCCTCTTCGATACCCTTGAGCGCCTGGGCAAACTGCTGCTCTTTGGCGACCAGCCGATCGGCTTTCTCTTGCAGTCGCACCACCGACAACTCCAACTCATGCAGCCGCTGACGGGCCTTAGACTCGGTATCACGCGCCGATGCAAGCTGACGCCGCAGACCCGCCAGCGACTCTTCGCTTCGTTGTACCTGAAGCTGTGCCTCCTGGGCGACAAGCCGGGCGGCCCGAGACTGCCGATCGAGATCCTCTAGGGCATCACGATGCTCCAAAAGGCCCGCGGTCTCCTGATCTGCCGCATAGAACCGAATCTCATGAAGGCCTACCCAGTGACCGTCGGGCGTAATCCAGAACTCGCCCTCCTGCAATTCACTGCGGGCCCGTAATGCCGCCTGCAGCCCGCTGGCCGTGCGAAAGCCATTTAGCCATTTGCGTGCCATAACGGCAGCGGGGCTGTCTCCCTGTACCTTGCTCGCAAGACGGTCAGCCCGCGTCTCTGGGGCGGCCGCGAGGCCTTGATTCTCGAAAAAAACCATGCGGGCCGGGGGCGGCTCAGAAAATTCGCCCACATCACGCATGAGGTCATCGACTCCTAAGGCCCCCATCCGCTCAGAGAGGGCCGACTCGACCGCCCGCTGGAATCCTGCCGCCACCCGCAGTGTCTGCCAGAGGCGCCCCCGCTCGGCGAGTCCCTGAGCATCAATCCAGGGCACAAGCTGATCCTTGGCCTGGGCCTTTTTCAGCCATTCCGACTGGGCCCGAAGCTCAGCCTCAAGCCGGTCGGCTTCGCGAGACCGATCCGCAAGCGTTTGACGCTCCTTGACAAGCTGGGGCTCACGCGCAGCGACCTGCTCGGCAAAGAGAAGGTGGTCGGCGCCGGCCATTTCGGCGAGCCGCAGCGCCTCTGATCGCTGTTGTTGGATATTGGTGAGCGCCGATGGGTCGAGCTTTTCAAGCTGTGCCGACTGGGCCTTGAGCTCTGCAAGGCGGGCCTTGAGCCGTCCCTGGTGGCTCGCCGACTCCTGAAGGCGCGACTGGAGCCCCCGGATCTCTGCCTCACTCGCGGCGAGTACCGCACGCGACTCGGTGTTCTGAAGAGCAATCTCCTCCACGTCCGCCTCGAGCGGCCGTATCGCTGTCTGGGCCTGATCCCGTTCCGCAAGACGCGTGGCCAAGACCCGCTCATTTTCCCCCAAGGCAACCTCAAGGGCCGCGCGCTCTGCCTGAACGGCCTCCTGCTCACGGTCAAGCTGGGCCAAGCCTTCTTCAACGGCTACCTGAGTCGCACGGGCCCGCTCGCGATTCTGGGCATGGGCCCGATCCTCAGCCTCCTGGCGGGCGATCTCGGTATTGGTCTGAAAAAGGCCACTCTGAACAGCCTGCAATTCCGCCTGGGCTGCCTCGACGGCCTGAAACGCCCGCTCCTTCTCAGACTCTGCCGCCCTCTGGGTTGCGAGAACCCGCTCAAGCTGTGTCTCCGCCTCCGCGCGCTCCCTCTGATGCCGCTGCTGCGCCTGCAACAGCTCCGCACGACGAACGGCCAGAAGCATCGTCTGCTTCTGGCGCTTACTTTCCGTTAGTTCTTGATAACGGGCCGCCACCTCGGCTTGTTCCGCCAGTAGCCCAATGCGCTGGTCTAGTTCGAGTCTAATGTCCTCGACCCGAGAGAGATTTTCGCGGGTGTCTGAGAGGCGGTGCTCGGTCTCCTTGCGTCGCTCTCGGTACTTTGAAACACCGGCCGCCTCTTCAAGAAATACACGTAGCTCCTCTGGACGCGACTCGATGACCCGCGAGATCATCCCCTGGCCAATGATCGCGTAGGCGCGGGGACCAAGACCGGTTCCCAGAAAAACGTCATGAACGTCTTTGCGCCTGACCGACTGGCCGTTAATGGAATACGTGGACTGACCGTCGCGTGACAGAATGCGTTTGACCGAGAGCTCCGCAAACCGACCCCAGGGGCCCCCTAGACGTCCCGAGGAATTGTCAAAAATGAGCTCTACGCTGGCCCGGCCCGCAGCCTTCCGGGAGCCCGAGCCATTAAAAATCACATCGTGCATCGATTCGCCACGCAACTCAGAGGCCTTAGACTCACCCAAGACCCAACGTACAGCATCGATCACATTAGATTTGCCACAGCCATTGGGCCCCACAATACCCACCCGTTGCCGGGAAACCTGCAGTACGGTGGGGTCGACAAACGACTTAAAGCCGGAAAGGCGGATCTGTGTCAGGCGCATAAGATGGGCAAAGAGAGGGCTGCGTTATAATAACACCGTGAATTTACAGAGATTTTGGTAGCAAAACAGCCCATCGTCGGTCATTTTTTGGTCATTTGCTGTCAAATTTCTGATTCATAGCTCCAAACGCCGATTTCTTTACCCCCAGACCCCTTCATGGATCCCGCGCATGCCCAGTCAGCCAAGTTCGACGCTCGAAACCTTTACCAATCCTGCCCCAGAGCGCGACTACTGGATCCACATCGAGATCCCGGAGTTCACCTGCCTCTGCCCCCTCACGGGCCAGCCCGACTTCGCAACGCTGATTCTTGACTACGTTCCCGACCAGAAAAACCTAGAACTTAAGGCACTCAAGCTCTATGCCTGGTCATTTCGAGACGTCGGCGCATTTCACGAGGCGGTAACCAACCAGATCCTCTCCGATATGGTGTCCGCTACTGCACCCCGGTTTATGAGACTCACCGCCCAGTGGTACGTGCGCGGGGGGATCTTTACCAATGTGGTGGCCGAGCACCGCGCGCCAGGCTGGACTCCAGCGAGCCCGCAGGTACAGCCCCCCCCCAGTGGCGCAGCGGGCCAGCCCATGCGCGCGGCCAGCCCTCCGATCCTCTAACCCCACTTTTTCTAGGGATGACGCCCACCATGACGACAACACCACTCGCCCCCCTCATCGACCAGGCCTGGGAAAACAGGGCTTCTCTGTCACCAGAGTCCGCTCCTAGCGACATACGCCAGGCGGTCTCCGAGGTACTTGCTGGTCTAGACTCTGGAGCACTTCGCGTCGCAGACAAGTCCTCTGGCCAGTGGGTGGTCCACCAATGGATCAAGAAGGCCGTTTTGTTGAGCTTCCGCCTTGCAGACAACCAGCCCATCTCAGGGGGAGAGCTTCAGTTTTTCGACAAGGTGCCCACAAAGTTTGCCGGCCTTTCGGCCGAGGCGCTTAACGCGCTCGGCGTACGCGTCGTGCCGCCCGCCGTGGCCCGCCGAGGGTCATTTATCGCCAAAAATGTCGTGCTCATGCCCTCCTACGTGAATATCGGCGCCTACGTCGATTCTGGAACCATGGTCGACACCTGGGCCACCGTAGGCTCCTGCGCCCAGATCGGAAAAAATGTGCATCTTAGCGGCGGTGTGGGCATTGGGGGAGTGCTTGAGCCCCTTCAGGCCAACCCGACAATCATTGAAGACAACTGCTTTATTGGAGCCCGCTCAGAGGTCGTTGAAGGGGTCATTGTCGAAGAGAACAGCGTTCTTTCAATGGGCGTCTTCATTGGCCAGTCGACCAAGATTTTCGACCGAGAGACCGGTGAGATCTTCTACGGCCGGGTGCCATCCGGTAGCGTGGTTGTTCCCGGAAGCCTGCCTTCAGCCGATGGTCGGTATAGCCTAGCCTGCGCAGTGATTGTTAAGCGGGTCGATGCCCAGACCCGCGCAAAGACCAGCATCAACGAACTCCTGCGTCAGGCCTAGGCCAAACCCGGTGCCCAACGAAAACATCGCAGAATCGTCGATCATGGTCTGGTTATACGGAATCATCCAGTGCGACCAGGTTCGGGTCGCACGCCGGTGGCTAAAGACCCATGGGGTGAGCTACACCTTTGTCGATCTTCGCGTCACGCCCCCCTCAGAATCCGTGCTACTCGACTGGCTCAAACACATTCCCTTCGACAGCCTTATTAATCGCCGCGGAAAGACATGGCGAGAACTGCCGGAGGACCGCCGTCGTCAGCTGGTTGACCAGGGGTCGGCGGTGGACCTGATGATGGCGTTCCCTCTCGTGATCAAACGCCCGGTTCTGCGTTGGGAAGACCAGCTTGCCGTCGGATTCTCCGACCCGCTCTATAGTGGGCTCTTCACCGCACAACTCACACAACCCAGCCACCCCGCTCATACCGACTCCGTCTCCGAGACCTCGCCATGACCACGGTCGATACCCCTCTCGCCGCCCACGATCCCACTCTCACCCTTGCCCAGGCACTTATACGTAGCGCCTCGGTTACCCCCAACGACGCGGGCTGCTGCACCCTCATTGCGGACCGACTGCGCCCCCTAGGTTTTTCCATTGAGCTGCTGCAGTTTGGCGACGTTACGAATCTCTGGGCAGTACGGGAGGGAGGACGTCCTGGCCCTACCCTGGTTCTGGCGGGCCATACCGATGTGGTTCCGACCGGACCCCTTGCGGCCTGGCGTCACGACCCGTTTGGTGCCGTGATCGACGGAGACCAACTCTTTGGGCGGGGCGCTTCAGACATGAAGTCTTCCTTGGCTGCATTCGTCACCGCCACAGAGTCTTTCATTGCCGACTATCCCTCCTTTAGCGGCAGGCTCGCCTTTCTGCTCACCTCCGATGAGGAAGGTCCCGCGATTAATGGCACCGTGCAGGTTGTACGTGAACTCGCCCATCGTGGCGAGCAGCTCAACTATTGCATCGTCGGAGAACCCACCTCGGTAGACCAGGTCGGCGACATGATTAAAAACGGCCGTCGTGGATCGCTATCGGGTAGTCTGACGTTGCGAGGTCGCCAAGGTCATGTGGCGTATCCACACCTGGCAGACAACCCGATACACCGCTTCGCCCCGGCTCTGGCGGAATTAGCTGCGATCCGCTGGGACGACGGAAACGCCTACTTCCCACCCACCACCTGGCAGGTCTCGAACATGCAGGCTGGCACAGGGGCGACAAACGTTATACCTGGCCAGCTCACCGCCCAGTTCAACTTTCGATTTGGAAGCGTCTCTAGCCCCCTCTCCCTGCGCCAGCGACTCGAGTCCGTGCTTACTCGGCATGGCCTTGACTACGAGATTCAGTGGAATCTTGGCGGAGACCCCTATCTCACGCCAGCTGGAACACTCTGCGATGTGATGACGGCCTCAATTGCCTCGGTCTGTGGTATCTCGCCCAGCCTATCCACTACAGGCGGCACCTCCGATGGTCGGTTCATCGCCAAGCACTGTCGGGAGGTTGTGGAGTTTGGCCCGCCCAATGCGACCATCCATCAGGTTAACGAGCGTATTGCGCTCTCCGACCTACAACCGTTGCACCAGATCTACCGCTGCGCCATCAAGAAGCTGCTGGTCGATTTACCTGGTCAGCAAGACACCGCCAGCGGGCGGACCCTCGCTTAAGTCTGCATCTGTGTCGGCCTCGGCCCGCCCATGACGACCATGCCCCCCGGCGACCTCGCAGATCCTGCGGGCCTTGCTGCCCTTGCGGAGGATGCCTGTGCCACGCTTGAGACCCCCCGAGACTGGATCCGATTCGCTGCCTCTCAATTCGGTCAGCGGAACACAGCCTTCGGTCAAGGCACCGATAACCCTGTCGATGAGGCACGGTGGCTGATCGGTGGTGGCTTAAAGCTCTCCCCCGACCACCTATCCGATGATTTGTTAGAGGGCCGACTGCTGCCTCACGAGAGGCGGCACCTCTGGGCACTCCTTTCTGCCCGTCTGATAGGCCGCCAACCCACGGCCTATCTCTTGGGGGAGGCCTGGCTCTGCGGATACCGGTTTCGCGCTGATGCCCGTGCCTTGATCCCCCGCTCCTACCTCGCAGAATTTCTCACCGCGGAGGGCCTGCCAGGCCTGCCTCCGAGCGAAGCCCCGCTGCGTGTTCTCGAACTCTGCACAGGCTCAGCCAGTCTCGCAATTCTGACGGCCATGGCTTGGCCGAATGCCACCATAGTCGCCACCGATATCAGTCGTCAGGCCCTCGCACTTGCCGCCGAAAACATTGCTGACTATGGGCTATCCGACCGCATTACGCTGCGTACGGGCGACGTCTTTGCGGCATTAGACCCTAACCCAGAAGAAGGCCAGGAAGCCGACCCCGGTGGCTTTGATCTAATACTGAGCAACCCACCTTATGTGAACCGGAGATCTATGGCGGCACTGCCGAGCGAATTTCGGCATGAGCCTGCCCTGGCACTCGATGGTGGCCCGCAGGGCATGGATATCGTTGCCCGCATCGTAAGCAGCTATGCGTCCTGGCTCAAACCCGATGGGCTCCTGGCCGTCGAAATTGGCCATGAATACGCTGCCTGCGCAGACCTCTTTGCCCAAAACTTTCCTACACTAACTCCCGTCTGGTTAGATACCGCCCAGACCTCACAACGCGTCTTTCTACTTGGAGCTGTCAGATGATCACCCTTTACACCTGGGCCACCCCCAACGGAAAAAAAATCTCCATTCTTCTCGAAGAGCTTGGACTGCCCTACAAGGCGGTTCCCATCGATATTGGCGCGGGCCAGCAGTTCGAACCCGACTTTCTAAAGATCAGTCCCAACAACAAGATTCCTGCCCTTGTCGATACCGATGGTCCTGACGGGAAGCCCATCTCAGTCTTTGAGTCAGGTGCCATCATGATCTATCTGGCCGGAAAGGCCGGAAAATTCCTCGGCAAGACCGATCGTGCGCGTTACGAGGTGCTGCAGTGGCTGATGTTTCAGATGGGGGGACTTGGTCCTATGCTGGGCCAGGCCCACCATTTCAGGCTCTATGCGCCCGAGAGTATTCAATATGCCATCGACCGCTACACCAAAGAGGCCCATCGCCTCTATGGCGTTCTAGACAAAGCACTTAGCGAGACGGGCTATCTTGCGGCAGGCCAATACACGATTGCTGACATGGCCTGCTGGCCTTGGGTTGCCTCACACAAAAATCATGGCGTAGCACTCGACCAGTATCCTCACGTGCTGAAGTGGTTCAACACCCTTGCCCGGCGTCCTGCAGTGGAAAAGGGGAGCGCACTCTTTGCCGACCTTCGCAAACCCATTACGGATGAAAAGGCCAAGGCAAAGCTCTACGGCTACACCCTAAAAAACCAAAAATAGAGATTGGTAATAGGGTGTGGGCTAACAACTACTGCAGTCGGTCTTTCTTCGGAACAACCGCCAGGGGAAGCGGCACCACATCGATACCTTCATCGATAAGGGCGCTGGCTTCTTGTGGTGTTGCCTCTCCCACAATCGCCCGCTCTGGTGTCTCCTGGTAATGCATACGACGTGCCTCCTCGGGAAAATCTCGGCCAACGTAATCAGCCTTCTCCGCAAGGCTCTTTGCCATCGCGATAATTTTATTGCGCAAGGCAATTTGCTCTGGGGAAAGAGCACCATTAGACGCCTTCGTAGCGTGTTCTCCCGACCGGGCGGCTACCGCCTCTCCGGCCACCTCTGTCTGCGCCGCTGCACCCATCGAAAGACGGGCCGCAGTCGGCATGCGCCGCACCACCTGGCTCTCACAGACCGGGCACTGCAACAACCCCTTATGCTGCTGTTCGTCGCAGGCCTCGACAGAGGCAAACCAGCCCTCAAACTGATGGCCGGTTTCGCATTGTAGGTTGAAGACTTTCATGGCATTTGTCACTCCGAATCCTCGCATTGTAAGCGCCAGAGAGCTCCTTGGTGCCCTCGCGCATTTCGACACCATCATCGATACCCGTACCCCGCCGGAGTTTGAAGAAGACCATATCCCGGGCGCAATAAATCTCCCGGTCTTGACAACCGACCAACGGGTGGAGATCGGAACGCTCTACAAGGAGGACGCCTTTCGGGCAAAGCGCCGGGGTGCTGCCTTTGTTGCACAAAACATTGCCGAGGCGCTCCTTACCCGCCTGTCAGACAAGCCCCGCGACTGGCAGCCAGTGGTCTATTGCTGGCGCGGGGGCAATCGCAGCGGATCGATGGCCACGATCTTCTCGAAGATTGGCTGGCGGGTCTGCCTTCTCGAAGGTGGCTATCGCGCCTACCGCCGCGAGGTCATTGAGGCGATCCGTACCGAAGTATCGCGACTGCAGTTTCATGTCATATGCGGGGTGACGGGTTCAGGCAAGACACGACTGCTGGCAGCCCTTGGAGCAAAAGGACATCAGGTACTCGACTTAGAGGGGCTCGCCCAGCACAAGGGCTCTCTCCTCGGGTTTCATCCCGAGGCGCCCCAGCCCAGCCAGAAATATTTCGAATCACTGCTCCTACAGGCATTACGATGCCTGCAGAGCAACCGACCCGTCTATGTCGAATCAGAGAGCAGAAAGATTGGTCAGGTGCAGGTACCGGAGGCGCTCATTCTAGCCATGCGCGGCAGTCCATGCTCAACCATCGACCTGCCATTACAGAGCCGGGTAGACCTTCTTTGTGACGAGTACAGTCATTTCTTTGCAGCCCCAGAAACCCTAAAGGTACAGATACAAAAGCTCGTTGCAATGCATGGTAACGATGTCTGCAGCGCCTGGTCTGAACAGATCGATGCCTCCGACTGGCGAGGATTCGTCGAAGCACTGCTTGAGAAACACTACGATCCCAGCTACCGGCGATCACTGCCTAAAAATTATCCCGGTGCACTCGCCGGCCGGCGAATCACCCTCACAGGGGCGACCCTTAAAGACTACGAATCAGCTGCTGAGAGCTTCTCTGGGTAGCGTTCCACAGAGAACCGCTTCTCCTGAACCCGCATCCAATTCGCCCAGGAGGTCTCTGCGGAGACGCGCTCAAGGCCCGAATAGAGCTCTCCTAGGCGCGCACGTGCCCGAGGCGAATCATCCGAGGCGAGTGTTGCCGACGTCCAGACAAACGCAAGGCTCCCCTCTGCTGGGCCAAGATCCACCACGGTCGCGCGACCCTTTGTAAGGCTCGAAGAGAAAACCTGCCGCGCTAAATCTCGCTGCGAAGCCGGAGTAGTCAGATTCAGTACCGAGCCCAGCGCCACAAGGTTATCTCGCGCAATCTCCATACGACGAAGCCCAAGGGACTGCAGCCTGGCCTGGCGGGCGCCTGAGTCCGCCGCTACCCCTGTGCCCCCCTGACCGAGACCAAGGGCCTCATCTACCCGCTTAGCAAGTTGATCAGCCTGATCGCGAGCAGCCTGTGCTGCCTTCAACCGGGTAAGCTCTGCAACAATCTGCGGCCGTACCTGATCGAGCGAAAGCGGCTTAGGAGGATGGTGCTGCGCCACCCGCGCACTCACTAAAAGGCCGGGTCGAACCTCGATCGATTCAGTGTTACGCCCATCCACCAGCACGTCGGTTGAAAAAAGGGCCTGCCGCAGCGGCCCATGATTCAGTGCAAGGGCTGCCTCAGGAGAAGGCAACGGACCAGAGGCAGGACTATACGGACCAGAACGGCCAACACCCGTAAAGGTCAAGACTCTGAGACCCAGCTTCTGTGCGGCCGGGTCGAGACTATCACTCTGCTCATAGACCAGATTGGCAAAGACCTCTGCGCGTTCGCCATCAGCCTGCGACAGCATGACCAGCGAGATGTCTACCAACTCTTCGGTACGGTATTCAGACTGCCGAGCCTCGTAATAACTCTGCACCTCGGACGCCGTGGGCTGAGAGGTAGCGGCGAGACTCTGGGTGGTTATTCGCAGCGCCCAGATCTCACGTTGCTCGGTCTCCGACTGGGCAAGCCTACGGGCAAGGCGTCTGGACCCGATTTCCGTCTGCCCAATGCCGCTGGGGTATTTTTCTGAGAGAAGATCGAAACGGAGCCCCGCCTCAAAGCCGGACGACGTCATGCCGCGGGCGGCCAGAAACTGCTTGGCCTGCTCGAGACTGAATTTCCCATCGGACTGAAACTGAGGTACCTGGGCAATCATCTCAGCGATCTGCGCATCTGGGATAGAAAGAAACGCAGAACGGGCGGCTGCAGCCGTTACCTGCTGGCCGATGAGCGTATCGAGCGACTCTACGCGACTTGCAGGGGTGTCAAAAGCCGAGAAAGGAATCTGACCACCGAGTTGCGATGAGAGCGCCTCAATCGAACGGCGGTGCGACTCCTGCCACTCTGGTGTCGTGATCTTGCGGCCATCGACAACGGCGAGGGTTCCGGCGCCCGGCTGAGGAGAGACGAGATCCCACGCACCGACGATCACAAACGATGGAACGATCAGTATGAGGAGCACGAACTGCAAAATGCGCCGATGTCGGCGAATGGACTCAAGCATAACGACCGTAGGGAAGAGAAAATTGGCGGAGCGGACGGGACTCGAACCCGCGACCCCCGGCGTGACAGGCCGGTATTCTAACCGACTGAACTACCGCTCCGCGCTTAGAAAAACGGGATTATACATGTTCACATACAAGCCACCGAGATACGACGATCTCTGTGGAGTACTGCTCAGACAATTTAAAGATGGTGGTGGGTGCTGAGAGGCTCGAACTCCCGACCTACGCCTTGTAAGGGC
>JBJOHS010000085.1:0-63018 GCA_046047535.1 Pseudomonadota bacterium
AGCCCGGGAAGATCTTGTCAAACTCATAGCCCGCAAGCTGGTCGTAGCAGGTACCGCAGGAGACTACCACCGTCTTGATGTCGAGATAGTTAAGCGTATTGGCCACCCGGTGAAATAAGACCCGATTGTCGGTGATGATCTTGTTGGCCTTATCAAACTGGCCAGAGCCCCGTTGCGGATAGCCACAGCAGAGGTAGCCTGGAGGCAGCACGGTCTGCACGCCCACCTGCCAAAGCATGGCCTGGGTGGCAAGCCCCACCTGCGAGAAGAGCCGCTCCGATCCACAGCCTGGGAAGTAAAAAACGGCCTCCGCCTCACTGGTAGTCTTTACCGGATCACGGATGATCGGTACATAGTGGGCGTCTTCGATATCAAGTAACGCCCGTGCCGTTTTCTTTGGAAGATTGCCCGGCATCTTCTTATTCACGAAATGGATCACCTGGGCCTTAATGGGCGCACGACCGACCGTAGCCGGCGGCTTGGCCGTCTGCTTCTTGGCGAACTTCTTGAGAAGATCGTGGGCCAGGCGCTGGGCCTTGTAGCCCCACTCGATCATGAGGGTACGGGTGAGCGCAATGGTCTCCGGCCGCGTGGCATTTAAGAAGAACATGGAGGCAGCGGTACCCGGATTGAATTTCTTCTTGCCCATACGACGCAGTAGGTCTCGCATGTTCATCGAGACCTCACCGAAATCAATATCCACCGGGCATGGCGTGACGCACTTATGGCAGACCGTGCAGTGATCGGCAACATCTCCAAACTCTTCCCAGTGGGCGATGCTCACCCCGCGGCGGGTCTGCTCTTCGTACAGGAAGGCCTCGATGAGCAGCGAGGTCGCGAGGATTTTATTGCGCGGCGAGTAGAGGAGGTTCGCACGCGGGGCGTGGGTGGCGCAGACGGGCTTGCACTTGCCGCACCGCAGGCAGTTGGCGAAGGAGTCGGCAATTGAGCCAATATCGCTTTGTTGGAGGATGAGACTCTCTGCGCCCATCAGACCAAAAGAGGGCGTGTAGGCGTTGCGCAGATCGCCGCCGTCGAGCAGCTTGCCCGCATTAAAACGCTGGTTGGGATCAACCTGCTGCTTGTAGTCGGCAAAGGCCTTCTTCTCTGCGGGCGTGAGGAAGTCCATCTTGGTGATGCCGATGCCGTGTTCGCCGGAGATGACCCCGTCTAAATCTTTGGCCACCTGCATGATGCGCGCCACCGCCGCATGGGCCTCCTGCAGCATCTCGTAGTCATCGGAGTTCACCGGAATGTTGGTGTGCACATTGCCATCACCAGCATGCATATGCAGCGCCACAAAGACCCGCGATCGCAAAACTTTTTTGTGGGTTGATTCGAGCAACTCCATCACTGGGGCATAGGTCAGACCAGGAAAGAGACGTCGAAATCCGTCACGGAGCTCGCGCTTCCAGGAGATGCGAAGGCTACGGTCTTGGAGCAACTCCGCCAGCCTGGCACCACGACGGGCCTCGGAAATCTGATCAAGCGCAACCCCGAGCTCTGCGAGAGCCTGCGACTCTTCGGCTGCGGTGGCGTCGAGATGGGCCGCCATAAAGGCCCAGCGACTCTCGACAGACGCCAGAAGTGCGCAGGCCTCAATGAGCCTCTGGTCGAGGGCCGTCTTCTGATCTTCTGCCCGTTCCGCCTCATCTCCCTTATTGAGAATCAGGACGCCCTTGTCGGCCACATCGTTTAACGCCTGCCGCAGGGCACGGACGAGTTTGCGCTTGTTCGAGAGAGAAAGTTCAATGTTGATACGCTCAATCGCGTTGGTGTACTCACCCATGCGGGGCAGCGGGATCACCACATCCTCATTGATCTTAAAGGCGTTGGTATGCCGTGCAATCGCCGCAGTGCGATTACGGTCTGCCCAGAAGACCTTGCGTGCATCGGCGGAGACCGCTACAAAGCCCTCCCCAGATCGCCCATTGGCCAGTCGGATGACTTCGGAGGCCGCCCGTGCAACTGCCGCCTCATCGTCTCCCACAATGTCTCCGATCAGCACCATCTTGGGCAACGACCCGCGCTTACTCTTGGTGCTGTATCCCACTGCCCGAAGGTAGCGCTCATCCAGATGCTCAAGCCCAGCCAAGAGGGCACCACCCGGCCTTGTGTCGAGATAGTCTTTGATGTCAACGATCGATGGCACCGCCTCCTGGGCATTGCCAAAGAACTCCAGGCAGACCGTGCGGACATGGTCGGGCATTCGGTGCAAGACCCAGACGCAGCTGGTGATCAGCCCGTCACAGCCCTCCTTTTGGATGCCAGGTAGGCCACCCAGAACCTTGTCGGTGACGTCTTTGCCCAGGCCTAGACGACGAAACCGGTGGCCCTCAATCGTCAGCTGCCGTCGCTCAACCGGCGGGCCTTCGAATTGGCAGAGTTCCAGCCCATGGCGGCCCGGCCGTGCGGCATCTCGCGATACCAGCTGATGGGGGGCATACCGGCAAATCGTAAATTCGGCCCAGTCGGCATCATGAATCTTGCCCATGTTGTGGCCCACCCGGGTCACCTCGAGCCAATCCCCGTTTGGGTCCACCATCCGCCAGCTTGCAAGATTGTCAATGGCCGTACCCCAGAGTACCGCCTTTTTACCACCCGCATTCATGGCAATGTTGCCGCCGACACAGGAGGCATCGGCCGAGGTGGGATCGACCGCAAAGACAAGACCAGCGGCATCTGCAGCGTCCGACACCCGCCGGGTGACCACGCCTGCGGCCGCATAGACCGTGGCAACTTGCTGTTCGACACCCGGCAGTCGCGCATAGGTCACGGGCCCGAGTGCCTCAAGCTTTTCGGTGTTGATGACTACCGAACGGGGCGTCAGGGGAATCGCCCCACCGGTATAGCCGGTGCCCCCGCCACGGGGAATAATGGTCAGACCCAGTTCGATACACGCCTTCACAATCGGGGCCATCTCGGCCTCCGTATCAGGGGTGAGGACGACGAAGGGGTATTCCACCCGCCAGTCGGTTGCGTCGGTGACATGGGAGACCCGAGACAGGCCGTCGAACTTAATATTCTGGGGGTCTGTGACGCGCGCGAGCTTCTTTATTACCTGTTTGCGCAGGGCGGCAGTCTGCGCAAACGAGGCATCAAACCGTACTACTGCCTCTTGTGCAAGGCCCAGCAATTCCGCCACACGCCGGTCTCGCTGAACCCGATCCGTCGGACTATCTGGGGCTTCGTCCGACGGCCCCAGCGCGCTGCTGCGATCTCGGCGCTTCTGAATCTCCGAGAGCCGATGATGCAGGGCCTGAATAAGCTGGGCCCGGCGCCGGGGGTTATCTAGGAGGTCGTCTTGCAGATAAGGGTTTCTCGCCACGACCCAGATGTCGCCGAGCACCTCATAGAGCATGCGGGCCGAGCGGCCCGTCTTTCGCTCTGCACGCAGCTCGGAGACCAGCACCCATGCCCGCTCGCCGAGCACTCTGCAGACAATCTCCTGGTCGGAGAACGAGGTGTAGTTATAGGGAATCTCGCGCAGACGAGGCGACTGGGAGTCGTCGGCCGACTCGGCGGCGAGCAGAACGGCGGGGGACAGGGGGGCATTCATAGCCGACTTAGTGTACCCGCCGGCTGGCCATCCGACGGGCCCAACGGGCCTCAAAGCCCTAAAACCCCAGGCGAATTAAGATACCGGGTATGGGAGCCGACTATCTGCGACGAATTCTTACCGCCCGCGTCTACGACGTGGCGGTCGAGACCCCGCTTGAGCCTGCTCCTAACCTCAGCCGCCGGCTCGGCGCACGGGTCTGGCTAAAACGGGAAGACACCCAGCCGGTCTTCTCCTTTAAGCTTCGGGGCGCCTACAACAAGATGGCGCAGCTTTCCGCCGAGCAGCGTGACAAAGGCGTGATCGCCGCCTCAGCGGGCAACCACGCTCAGGGTGTGGCCCTCGCAGCCCGGCAGCTCGGCTGTCGCGCCGTCATCGTGATGCCCGTAACAACCCCCTCGGTAAAGATTCAGGCGGTTCGCCAGCGCGGGGCCGAGGTCATACTGCAAGGCGATTCCTACTCAGATGCCTACGCGCACGCCCTGACTCTTCAGGCTGAGCAAGGGCTCACTTTTGTGCACCCGTTCGACGACCCAGACGTCATCGCAGGCCAGGGCACGATTGGCCTGGAGATCCTTCGTCAACATGCCGACCCTATCGATGCTATTTTTATTGCTATCGGCGGTGGGGGGCTTATCTCGGGGGTTGCTGCCCTGGTGAAGCAGCTGCGGCCAGAGACCAAGATTATTGGGGTGCAGACCGTCGACTCGGACGCCATGGCCCAGTCAGTTGAACAGGGCCGACGAATCACGCTCTCGGAGGTGGGCCTCTTCTCCGATGGCACCGCGGTAAAACAAGTCGGCGAGGAGACTTTTCGTCTGGTGCAGAAATATGTCGACGCAATTATTCGGGTCGATACCGATGCGGTCTGCGCGGCCATCAAGGATGTCTATGAAGACACGCGGGCGATTCAAGAGCCGGCAGGGGCGCTGGCCATTGCGGGGCTTAAGGCCTGGGTCGCAGAACATGGCGGCCAAGGCCAGAGCCTCGTGGCCATCGCCTGCGGGGCCAATATGAACTTCGACCGGCTTCGGTTCGTCAGCGAGCGCAGCGAAATCGGTGAGCAGCGTGAGGCGGTCTTCGCCGTTACGATTCCCGAGGAACGGGGCAGCTTTAAGCGATTCTGCAGCGCACTCGGCGGGCACAATGTCACCGAATTTAATTACCGCATCGCTGACGCGGCCAGAGCCCATATTTTTGTTGGCCTTGAAGTCCGCGACCGTGCAGAGGCCCAGGCAGTCGCCCAGCGACTTCGTGACCAGGGCTTTGCCACCCTAGACCTGTCTGACGACGAGGTGGCCAAGTCCCACCTCCGCCACCTGGTCGGTGGGCACTCACCCCTTGCCAAAGATGAACGCCTCTTTCGTTTTGAGTTTCCCGAGCGGCCGGGGGCCCTCATGAAATTCCTAACCCAGATGAACCCCGCATGGAACATCTCCCTGTTTCATTACCGTAACCATGGGGCAGACTACGGACGCATCCTCGTAGGCATTCAGGTTCCCCCAAACGAGGACGCCGAGTTCGATGCCTTCCTGAAGAACCTCGGCTATCGATACTGGAACGAGTCTAGTCACCCAGCCTACGCGCTTTTTTTGGGCACAGCGTCGTAAGGCATTTTTTCGGCCTATCGGGCCGATCCCCGACCTTCGCGGGCCAGGTGTAAGGCCAGTCTGACAGGGTCAGAAAACCGAACAGCCCAGCCGAAAACAGGGCGAAAGTATCTTGGCAGGCGCGGCCGTAACCCTTAGCCTTTGGTCATGCAGACTAACGCCACCACCTCCGGCATCGCGGCCGTTGTAGAAGACGATGCCAGCCTCTCTCAGCAGCTCCAAGACATCCTGAGCCTAGCCGGCTGGAGGACACAGCGTTTTTCGCGGGGCCAGGATTTTCTGCTTCGGCAGCAGCGGGCGGCCTTCGATATCGCGCTAATCGACATGCGCCTGCCGGACCTCAACGGCATTCAACTCCTCGAGAGGCTCGGACAATCGGCGCCCGGCAGTGAAGGAACGCGTACCGCACGCCTGGTGGTCACGGGGCTTATGGACGAGGAAAAGCTCGAGAGGGCCTTTGCCCTTGGGGCGGATGACTATGTGCTCAAACCCTTTCGGGCCCGCGAACTTCTCGCCCGCGTAGGGGCGGCCCACAGACGGCGGCAGCCCAACAGCGGGCTGAGAGCCGGAGTCTGCCCAGAGGGCGCAACGCCTTATTCGCCGCATTCGCCGCATTCGCCGCTATCGCCCTATACGATAGGCTGCTTTCAGATCTCCCCCGGTCTGCGGCAGATTAGCCGCGGCGGACAGGTCGTGGCGCTCACCGACAAAGAGTTTGATGCGGCTTTACTCCTCTTTCGGCGGATTGGGAAGACCGTCACCCGCGAAGAGATGGGCCTAGAGGTCTGGAAGGCGCCGGTGCCACCAGAGACTCGCACGATCGATACCCATGTCTCTCGGCTGCGCCGCAAGCTCGAACTCACGACTGCCCAGGGCTTTCGGCTCGCCCCCGTCTACGGCGTGGGCTACCGACTCGACCTCCTTCCCCCACAGCCAGGGGTGTCAACCTAGGCAGACAATTTTTCTGTAAAAGCGCTACAAGCCGGGCTAATTCTCGTAGAATCAGTGCCCTATGGAGCTTTTTGCCTTTGGCCTGAACCACCAGTCCGCACCGCTGGCCCTGCGGGAACGTCTCGCCTTTCCTGGCGAGGTTCTTCGGGCGAGCCTCTCGGAGCTTCGCCAGGTACTTGGACGCCATGCCCCCGAGCAGGCCTTAGTCTCCACCTGCAACCGCACAGAGCTCTACCTCGCCAGCCCTAGTCCGGCAGCCGCCCGAGAGCAGGCGATCGACTGGCTCGCCCACCGGTCTAAGGTGCGGTCCGACGATCTCATGGACCACCTTTATCAGCACCAAGAACAACAGGCAGTGCGGCATGTCTTTCGGGTAGCCAGTGGGCTCGATTCCATGGTACTCGGTGAGCCTCAGATTCTCGGGCAGCTCAAGCAAGCAGCCCGCGAGGCCCAGGATGTCGGGAGCCTAGGATCAAACCTGCATCACCTTTTTCAGCAAGCCTTCTCGGTCGCAAAAGAGGTCCGCAGTACCACCGAGATTGGGGCCCACTCGATCTCCATGGCAGCGGCCTCTGTAAAACTTGCCCAACGTATATTCGGCGACCTCTCCCAGACGACCATGCTCTTTATTGGCGCAGGAGAGATGATTCAGCTCTGCATTTCACACTTCGCCGGCCAACGGCCAAAGAGCCTGGCAGTAGCCAACCGCACCGTACATAAGGGCGAGGCCCTTGCCAGAGAGTATGGGGGGCATGCCATCGCGCTGGCAGAGCTGCCCGACCGTCTTGCCGAGTTCGATATTGTGGTGAGTTGCACCGCAAGCAGCCTGCCCATCGTTGGCCTAGGTATGGTGGAGCGGGCACTAAAAAAGCGTCGCCATCGCCCCTTGTTTATGGTTGACCTTGCCGTGCCGCGCGATATCGAGGCAGAGGCGGCCCAGCTCTCCGATGCCTTCGTCTACACCGTCGACGATCTGGCTGAACTCGTAAAAGAAGGTGTTCAGGCCCGCCAGCATGCTGTTGGACATGCCGAGACCATCATTGACCATGGTGTGCAGTCTTACCTGCAGTGGAAATCGGTACGGGCCCAGGTGCCCCTGATCAAGTCGCTTACGGCGCATGCAGAAAAATTGCAGGGCCAAGAGTTACAGCATGCCCAGAGACTGCTTGCCCGTGGCGACCCTGTCGACGACGTGCTTAAGGCGCTTGCCCACAGCATGACGCAGAAACTGCTGCATGGCACCTATGCCAGCCTATCTAGCCCAGACGCGCAGACCCGCGACCGTGCGGCAGAGATGCTCCCGCATCTCTTTGGCCTTGACGTGCAGCAGCCCCCCAACTCCCACCATTAGAGGCCTCAATGAAGTCGAGCCTGCTGACCAAGCTTCAGCAGATCCAAGATCGTTTTGCGGTAATTGAGGCCCAGCTCTCAAGTCCGGAGATCGCCAACGATATGAATGGGTTTCGTAAGCTCTCCAAGGAGCGGGCAGAGATAGCGCCCGTGGTGGACGCCTTTGTCGTCCTGCAAGCCACGGAGAAAGACCTCGCGGAGGCAGAGTCCTGGCTGACTGACCCGGAACTCAAAGACTTTGCCTACGATGAGGTGGCCCGTCTACGATCAGCGATTGACGGCCAGGAACAGGGTCTGCAGAAGCTCCTGCTGCCCAAAGACCCCAACGATGAGCGCGACGTCATCCTCGAGATCCGGGCGGGAACCGGTGGGGATGAGTCGGCCCTTTTTGCCGGCGACCTGCTACGCATGTACCTGCGCTTCGCCGAACGCAACCGCTGGCAGAGCGAGATCCTCTCGGCCAACGCCTCCGACCTCGGGGGCTACAAAGAAGTGGTGGTCCGACTCACGGGAGATCGGGTCTACTCTCGGCTAAAGTTTGAGTCGGGCGGTCACCGGGTACAGCGGGTGCCGGAGACCGAGGCGCAGGGGCGGATTCACACCTCTGCATGTACGGTGGCGGTGCTTCCCGAGGCCGATGAACTGGCAGAGGTCGTCTTCACACCCGATGAACTACGCATCGATGTCTTTCGGGCGTCAGGAGCGGGGGGGCAGCACGTAAACAAGACCGAGTCTGCGGTGCGCATTACCCACCTTCCGACCGGCATCGTGGCAGAGTGCCAAGACGACCGAAGCCAGCACAAAAACAAAGAAAAGGCCATGAAGGTCTTGGCTGCGCGGGTTCGCGATCGAGAAGCGGCCGCCCTGCAGCAGCAGGAGGCCTCGGCACGCAAGCTCATGATTGGCTCAGGGGATCGGTCCGAACGGATTCGCACCTACAACTTTCCGCAGGGGCGAATTACAGACCATCGGATTAACCTCACCCTCTACAAGATCGACCAGATCATGGACGGCGACCTCGCTGAGCTCAACCAGGCGCTCATAGCGGAGCACCAGGCAGAGCAACTCTCCGCACTCGCAGACTAGCCACCCCGCCCGCCCCCACTCGGCGGGCACGACCCCCTCCGTGAAAGACCCCGACTTTCTTCGCCTGCCACGCCATGAGCAGTGGGCCCTTCTCGAAGCGGCAACTGGCCGCTCGCGGACCTATTTTCTGCGTGAAGGGCCCGACAGCATTGCGGGCCTCTCTGGCCCAGAACGCGCACTGGTGCGCCGCTGGACAGAGGCCAGGCACAGAGGTCGGCCGCTTGCCTACCTGCTCGGTTTTAGAGAGTTCTACGGCCATCGGTTTTGGGTCAATGACCATGTGCTGATTCCCCGGGCCGAGACCGAGTGCCTGGTCGACCTTGCGGGCCGAAGCTTAGCCGCACTGCAGAGGCCCAGGGCTCGACTGCTCGACCTCGGCACAGGCAGTGGATGCATCGTGATCTCTATCCTCAAGGCGGCGACATCCGGTATTGAAGTCGAGGCGGTGGCGACCGATGTATCGGCAGGCGCACTCGCGACAGCCCGCAACAACGCCTGCTGGCACGGTGTACCAGTGCGCTTTCAGGCAGGGTCCTGGTTTGATGCGTTTAACCTTTCGCCGACGGCGCCGGATGATCATCGACCAGAGGCCTTTGACCTCATCGTCTCCAACCCGCCCTATGTTGCCCTCGATGACCCCGACCTGGATGCGTCGGTGCGGCGCCACGAGCCTAGGGCTGCACTCTCAGGAACCACACCCAACCACGATGGGCTTTCGGAACTGACCGCAATAATTTCTCGGGCCAGTGCCCACCTACGACCGGGGGGATATCTGCTTCTTGAGCACGGCTGGAGGCAGCAGGCCGCGGTCATGACGCTCTGTCGCGAGGCGGGCTTCACAGAGGTTGCTGGATTTCCCGACCTCTCCGGACGGCCCCGTCTGGTACAGGCTCGTCTATGATGCGCAACTGTGGACGCCGCCCGTCGATCTGCGACCCCCTCCCCCAACTGTTCTCGAAAGGACCCTGGCCATGGACGCCAAAGAGTTTGTGCATCAGACCGTTACCGATAATCCTGTGGTCTTGTTTATGAAAGGCACTGCCCAGTTTCCACAGTGCGGTTTTTCAGGCCGGGCAATACAGCTGCTGAAGTCCTGCGGCGTCACCCAGGTGGCGACTGTGAATGTGCTGGAAGATGAGGCAGTGCGACAGGCCGTGAAAGACTATGCGAGCTGGCCGACGATTCCGCAGCTCTATGTCAAAGGCGAGTTCATCGGGGGTGCCGACATCATGGGCGAGATGCACGACTCGGGCGAGCTGGCCAAGCTCTTCAAAGAGGCAGGCATCGTCTCCTAGCCTGCGGGCAGTCTACCGACACGTAGTAGGCCCAGTCGCAGCCCAAGCGCCAAGAGCGTCTGGGCCAAGACCACCATCATCACCATGCGTACTGCATGAAAAACCGTGACAGTGGGCGGGTCCAGGCCAAGAATCTTGGCAACAATAGCCATTTCGGCAATCCCGCCTGGCGCGGTGGCCATAAAGGCCACCACCCCTGACAGACCCGCCCCCCAAGAAACCAGCCGCGCAAGGCCCAGGCCGGCCAGGCCATAGAAGAGTGTCATGACCACCGCCGCCCGGGCAGCTGGGGCAAAGGCCTGTAGCTGTGTACGATCAAACCGCTGGCCGAGGTTCCATCCCAACAAGACCTGACCAATCCCCACCAGCCAGGGCGCAAGCCGAGCATCGGGCAGCCACCAGACTGCCACGGCGAGGGCCACGGCAAGCGGCCCCAGCACCCAGGGGTTGGGCAGGCGCAGGCGGCCCAACCCCGATGCAGCCACCACCGCCAGACTGGCCAGCAGCGCAGTTTGGCTCAGGCCCAAGACACTTGGCACGAAGGAATCTGTGAGGCCACTCGCGTTCTGGGAAGCACCTGGATGACCCGCCAGAGATATCCAGGCAGAGGCAAGAAACGGCACGCTGCCCACCACGATAAAGACCCGAATGCTGTGTACGAGGGCGACCACATCTGCCCGCGCGCCAGAGGCTGCTGCCTGCTGGGCCATATCACTCGCCGCTCCAATCGCCCCAGCGTAGAGGCTTGTCGTCGCATCGCTGCCGGTAAGGCGCTGGAAAACCATCGCCCCAAAAAGACTTAAGCCACAGGTAAGCAAAGCGGACAACACAATCCAGTGGCCATCACGGGCAAGTGCGACAATCACCGGCGCGGTGAAATAGAGTCCCAGGGCAAGGCCGATCGTCATCTGCCCTGCGCGCACGCCAGACCGGGGTAAAGGGGCCGCACCCGCGGTGAGAGACAAAAGGCTTACCGCACAGAGGCTGCCCAGTAGCCAGGGCAGCGGCAGTCCGAGGGCCGCAAAAAGCATCCCGCCCAGGCCCCCAGCGAGCCCTGTAGCCAGATACGCTGCAAGGCCCCGCATGCGCATCTAGTCAGCGGTCTGTCGTGAAGCGATCCCTTGCACCATCTGGGTAATCCGGACACGTAACCACCAGAGCAGAAAGAGTCCGGGCAAGGCCGCAACGAAACTCCCCAGAAAAAAGGGTGCCCAGCCCCAGGTGCTTGCTGCATGACCAGCGAAGGGTCCCACCCATACGCGGCCGACAGAGGCCAAGGCCGAGAGCAACGCAAACTGGGTGGCGGTAAACCGCAGGTCGCAGAGGGTCATGAGAAAGGCCACAAAGGCCGCTGTGCCCATGCCACCGGCCAGATTCTCAAGCAGAACGACCCAGGTCATGTCGACAATACCCGGGTCGGGAAGCGCTGCAAGCCACCAGAACCCGAGATTGGTCACAGCCTGAAGTCCGCCAAACAAAAATAGCCCGCCCCAGAGACCAATCCGGGCGAGCAGAACGCCGCCTGCAAGCCCGCCCAAAAGGGTTGCGGCCAGCCCCATTCCCTTGTTTACTGCACCCACTTCGGCGGCGGAAAAGCCCGCCCCGCGGATCAAAAACGCGGTTGAGAGGCTACCCGCAAATGCATCCCCAAGCTTGTAAAGAATGATGGCCGCCAGCAGCCACCAGGCTCCATGGCGACCGAAAAACTCTTTAAAGGGTTCGACGACTGCCGCCCGTAGGCTCGTGGGAGGACGCTCTGTACTTGGCTCCGGGGCGAAAAATGCGACCGCTGCCATTACCAGGCAGAGTCCAGCCATCAGCCGGTACGTTCCGGCAAATCCGAGATAGAGGTCTGCAAGCATTAAGGCAAGCCCACCGGAAACGAGCATCGCCAGTCGGTACCCTACCACCGACCAGGCCGCCCCCAGGCCGCGCTGCTCCGGCCGCAGAGACTCAGCACGCCAGGCATCAAAGACGATGTCGAAACTGGCCGAAAAAACTACCAAGAGAAAGGCGAGGCTGGCCAGCCAGAAAAGGCCGCCCGGTTCCATGGGCCGCGCATAAGACACGCTCCAGAGCACCAGGGCCATGGCAATCTGCAGGCCAACAAGCCAGCCCCGTCGACGCCCGCCCCGCGCGCCCCCTAGTTGAAACCGGTCGAGCAACGGAGCCCATCCAAACTTATAGGTGTAGGGAAGACCAAGCACCGTCAACCAGCCCAAGGTCTTCAGATCCACGCCCTCGACCGTCAACCAGGCCTGTAGGGTGCCAGAGGACAATGCCAGAGGCAGACCACTGGCAAAGCCAAGCAGCAGGGTCATCAGAAGAATCGCCCGGGTGGGCGGACGAGAGGTCATAAGGGTTGGCGTGGCAGGTTGCCCCGCGAGATGGCCAGTCCGTGGTGCCGTGGGGTCTTCATGAGACGCGGAAGGACGCACAATCATGTTCCAATCAGTTCGTAGAGTTGCCCGAGGATACAGACCCATGCAGAACGCTTCAGACGTAGCAGTAACCTCACAGCCGCAGTATAGGCGCAGCCATGCCCAGGGATGGCTCTGGATCGCGGTTGCGCTGACTGCGCTCACAGGCTGCGCAGCGCCGAGTACTGCGGTGAGTCCCGGTGATGGTGTAGCAGTCAAGCCCGCCTCAGAGATTCGCCGTCTCGTCCCCGCGGCGCAGGTTGAGCGCTCTGCGGCCCAGCAGTTTGAGAGTATTAAGAGGCAGGCAGCCCAGAAAAAGGCCCTGGTGCCAGATACGGACCCCCAGCTGCAGCGCCTTCGACAGATCGCTCAGAGGCTTCAGCCACATGCCTACGGATGGAATCCTGACGCTCGGCGGTGGCAATGGGAGGTGATTTTGCTGCGATCCGACCAGGTCAATGCCTTCTGCATGCCCGGGGGGAAAATCGCCTTTTACACCGGCATTCTGAACAAGCTGCAGCTCAACGACAATGAGGTGGCGGCCATCATGGGCCATGAAATGGCCCACGCGCTGAGGGAGCATGCCCGGGCCCAGATGGCGAAATCCCAGCTCACCGACATCGGCGCCTCCGTCTTGTCTGAGCTCCTCGGCTTCGGTCAGGCAGGTCGTCAGGTCCTCGGCTATGGCGGACAGCTCCTGGGGCTGAAGTTCTCCCGCGATGACGAGACTGACGCAGATCTTGTTGGGCTCGATATCTCCGCGCGTGCGGGCTACGATCCGCGGTCGGCGGTAAGTCTCTGGAGAAAGATGCAGGCCCAGAGCAAGGGGGCTCCTCCTCAGTGGCTCTCTACGCACCCCTCAAGCGGCAGTCGCATCGAAGAGATTTCACGGGTCTTGCCCCGCGTTCTGCCGCTCTATGCCCAGGCTACCGGCAAAAGACTCGACGACCTCGGACCCGACCCTAGCCAGTAAATCCCGCTAGCTGAGGATCTGGGTCTTTAAGAGGTCGGTTACCGACTGCGGGTTGGCTTTTCCTCCGGTCCGTTTCATGACCTGACCCACCAGGGCATTAAGGGCCTTGTCTTTACCCGCCCGATACTCCTCCACCATCTTCGGGTTTGCCGCTATGACCTCGACCACAAAAGCCTGAATCTGGCCCGTGTCTTGAATCTGTCGCAGGCCCTTGGCCTCTATGGCCGCATCCGCCGAGGCAAACGCACCCGCCCAGAGAAGACCGAAGACCTCTCGGGCAATCTTGTGGCTGATCGTTCCGTCTTCCACCCGCAACAGCAGACCCACTATCACGGCCGCAGAGACGCGCGATGCCTCGATGGTGCAGTCTTCTCGATTCAGGGTCGAGGCCAGCTCACCCATCATCCAGTTCACCAGGGCTTTAACCCGGTCGCTCGTGACCCCACCGGCCTGGGACTCGAGGGCAGCAAGCCCCGCGGCCAAATACTGATACGACGCCTGGCCGGAGGTCACTGTGGCCGCGTCATAGGCCGACAGTCCGTAGTCAGCCATCAGACGGGCGCGAATCGCCCCAGGCAGCGCTGGCATGGAAGCCGCCACCCGCGCAATCTGCTCCTCGGTAATAACCAGAGGCGGCAGATCTGGGTCAGGAAAATAACGGTAGTCATGGGCGTCTTCTTTGCTGCGCATCGACCGCGTCTCATCGCGCTCGGGGTCAAAGAGCCGAGTCTCTTGACGGACGGTGCCCCCTGACTCAATGAGCTCGACCTGACGGGCTGCCTCTACCTGAATGGCCCGCTCCAAAAACCGAAAGGAGTTGAGGTTCTTGATCTCACAGCGCGTTCCAAGCGTCTGGCTGCCCTGGGGCCGCACCGAGACATTGGCATCGACCCGAAAAGATCCTTCCTGGAGATTGCCGTCGCAGATGCCGATCCAGGTCACCAGACCATGCAGGGCCTTGGCATAGGCAACCGCCTCGCTGGCCGACCGCATGACAGGCTCGGTCACGATCTCTAGCAGCGGGGTACCTGCGCGATTCAGGTCAATGCCCGAGCAGCCCGCAGGAAAATCCTCGAGCCCCTCATGAATCGACTTGCCTGCATCCTCCTCGAGGTGGGCGCGGGTCAGCACGATGTTTCGCTGGGTGCCATCGGGCAGCACCAGGAAGACTTCGCCGCCTGAGACCACCGGGATCTCAAACTGGCTAATCTGATAGCCCTTGGGCAGGTCTGGATAAAAATAGTTTTTTCGCGCGAATACAGATTGGGCCGCAATCTGCCCCTGCACCGCGAGCCCGAAGCGAATAGCCGCTTCTACTGCAGCTTTATTGGCCGAGGGCAGGACACCGGGCAGGGCCAAATCAATTGGATGGGCCTGTGTGTTGGGCTGCGCCCCAAATGCCGTAGAGGCTGGTGAAAACATTTTTGAGTCGGTGCGCAGCTGCACATGGGTCTCAAGACCAATAACCAGTTCCCAGGCCATCAGTGGACTCCTTTTTTCGACGGGGTCTGCACCCCGGCCACCAATGGGGAGGCGCCCGCGGCCAGTGGCGGGCAACGGCGATGCCAGTCGGTCGCCTGCTGAAAACGATGGGCCACGCCGAGCATACGCGCCTCGGCAAACTGAGGTCCGATGAGCTGCAGACCCACCGGCAACGGCGCTCCTCCCGATTCGGAAGTGCCAAAACCACAGGGCATCGACATTCCTGGCAGCCCAGCCAGACTCGCACCAAGGGTGTAGACATCAGCCAGATAGTCTGCCAAGGGGTCTTTCGCCTTTTCTGCACTGTCAATCGGCCAAGCAAGGGTCGGCGAGACGGGGCCAACAATCAAATCGCACTGGGTGAAGGCCGCCTGAAAATCCTGGGCAATCAGCCGCCGAACCCGCTGGGCCTGAAGGTAATAGGCATCGTAGTAGCCATGCGAGAGGACAAAGGCCCCCACAAGTATTCGGCGGCGCACCTCAGGGCCAAAGCCTTCTGCCCGGCTATTGCGATAGAGGGCCTGGAGGTCTTCTGCATGGCGACTCCGGTGGCCGTAGCGCACGCCATCAAAACGCGACAGATTGCTTGAGGCCTCAGCCGGGGCGATCACGTAGTAGGCCGGAATCGAGAGTTCGGTGCGGGGAAGATCGACCTCTAGGCATTCTGCGCCAAGTGCCCGCAAGACCGCTAAGGCCTCATCGACTACGCTGCGTACCGCGGCCGAAAGCCCAGGTCCAAAATACTGGCGAGGCAGACCAAGCCGCAGCCCCTTGAGCGGCAGCGAAGGGCTCTGCTCTGCGGTCACTGACGCCTCTAGCAGACGACCAAAATCCTCTTTGGGCAGCGCCAGGCTGGTGGCATCTTTGGGGTCGTGACCTGCCATCGCATTGAGAAGCCAGGCGCAATCGGCCGCCGATCGGGCCATCGGGCCAGCCTGATCCAGGCTGGAGGCATAGGCCACCAGGCCCCAGCGGGAGACCCGTCCATAACTGGGCTTGATGCCCGTGATTCCACACATGGCGGCAGGCTGGCGAATCGATCCACCGGTATCGGTGCCGGTGGCCGCCGGCGCAAGCCCCGCGGCCACCGCGGCGGCAGAACCTCCGGAGGAACCACCGGGAATCCGGGTTGGATCCCAGGGGTTACGGCAGACCCCATAGGCCGAATGGAGATTGGCCGATCCCATGGCGAACTCATCGCAGTTGGCCTTTCCCAAGCAGACCATGCCCTCTGACGAGAGGCGTGTCACGAGTTCGGCATCAAACGGGCTGCGGTAGCCCTCAAGAATCTTTGATCCTGCGGTGGTCGGCCAGCCCTCCGTAACGATGACATCTTTGTGCAGTATAGGCAGCCCCAGAAGGGGACTGCGCCCCGCAGCAGCCTCCACATCAAGACGCCGCTGGGCCTCCCGGGCTTGCACGCGTGTGCGATCAGGATCAAGTGCAAGAGCTGCCCCAAGGCCATCGGCCTGCAGCGCCTCTAAGTAGTCCTGGGCGAGTTCCTCAACAGACACCATGCCGGAATCTAAGGCTGTCCGGAGCTCTGACAGGGTGGAGAATCGCAGGTCCATGGCAGCTACTCCACCACCCGGGGTACAACAAAGAGGCCCTGGGACGTCTCCGGCGCGTTGGCCATCAGCGCCTCACGAGAGGGGAGACCTACGGCAGCGTCTTCGCGCAGCCGAAGCGAGAGATCGTGCGGGTGGGCCATAGGTGCAATGCCCTCTGTGGGGGCCTGATGCAGTCCGTCGGCCCATTGCACAATGGCACTAAGCGCCGGAAGTAGATCTCTGCGGTCTTCTTCTGAAAGAGCCAATCGGCTCAGAAGGGCGAGTTTTTCGAGTTGTTGGACATCCATAGATCGGGGGGCTCGTATCGAGATAGAAGAGATTTTCTAGGCTCGACCACGATATTCACGCTGTCTGCAGCTATCGGGGGCCAAGAAAGTGGATAATCCTGCGTATTATCGCCCTTTCTACACGTTTACATTCGGAACCTTTTATGTTCGGTTTTCTGCGCGGCTTTTTTTCCCAAGACCTAGCGATCGACCTCGGAACAGCCAATACCCTCATCTACGCACGGGGCAAAGGCATCGTTCTTAACGAGCCTTCGGTGGTAGCGATTCGCCATGACGGCGGCCCAGGAGGCAAGAAAACCATCGAGGCAGTTGGTACGAAGGCAAAGCAGATGCTTGGAAAGGTCCCCGGAAGTATAGAAGCGGTTCGCCCCATGAAAGATGGCGTAATCGCCGACTTCACGGTGACCGAACAGATGCTCAAGCTCTTTATCAAGATGGTCCATGAGAAAAAGCTCTTCTCTCCGAGTCCCCGAGTCATTATCTGCGTTCCCTGTGGGTCGACACAGGTAGAGCGTCGGGCTATTCGTGAGTCTGCCTTGTCTGCGGGAGCGAGCCAGGTCTACCTGATCGAGGAGCCTATGGCCGCGGCAATCGGTGCCGGCCTGCCCATTGCCGAGCCCTGTGGCTCTATGGTCGTTGATATCGGCGGGGGTACGAGTGAGATCGGTGTGGTCTCTCTGGGGGGCCTGGTCTACTCGAGTTCGATCCGCGTGGGCGGAGACAAATTCGATGAGGCAATCGTCAATTACATTCGCCGCAACTATGGCATGCTCATCGGTGATCAGACGGCCGAGGCCATCAAGAAAGAAATTGGTTCGGCCTTCCCGGGTAGCTCCGTCAGCGAAATGGAAGTCCGTGGCCGAAATCTGAGCGAGGGTATTCCTCGCAGTTTCACCATCTCGAGCAACGAGATTTTAGAGGCGCTCACCGACCCCATCAGTCAGATTGTGGTGGCCATAAAAAATGCGCTTGAGAATACGCCGCCCGAACTTGCGGCCGATATTGCGGAGCGGGGCGTGGTGATTACCGGGGGCGGCGCCCTTTTGCGTGACCTTGATCGGCTCTTTACCGAAGAGACCGGGCTGCCCGTCTATGTGGCCGAAGATCCTCTGTCGTGCGTGGTACGCGGCTGCGGCGAGGCCATCGAAAGAATCGACGAACTCAGCAGCGTACTGTCCACGGAATAACGGGGGCGCGAGGCCTTGGCCCTCTCTCAGAGTCCCCCCCCCTTTTTTCGTCAGGGCCTATCGGCCCGTATTAAGCTCATCATCGCTCTGTCGGCCGCGGCAGTGCTGATGCAGCTCGACAGCGAAGTTGATATCGCAAAACCGCTGCGCCAGGGATTAAGCGTGGTGCTCTACCCCATCGCCGAGACTCTGCTTCTGCCGCGCGATTTTGCATTGTGGCTTGCCGACCGACTCAAGACCGTCTCCGAACTTGCCTCCGAAGTCGACCGGATGCGCGACGCGGAACTGCGCAACGCCGAGGCGCTCCTGCTCGTTGAACAGGTGCAGGCCGACAACCAGAATCTGCGGGGACTGCTTCAAATACGCCAGCAGCCGAACCTTCCGAGCATCGTGGCGCAGGTGCGGGCAGGATTGCAGGACAGTCTAAGCCGCAAGGTCTTGATCAACAAAGGCATCGAAGACCAGGTCTCTGTTGGCGACCCTGTAATCAACAGCCAGGGTGTTGTCGGTCAGGTAAGCCGTGTCTTCCCCCTCACCTCAGAGGTTCGGCTTTTATCAGACGAGCAGCTGATGGTGCCTATTTTTTTGCCAAACGCGGGCATCCGGGCAATTAGTCAAGGTCTGGGCGAACAGGACGGTTTTCAGATTCGGTTTGTAAACCTTGCTGCGGAGATTAAAGAGGGCGACTTGATTGTGACCTCTGGTCTAGACGGCCTCTATCCGGCGGGCCTCGCCGTGGGGCAGGTGTCTTTGGTGGTGGCGGCCCCGCAGGGCCAGTTTCCAACCGTTATCGGTCGGCCTACCGCCTCCGTGGCCCGGCACAAGGAAGTCCTCGTCATCCGACGGGGCGCAGCCAACCCATGAGACCGCAGGCCATCATCGGTCGGGCCCCGAGCCGGCAGTTCATCCTCATGAGCTTTGCTGCGGGTCTGGGCTTTAACCTCCTTCCCTGGGGCCCGGAATGGCCCATCCCGGATCTGCTGGCGATCATCTTGGTCTTCTGGAACATTTTTCTGCCCAGCCGCATTGGGCTAGCGCCGGCCTGGCTATTGGGCCTCATCATGGACGTTCACCAGGGTGTGCTGCTTGGCCAGCATGCGCTTGCCTATTCGCTGCTGAGCTATGGCGCCATTACCCTGCATCGACGTATCCCCGACTTCACCATCTGGGGGCAGATGGCCCATCTCTATCCCCTCTTCCTCCTCGCCCTCTCTAGCGTCTACCTGATCCGCTGGTTCGTTGAGGGGGTGATGCCAACAGAGACACTCTTTATCCAACCCCTCGCCGAGGCCGTAGCCTGGGTAGTGGTCAGTCGATCAATACAAGGTTTGCTACAACGCAAGGCTCGCCCCAGCCGTATGAAGACCAAGGCAGGCGCGACCGGACCCAATCAGGCCTAGGCGGTGTAAGCCATGGAGTTCTCCGGCCGCACCAGTTCGGAATTTAGACAACGGGCCTCTGTTGCTGCCCTCTTTGTCGTCCTGGCCATGGTGGGACTTAGCCTTCGGTTTGCTCAGCTTCAGGTCTGGCAGCATGAAGACCATGCAGCCCGAGCCGACGAAAACCGCATGGCCCTGCTGCCCATCCAGGCCCCACGTGGCCGGATTCTCGATCGCTATGGCACAGTGCTTGCGCGCAATGACGCAGGGTTCTCTTTAGAGGTTGAGCCCTTTCAGGTCGACAACCTCAATGCCACGATTGAAAAAGTGAGCAACACCATCGGCCTGCGACCGGCCGAGATCGCTCGATTTCGGCGGGCTGCGGCCGAGGCACGCCGCTTTGACAGCATTCCCTTAAAGACCAAACTCTCCGACGAGGAGGTGGCCAAGCTCGTGACCCGGGTAGCTGACCTACCGGGCGTCAACATCCAACAACGATCGATCCGTAGTTATCCCTTTGAGTCCTCGTCCTCCCATCTGCTGGGACACATCGGACGCGTCTCACGAACAGACCGGGAGCGGCTCGAAGAAGCAGGTCTCTCCGACGACTATCTAGGCGTCACCCATATCGGCAAGCTCGGTATTGAGAAGAGCTACGAGCCAGTACTTAAGGGGCAGCCTGGCTTTCAGAAGATCGAGGTTACAGCCTCGGGCCGACTGGTACGAGAATTGGGCCTTAAAGCACCCGAACCAGGCAAGAACCTCCACCTTGCCATCGACTTCGGTCTACAACAGCGGGTCGAGGAGGCCTATAAAGGGCGTCGCGGCGCACTCGTCGCCATGGTGCCGAAGACCGGCGAGGTGCTGGCTTTTGTGTCACAGCCCAACTTTGACCCGAATGCCTTTGTCGATGGCGTGGACCCAGACCTCTGGGCCGAACTCAACAACTCTCTGGATGTACCCTTGCTCAACCGGGCGCTACGGGGCATCTATCCACCAGGCTCAACCTACAAGCCCTTTATGGCGATTGCGGCGCTTGCCTCAGGCGCCCGAAAGCCCGAAGACACGATACAAGACCCGGGCTACTTCATGCTGGGTAACCACCGGTTTCGAGACAGCCGGCCGGAGGGCCACGGCCGGGTCGACCTCAAGAAATCGATCGTCGTTTCTAGTGATACTTACTACTACAAGCTCGCCGTAGACATGGGGGTCGACGCCATCTTCAAACATATCTCACCGTTTGGCTTTGGGCGCACCACCGGTATTGACATGGAGGGCGAGACCGCTGGCATCCTTCCGTCCTCAGAATGGAAGATGAAACGGTTCGGCAAAGAATGGCTCACGGGTGAGACGCCCTCGATCGGCATCGGCCAGGGCTATAACGCCTTTACCATCCTGCAGCTTGCCCGTGCCACCGCGGCCCTGGCTAACGGCGGAAAGCTCATGAAGCCTCGGCTGGTCAAGACCATCGAAGACCCGAGCAGCGGCAAGATGATTGATATGCCCTCAGAGGTAGAAAAAGACCTCAATATTCCCGAAGACTGGCTCGCACTTGTACGCGATGCCATGATTGAGGTGAATATGTCGGGAACCGGTGCACGGGTAATGGCTGGCACGCCGTATCAGGTGGCAGGAAAAACGGGTACCTCTCAGGTCTTTAGCATCAAACAGAACGAGACCTATAACGCAGACCGTGTCGCCGAACGTCTGCGCGACCACTCGCTGTATGTCGCCTTCGCCCCGGCAGACGATCCGAAGGTGGCCCTAGCAGTCATTGTGGAGAATGGGGGCTTCGGTGCGGCTGCCGCCGCGCCCTTAGCACGACAGGTAATGGACTATCTCCTGGTTGACCGGGTAAAGGAAGGACGGGCCCTGCCATGAATGACCGCCGCGCCCATGTGGGATGGCGAGCCGCCGGCCTCTGGGCTCGGCAGCGTTTTTTGGCTTTAGACCAGCCGCTGTTTTTTGTCTTCTGCGGGCTTCTGGGCCTGAGTCTCCTCGCCGTCTACAGCGCAAGCCACCACGAGCCCGACCGATTTCTGTCGCACGTGCGAAACCTGGCCCTAGCCGCCACGATCATGTTTACCTTGGCTCAGGTGCCATCAAACTGGCTTCAAAAAGCAGCCATTCCGCTCTACTCGATGGGACTGATTCTGCTCATCGCGGTGGAGCTCTTTGGCGATACCTCCAAAGGTGCGACCCGCTGGCTTGACCTCGGTGTCACCCGTATTCAACCCTCTGAGATCATGAAAATCGCCATGCCACTCATGCTTGCCTGGGTGGTCCACCAGCGCGACGGGCTAAAGACCATCGCCGACTGGGTCGTCATTTCGGTGCTGCTACTCCTGCCGGTAGCCCTCATTCTGCGCCAGCCCGATCTGGGTACCGCAATCTTGGTGGCGGCCTCGGGCATTTTTGTGATCTATCTTGCCGGGCTCTCATGGCGACTCATTGCGGTAGTGGCAGGCTCGGGTGCACTGCTTATAGGGATTCTCGTTATTTTTGGCGATCAGGCCTGCGCCCCGGGGGTCGACTGGCCGGGGCTACGGGAATATCAACGACAACGGGTCTGCACACTCCTCGATCCGACGCGCGATCCTCTTGGAAAAGGCTTTCACATTCTCCAGTCGATGATTGCTGTCGGCTCGGGGGGGATATGGGGAAAGGGATGGCTTAACGGTACCCAGGCCCAACTCGACTTTATTCCTGAGCGGGAGACCGACTTTATCTTCTCTGGCTTTGCCGAAGAGTTTGGCTTCCTCGGCGCCCTTCTCCTCACCAGCCTCTACATTGGGCTCATCCTGCGCAGTCTCTGGGTATCGCTCGGGGCGCCCACCATCTTTGGCCGACTCCTTGCGGCAAGCCTCGCGCTTACGACCTTCACCTATGCCTTTGTAAACCTCGGCATGGTCACAGGGCTGCTGCCGGTTGTAGGTGTGCCCCTGCCCTTTGTCTCCTACGGGGGAACCGCCCTCGTCACCCTAGGGGTGGGTATGGGCCTGATCATGAGCGTCGCCCGAGACCGATCTCGCATGACCCAGGGCTTTAGCCTGCAGGGATAGTGGAGCGGAAATGTCTGCAGCGTCCCCCATGAGCGAAACCGATATTGCCCAGGTCATCCTTGCTGGCTTTCACCGCCACTATGGGCTCTTTCGATACAACGCGCAGCAGGCAAAGACCCAGTTCGAGGCCGGCCACTACCAGCAGATACGTGCTTTGTCGCGAATGCGGATTGCCTTCTACGACGAACGCGTGCGCGAGACCTGCACGCAGCTTGCGGGGCTCGCCCAAGATCGTGATCTCATCAACCAGCGCTGGGCCGAGGTTAAGCGCTGCTTCATCATGCTGCTCACTGACTGCCGGCAGCCCGAGCTGGCAGAGAGCTTTTTCAATTCGGTCACGACCCGCATCTTGCATCGGGAGTATTTTCGAAATGAGAACCTCTTTGTCCGCCCGGCGGTCTCTACCGACTATCTAGACTCAGATCCACCGTCCTATCGCATCTACTATCCGCGCACCTCAGGCCTGCGGCGCTGCCTGATGAATATCGCGGTAGACCTCGGCATGGCCTGTCCCTGGCAAGACATCGACCGCGATCTTCGGCTCGTAGTGAAGGCGGCCTGCCGCGAACTCTCCCGGCCCTTCCAGACCGAGATCGATATCCAGATTCATGTGCTGCGGTCGCTTTTTTATCGTAATAAAGGCGCCTATCTGATCGGCAGAATCATGAATGATGGCGTGCCCTTAGGTTTTGCGGTACCTATTCTGCGCGATGCCAAGGGCAGGCTCTTTCTCGACACCGTGATCTTCAATGCCGAACAGATCTCCGTTCTCTTCTCGTTTGCGCGGGCCTACTTCATGGTCGATATGGAAGTGCCTTCTGCCTATGTGCACTTTCTTCGAAGCCTGATGCCCCATAAGCCTAATAGCGAGCTCTACACCATGCTCGGGCTACAGAAGCAGGGCAAGACGCTCTTTTATCGAGACTTCCTCCACCACCTGAAACATTCCAATGACCAGTTCTGCGTGGCCAAAGGCATTAAGGGTCTGGTGATGTTGGTCTTCACACTGCCCTCGTTTCCTTACGTCTTTAAGATTATTAAAGATGTGCGGTCAAAGGATGTCTCACGTGAACACATCGCCTCTAAGTACCAGCTGGTCAAGCTGCATGACCGCGCAGGGCGCATGGCAGACACATGGGAATATTCTAATGTCGACTTTCCCAGGGTGCGGTTCGACCCCGCACTGATTCAAGAAATCAAGTCGCTGGCGCCAAGCATGATCGATGAGGTCGATGACCGCATTGTGATCCGACATGTCTACATCGAACGCCGAATGATTCCCCTGAACCTTTACCTTGAACATGCCACTGAGGCCCAGGTTGATCATGCGGTACGCGAATACGGTGACGCGATCCGACAACTCGTTGCGGCCAATATCTTTCCCGGAGACATGCTCTACAAGAACTTCGGTATGACCCGGCACCACCGAGTAGTCTTCTATGACTACGACGAGATTCAGTACCTAACCGAATGCCGGTTTCGAAAGATTCCGCCCCCACGCACCCCAGAAGACGAGATGTCGAGTGAGCCCTGGTACACCGTGGGTCCCAACGACGTTTTTCCAGAGGAGTTTGAGCAGTTTCTGCTGGGTCAGCCACGGCTTCGCGCGCCCTTCATGAAGTACCATTCAGATCTGCTCGATGCACGCTACTGGCAGGCGCAGCAAGACCGCATCGAGCACGGTATTTTGGATGATGTATTTCCCTATCCAGAAGAGCTTCGTTTTAGAAACCGGCCGGAGTTATATCGCTTAGGGCGATGACCCGGCCTTCGCAGGATCAGATCCAGAGCCATGAGTCAACTCGAATTTGATACCGTCATCGTCGGTGCGGGAAGCGCCGGCTGTCTTCTTGCCAATCGGCTCTCGGCCCAGCGCGGCCATAGGGTGCTGCTTATTGAGGCTGGCGGCAGAGACGACTGGTTCTGGATCAAGATACCCGTGGGCTATCTCTATACCATCGGAAACCCACGAACCGACTGGTGCTACAAGACCACAGAAGACCCTGGGCTTGCAGGGCGCTCTATTCACTATGCCCGCGGCAGGGTACTCGGCGGCTGCTCATCGATCAATGCCATGATCTACATGCGCGGGCAGGCCTCTGACTATGACCGCTGGGCGGAGGCCACAGGAGACGATCGCTGGAGCTGGCAGTCCGATGCCGGTCAGACCCTAGAGATCTACAAGTCTCTAGAGAACTTTTTTGGCGGCAGCAATACATGGCACGGCACGGAGGGCGAGATGCGGGTCGAATCTCCCCGCGTCAAATGGCGCATTCTTGATGCCTGGCAGCGGGCCGCCGCCGAGCAGGGCATCGAGCCCATTGCCGAATTCAATCGCGGCGACAACGCGGGCTGCGCCTATTTTCATGTCACCCAGGTGCGGGGCCGGAGATGGTCCATGGCAGATGCCTTTCTCCACCCGGTTACCCACCGACAGAACCTCGTAGTCTGGACCAATACCCAGGTACTCGGCCTTGGCCTCGAAGAAAACAGAGAGCGCAGAAGCACCGACAAGGGCGCCTGGGCCCAGGCGCCCCATCGCGCGCGCACGATTCGGGTCTTACAAGACGGTCAGCGCATTGAAGTGCGGGCCCGAAAACAGATCATTCTTGCCGCTGGCGCAATCGGAAGCCCTCAGCTTCTTCAGGCATCAGGGATTGGCCCGGCCACACTCTTGTCGGAGATGCAGGTGCCCGTGATGGCCGATCTCCCGGGCGTGGGTGAGAACCTGCAAGACCATCTGCAGATACGCACGGTTTTTAAGGTCCGAGGCGCCCGCACGGTGAACAGTCTTTACAACAACCCATTGACCCGATTCGGGATGGCGGCACAGTATTTCCTCTCGCGTACGGGGCCTATGACTATGCCCCCCTCGACCCTGGGCGCCTTTGCCAAAAGTAGCCCCCAAGAGACCTCTGCTGACTTGGAGTGGCATGTTCAGCCACTGTCGCTGCCGAAATTTGGCGAACCGCTGCATAGCTTTGATGCAATCACTCCCTCCGTCTGTAACCTGAGGCCAAGCTCCCGCGGCTCTGTGCGTATCCAGCACCCCGACCCGCTTACGCCGCCGGCCATCCAGTGCAACTACCTATCTACGGAGGACGATTTACAAAAGGCTGTGCGTGGGCTCAGCCTCACCCGGGCCATCATGGCAAGCCCCGCGCTCTCTGGCTTCTCGCCCGAAGAATACCTTCCTGGCCCGGAGAAGACATCAGAGGCAGACCTGCAGCAGGCTGCCCGTGAGCTCGGTACCACCATCTTTCATCCGGTAGGTACCTGCGCCATGGGCCGAGTCAGCGACTCCGGCGAATGTACAGAGGCAAACACCGTGCTCGATACCAGCTTTCGGCTGCGGGGCGTAGCGGGCCTGCGGGTCGTCGATGCCTCGGCCATGCCCACGATCACCTCGGGCAACACCAATGCGCCCGTTATGCTGCTTGCCGAGCGCGCCGCACGCGACATCCTGCATCAGGACATTGGATAACCAGGCAAGGGCCTTCGCTATGCACATGCACCATCACCATCGCAACGCCAAGGACATCACCGTCGGACTGCGGGCCTTTGGTCACGGCATCTACGGTCTCGATTCGCGGTATACCCGGCAGGAATTCGATGCTATCCATCTCATCGTGGAAGAGGGGCGGGTTGCGATCATCGACACAGGCACCCAGTACTCGGTGCCCTACGTGTTAGAGGCCCTCAAGGCCCTGGGCCTCGGGCCAGAAGCTGTGGACTTCATCATTCTTACCCACGTACACCTCGACCATGCCGGTGGCGCGGGGGCCCTGCTTGCGCAATGCCCGAAGGCCAAGGTCACCGTGCATCCCCGCGGGGCACGCCACATGGCCGATCCCTCCAAGCTCTGGGAGGCGGTCTGCCAGGTCTATTCCCCGGAGGTTGCCCGCAGGGACTACGGAGGGCTTACTCCCATTGATGCAAGCCGCATTATTGAGACGCCGGAGGGCAGCGAGATTTCTCTGGCGGGTCGGCGCATTGTCTTCTGGGATGCGCCGGGGCATGCCAAGCACCATGTCTTTATCGTGGATACCCAGAGCCAGAGTGTCTTTACCGGAGACACCTTTGGCATTTCTTATCGTGACCTCGATACGGCACAGGGGCCCTATATCTTTGCCTCCTGCACCCCCTCGCAGTTCGACCCGCAGGCCATGAAGGCCTCGGTCAAGCGGGTCATGCAGAGCGCCCCGCGGGCGGTCTATCTCACCCATTACGCAGAGTTGCGCACCGTGCAAGAGGCAGGGCAGTTTCTGCTTGGCCAGATCGATCGGTATGTAGAAATCGCCCACCGCCATGCAGACAAGGGCACCCATCGCGCACGCGCAATTGAGGCAGACCTGGAAGCACTCCTCTTCGCCGAGGCCCGCACCCAGGGCGTGAACCTCCCCGACGCAGAGTTACGCAGACTGCTCGATGTCGACCTGCGACTCAATGCCGATGGTCTGGTCTGCTATCTCGATGGACTTAAGGCGTGACGGCTTTTCACCCGGCCGAACACGCACCACCCTCACCCGCCATCGGCACCGGGTCGCAGGGGCTCGGTGCCCAATCGCTTCCCGAATCATCGGCCTTTGGCAGGCTGCGGGCAGCGCTCGCCCAACGCATCCTCATCATCGATGGGGCCATGGGCACGATGATTCAGCAATACAGTCTCAGCGAGTCCGACTACCAGGGGCTCTCCGGTCCCCACGCGGTCGCACTTGCAGGCAGTGCAGCCCAGGCGCTACAACGCGCGCTTGAAACCGGCATTGAGGTCAAGGGCAACAACGAGCTCTTAAGCCTCACCCAGCCCGGCCTCATTCAAAAAATTCACACCCAATACCTCGCGGCCGGCGCCGACATCATTGAGACCAACACCTTTGGCGCCACAACCATCGCACAGGAAGACTATCGGCTCGCCGGGCTCGTCGTGGAGATGAACCGCGCCTCGGCGCGGGTGGCCTGCGCCGCACGTGACCAGTTCTCCACCCCCGAGCATCCCCGGTTTGTCGCCGGTGCCATCGGTCCTACGCCCCGCACGGCCTCCATCTCGCCGGACGTCAACGACCCGGGCGCCCGCAATACTAGCTTTGAGGCCCTGGCTAAGGCCTATGCCGAGCAGGCCCGCGCCCTGATCGAAGGCGGGGTCGATCTGCTCCTCATTGAGACCATCTTCGATACCCTCAATGCCAAGGCCGCCATCTTTGCGCTCGAGACGGTCTTTGAAGAAATTGGGCAGCGCCTGCCTGTCATGATCTCGGGCACCGTAACCGATGCCTCGGGCCGCATTCTGTCGGGCCAGACGGTGGAGGCCTTCTGGAACAGTGTGCGCCATGCCCGCCCCATTACCATTGGGCTGAACTGTGCACTTGGTGCGGCGCTTATGCGGCCCTATGTGGAGGAACTCTCGCGGCTGGCCGATGCGCCGATTTGCATCTATCCAAATGCCGGACTGCCCAATCCCATGGCCCCCACTGGGTTTGATGAAACCCCCCCCATTACCTCGGGCTTTCTGAAGGAATTTGCCGAAGTGGGCTGGGTCAACGTGGTGGGCGGTTGCTGTGGCACCACCCCCGAGCACATTGCGGCGATTGCCCAGGCCGTGAAGGCCTACAGCCCGCGCATTCTTCCGGAGATTGCGCCGAAGCTGCGGCTCTCAGGGCTTGAGCCCTGCAACATTGATGAGGCCTCGTTTTTTGTGAATGTGGGCGAGCGCACCAATGTCACCGGGTCAAAGCAGTTTGCCCGCCTCATTCTTGCCGGCGAGTTTGAAAAGGCCGTCGATGTCGCCCGACAGCAGGTGGAAAACGGCGCGCAAGTGATTGATGTCAACATGGACGAGGCCATGCTCGATTCGCAGGCCGCCATGACCCGGTTTCTCAATCTCATTGCCTCCGAACCCGACATCTCGCGCGTACCCATCATGATCGACTCCTCGAAGTGGAGCATTATTGAAGCGGGCCTGCACTGTGTACAGGGTAAAGCGATCGTCAACTCTATTTCCATGAAAGAGGGAGAGGCGGAGTTTCTGCGGCAGGCCGCGTTGTGTCGTAAGTACGGCGCGGCGGTGATTGTTATGGCCTTTGATGAGCAGGGTCAGGCCGATAGTCTCGCGCGGCGCAAAGAGATCTGTGCCCGTGCCTATCGGCTTCTCACCGAGACGGTGGGCTTTCCTGCCGAAGACATCATTTTTGATCCCAACATCTTTGCCATCGCTACTGGCATCGAGGAACACGACCGCTATGCCATCGACTTTATCGAGGCCACCCGCTGGATTCGGCAGAACCTGCCCCATGCCAAGGTCTCTGGCGGTGTCTCGAATGTGAGCTTTTCATTTCGCGGCAATGACCCCGCGCGCGAGGCCATTCACACCGTGTTTCTCTATCATGCGGTGAAGGCCGGCATGACCATGGGCATCGTCAATGCGGGGCAGCTCGGCGTCTACGAAGACCTCGACCCCGAACTGCGCGAGCATGTTGAAGATATTGTGCTTGCGCGCCGACCCAATGCCACCGAGCGCATGATCGAATTTGCCGCGCGTCTGAAGAACGACGGCAAGAAAGAAGAAGAAAAGCTCGCCTGGCGTGAAACACCCGTAGAGAAGCGGCTGGAACACGCCCTGGTCCATGGCCTCACAGAATTCATCGTGGAAGACACCGAGGCTATGCGGCAAGAAATTGCAGCGCGCGGCGGCCGACCGATTGAAGTAATTGAAGGCCCGCTCATGAGTGGCATGAATGTCGTGGGCGACCTCTTTGCCGAGGGCAAGATGTTTCTGCCACAAGTGGTGAAATCGGCGCGGGTGATGAAGGCGGCTGTAGCCCATCTCGTGCCGTACATCGAGGCAGAGCAGAAGGCCAGCGGCACCACCCAGGCCAAAGGCAAGATGATTCTTGCCACGGTAAAAGGCGACGTGCACGACATTGGTAAAAACATCGTCTCTGTCGTGCTCCAGTGCAACAACTTTGAGGTGGTGAATCTCGGGGTCATGGTTCCCGCCCAACAGATTCTCCAGGCTGCCAAGGACCACAACGCCGACATCATCGGGCTCTCTGGGCTCATCACCCCCTCATTAGAGGAGATGGCCCATGTGGCCCGAGAGATGGAACGCGACGACTGGTGTCGTTGCCGACAGATTCCTCTGCTCATCGGCGGGGCCACCACCTCGCGGGTGCATACCGCGGTGAAAATCGCGCCACACTATTCTGGCCCCGTGATCTGGGTGCCTGATGCCTCGCGGTCCGTGCCGGTGGCCCAGTCGCTCACCAGCGACGCGGCCCAGAAGGGCGCCTACCTGGGCGAGGTGCTGAAAGACTATGCCAAGCTACGCGAACGGCACGCGGCGAAGAACCCCACCAAGATGCTCTCGCTCGAAGCCGCGCGGGCCAATGCCGCAACGATCGACCTCACCCAGCCAGCGCCTGTTCCCCGGGCCCTCGGACGTCGCGTCTTAAAGTCTTACCCACTTGACGAAATCGCCCAATGCATCGACTGGACGCCCTTCTTCCAGACCTGGGATCTCGCAGGCCCCTTTCCTGCCATTCTCGAAGATGTGGTTGTCGGCGTGCAGGCCCGCCAGGTCTATGCCGATGGCAAGGCCATGCTCACCCGCCTCATTGAGGGCCGCAGGCTCACAGCCCACGGCGTCTTTGTGCTGTTGCCTGCCCGCCGCAGCGGGCCCGAAGACATCACCCTCTTTGCCGATGAATCGTTGCAGCAGCCCGTGCTCACCTGGCATGGCCTGCGCCAACAGACCGAAAAGCCCCGGGGAGAGCCCAACAAGTGTTTGGCAGACTATGTCGCGCCGGCACGCGATTACCTGGGTGGCTTTGCGGTGGGCATTCATGGGGCAGAGAAAATTGCCCAAGACTACGAGACCAAGGGCGACGACTACAACGCCATTCTGGTCAAGGCACTCGCCGACCGTCTGGCAGAGGCCTTTGCCGAGCGGCTGCACCAGCGCATTCGCACCGAGTTCTGGGGCTATGCCGCGCAAGAATCGCTCACCAACGCAGAGCTCATTGCCGAGAAGTACCAAGGCATTCGGCCCGCCCCTGGCTATCCCGCCTGCCCCGACCACTCTGTAAAGCAAGAACTGTTTGCCTTGTTAAATGCCGCAGACATCGACATGCGTCTGACCGAAAACCTGGCCATGCTGCCGGCAGCCGCTGTTAGCGGCTTCTACTTCTGGCGGCCCGAAGCCCAGTACTTCAACCTCGGGCCTATTGGCCTAGACCAACGCGACAGCTATGTGCAACGGGTTGGCTGCACCCAAGACGAGGCCGGCCGTCGACTCGCCCCCCTTCTGCCGTAAACTCAGCCGATGATTCGATTTCTGAGTAAGGCCGCGGCCTCTTTTGTCATGACCGACGTGGTTGCCGAACAGGTGTTCAAGGCCGTAAGACAGGAGTTTCATAGCCCAGGTGTCTGGACGGTCGAACGGCTGCCAACGCTACAGATCGCGCTTGAAGCGGCACTTCAGGCCTCCAAAGAGAGTGATGCGCGGGCCGAACGGGCAATCGAGCAGGCCCGTAATCAGGCGATCGCCGAGGGGCAGCTTGATATCCTGGCGGCCCAAGAGCTGCCGGTTGGCCTGTCTAGGCGGCTAGTACCCGTACTCCAGATGGTGCGTGTCGCCTTGGCCGAAGGCGAGCCAATCGTCTGGGAGCGGGCCTAGTCTGCACGCCGCGTCGGCTCCATGTCACCTTTTTCTGGCACGCGCGCCCCTGCCTGTCGACGCCGTTTTTTCTGCGGGGCATTTGGTCTCTGCACCGCGGCGCTCGTTTTCGGGACCGGCTGCACCCCGCGCCTCAATTGGCGCGTGGTGCGCCATCCCGAAGGCCTCTGGACAGCCAGCTTTCCGGCCAAGCCCGTCTCTTTCTCTAGAACACTCTCGCTGCCTCTACGAAAGGGGGCAGCAGCAATCAGACTCACGCTCTGGGCAGCAGTAATCGACGAGCAGAGGTTTACCCTCGGGATTGCACAGCCCATGCCAGAGGCGGCACGGGCCGAGGCCGACGCGCGCCCCACCGGGCCTGACCCCTTGCTGGCAGACCTTGCCCGTGGACTAAAGCAGGCCATGCTGCGCAATATTGCATCAGAGTCAACGCCCGGAGAGGCCATGGACACCCTGCCAGCAGAACGCCTATCCGCTATTGGCAGCCTGCGGCTTGTGCCCGATGCCCCACCCGTATCAGCCCGTCTGGAGATGCGTACCTGGGTCAGGGCCCCCTATGTGTTTGAAGCAAAGGTTGTGGGGCCTGTCGAAGGTTTTGATCTCGAGGCTGCCGACCAGTTTTTATCTTCCGTCGTGACGCTCCCCGCTTAGGCATCTCGGCCCATGCCCATGTCACGCCCGCACGGGCCCAGCCCACTCTTTGCCGTCTTCTGGCCCTTTGCCTTTGGCTATGCGCTGTCCTACGCGCTGCGCACCATCAATGCAGTGCTGTCCCCATCCCTGGTCCAGGAATTGGGTCTCTCAGCCGCCGAGCTCGGACTCTTGGCAAGCGCCTACTTTCTGTCCTTTGCCGCCATGCAGATTCCCCTCGGTGTGCTACTCGACCGATATGGCCCCCGACGGGTCGAGGGCAGTCTGCTGATCATCGCCCTGCTGGGCGCCTGCCTCACCGCAATGGCCAACGATTTCTGGATGCTCTGGATAGGGCGCGCGCTCATCGGTGCTGGCGTCTCGGCCTGTCTCATGGCGGGGTACAAGGCCTTTCGGATGCTCTTTGAAGACCGTCTACAGGCGCCGCTGGCCTCGGCGATGCTCGTCGTGGGGTCGATTGGTGCGCTCAGCGCCACACTTCCGGTCGAATGGCTGCTGCAGATCACCAGCTGGCGTGGGGTCTTCTGGATACTGGCACTGCTCTTTGGCTTCTCGGCGCTGGCCATTGCCTGGCTGCTGCCCCCCATTCCCATTCCAGGGTCTCCCACAGGCGGCCCCCCCAAGGGCCTCTGGGCAGACACCCGCGACGGCCTTGACACGATCTTTTCGCACCACGAGTTTTGGCGCATGCTGCCCTTCGCGGTGGTGACCTTCGGCGGGTTCTTGGCGCTGCATGGGCTTTGGCTTGGGCCCTGGTTTCGGGTGGTTGAGGGATTCTCCAATGCAGAGGCTGCCTGGGGCCTCTTCGTGCTCACCCTCGGCGTCACCGCCTCGCACTTAACAGTGGCCTCCCTCGCGGGACGGGTCATTCATCCAGGCCCAAGCCTCTTTCGGTTTATGGTGGGCGGCCTGCTTATGAAACTCGTCTTTAGTACGAGCGCGGTGTTGGGGCTATGGCCACACCCACTCATTGGCTGGGGCCTTACCTTTCTAGCAGCAGGTGTCACCACGCTGAGTTACACCCGTTTTGCGCTGGTCTTTCCCAAGGCGCTCTCGGGTCGGGCCAGCACCAGTTTTAACTTTCTGGTCTTTATGGGGGCCTTTGCCGTGCAATGGGGGCTCGGCTTGTTGATTGATCTGTTTCGCGGATTTGCGATGCAGGAGGCCGATGCCATGCGACTGGCCTTTGGCTTCTGGGTGGGGCTGCAGGCCGCCGCCCTGCTCTGGCTTATTCGGCCAGGGCAGCCGGCCTATCAAGTCCACGTCGAAGATCAATCGCCTGGGCCATCTCCGGCACCCCTACCCGATCGGCGCCCTGCAGATCAGCCAGAGTCATCGCCACGCGTATAAGCCGATCCGAGACCCGCAGACTGGCGTCAGTGCGGGAAACAAACTGCATGAGCAGGGCCCGCGCCTGCGGCTCAATCAGGTCGAGCCGATCCAACTGCTCCGGGGTCAGCTGGGCGTTGGGGCAGCCCTGCCGGGCTAGGGCACGTTCACGGGCGGCGTTGACAATCCTCACCCGGCCCTCGGTGGTCAGGGGTTGCCCGTCCGCATCGTTTAGGGCGCAGAGGCCCGGCTGTGGCTCGGCAGAATCCACCGGCTCCGAGGCGGGCTGAAGCATGATGGCCAGCTCGAACCGGTCCAGCAAGGGGCCAGAGAGCCGGCCTTGATAGCGGGCGACCTGCTCTGCCGAGCAACGACAGGATTTCTTGCTCTGCTTCACGCCATAAAACCCGCAGGGACACGGATTCATCGCGGCAACCAGAAGTACCCGTGCTGGCAGGGTTTGTCGGTCACGGACTCGCACCACGCGTACCTCACCCGTCTGTAGAGGCTCACGCAGCGACTCCAGTGCATCTCGTGAAAACTCTGGTAATTCGTCAAGAAAAAGTACGCCTCGGTGGGCCAGCGAGATTTCGCCGGGGCGAATCGGGTTACCCCCGCCGATTAAGGCCTTCGACGAGGTGGTGTGGTGGGGTGCGCGAAAAGGCGGCCGGCGCCAGAGTCCCTGGCGATAGCGCACCAACCGCATAGGGTCAGCCGATGCCGGCAGATCCAGACTCTCCAGGGCCAAGACCTCCTGGGCCTCGGCCGTCTTAAGGGGCGGAATCAATCCAACAAGCCGCTCGGCAATCATCGACTTTCCCACCCCAGGAGGGCCAAGAAGTAGGAGACTATGGTGGCCAGCTGCCGCCACCATCGCCGCATACTGGGCCATCTCTTGGCCACGTATCGACTCCCAACGTAGGGGACGCTCGGCGTCGGCCTCCTGCGTGCGATCGGCACCATCGTCGGTGTCGGCACTCTTGGAAATCCTGATGTTTGGCGAGATGGCTCGGTCGGGGTGCGCGAGAAGCTCTATAGGCCGTCTACCCGGGGCCCGACCCTGAACCACTGCGCAGGCCTCTTGAAGGTTCTCTACACAGACGATGGGCTGCTCTGGCCCGAGAAGCGCAAGCTCTGCCGCATTGGCCGCTGGCGCCATCAGGCGCATGCCCGTTACGGAAGACGCCTGAAAGCCTCGGGCTACCGACAGGCCATAGGCAAATGCCGCCCGTATGGGCAGGAGTTCTCCAGAGAGTGAAAGCTCACCCGCAAAGACCCAGCCGCCAAGGGCAGAGGCCGGAATCTTTTCAAAGGCGGCGAGAATAGACAGAGCAATGGCGAGGTCGAAGCGTCCAGAGTCTTTGGGCAGATCGGCAGGCGCGAGATTAATCGTGACGCGGCGATCGGGAAAACCAAAGCCACCATTGACCAGTGCGGCGCGCACGCGGTCGCGGGCCTCACGTACCGCGGTACTGGGAAGGCCAACAATAGAAAACTGGGGTAGGCCGTTGGCAAGATCGGCCTCTACGCGAACGGCCTGCGTCGAGAGGCCAGACAAGACATGGGTGGTGGCAAGGGCTGTAGTCATGCCCCTGAGTCTTACCCCTTAGGAAGGGGTCGACTAGTACCCGGAAGGCGTAGACGAAGTATGCGCTAGGGCCGGTCCGACCTGTCGGAACGCCCAGCCTCCTGCTCGGCGAGCAATGCCTCGAGCGCCGCAATCTTCTCCTCAGCAAGCGCCAACAAGCGCTGCTGCTGCGCAAACTCCTCGCGGGTGACGAGATCGAGCCGCTGTAGCGCAGACTCGAGCGCCTGGCGAAGCTGCCCCTGGGCCTCAGCCGCCGGATGAGAACCCACAAGCTCGCTGATACGCCGCTGAACATCCGCAAAGACGGGGGGCAATTCGGGCATGGAAAAAGGCTTCATACCCAAAACAGTATCAGTAATTAGGGCCAGACGACATAGCGGGCCCTTGGTCATCGGTGGTGCAGGCCGCACATTTTTGGTGCCACCTGGCCGGCGGCCTGGCACCAAAACCCATCACAGCTATGGCGAATCCGGGGAAATGGCAGGTGTTTTCTGGTGTTTAAGGGCTGGCACGCAAATCGCTACTAGACCTCTGCACCTCTTCCACCTCTTTTGGAGATCAACGATGAAAAAAACGCTTCTGGCACTCTCGATGGCTGCACTGACACTTCCGGTCGCTTCACAGGCGGCTGACTCCGGGATTGAGATTTCTGGAAATTTTGGGTTAACCAGTGACTACAAATTTCGAGGGATCACACAAACGGACGGTAAACCTGCGGCTCAAGGTGGTTTCGACCTTGTCCATTCGAGCGGTCTATACGTTGGTACTTGGACTTCTAATGTCTCTTACTGGGCCAATACGGGCGGTAACGGCCAAGAGATCGATGTATATGGCGGCTACTCAAGTGAATTGCCGCTAGGCTTGGGGCTTGATGTCGGCGCACTTAAGTACTACTACCCGGGTAACCAGCCCGCCGTGTCGCAGAATACAACTGAGTTTTATCTCGGGCTTTCTTATGGGCCAGTTTCGTATAAATACTCACAGACCGACGGACTCTGGTTTGGGTTCTCTGATTCGAAGAGTTCTGTATATCAATCCCTTGCCGTTGAACTTCCCGTATCAGAGGCAATTTCATTCTCGGCGGCCTATGGGCAGCAAAAGGTCAAAGGTACTTCAAACCCCACATATAACGACTACTCCGTCGGAGTGTCGTATGCGTTGCCGTCGGACTTCTCAGTAACCCTCGCGTACGTGGGTACCTCTGGTCTATCCGCAGCGGAGAAGGCAGCCTTTACCGGCGGCCCTAACGGAACAACAAAGCTGTATGACGCAAAGGCCATCCTGACCGTTTCCAAATCCTTCTAACCGCTACCCATAGGGCGCGTCACCGCGCCCCTTCCACCACCCTCTCTTTACTCGAGGACACTCATGAAACTTATCACCGCAGTGATCAAGCCCTTTAAGCTCGACGAGGTCCGTGAGGCCCTCTCGGGTATCGGGGTGCAGGGCATTACCGTAACCGAGGTCAAAGGCTTCGGCCGCCAGAAGGGTCACACTGAGCTCTACCGTGGCGCAGAGTATGTGGTCGACTTTCTGCCCAAGGTCAAGGTCGAAGTGGCCGTCAGCGACGAGATGACGGACCAGGCTGTTGAGGCCATCGAGAACGCCGCCCGCACCGGAAAGATTGGCGACGGAAAGATCTTCATCACGAGCCTTGAATCCGTGATCCGGATACGCACCGGCGAGACGGGCAAAGAGGCCCTCTAGCCCGCCCCCCCTTCCTTTGTTTACGAGGTTAATCATGAAAGCACTAATTTCTAAACCGATGGGTCCGCTACACCTACTCGGATTGTTTGTTGCTGCCGCTGCAATGGCTGCGATGCCAGCCCTCGCGCAGACCAGCCCCACCGAGGCTGCACCCGCTGCCGCGGCCGCGGTTGAGGTCGTAAAAGGAGACGTGGCCTGGATGATGGTCTCCACGCTCCTGGTGACGTTTATGGCTGTCCCTGGCCTGGCCCTTTTCTACGGCGGCCTAGTTCGCACCAAGAATATGTTGTCGGTGCTCATGCAGGTGATGGTGGTGTTCTCTCTCATCGCCGTGCTCTGGGCAGTCTATGGCTACAGCCTGGCCTTCACCGAGGCCAACCCGATCATCGGGGGCTTCTCAAAATTGTTTCTCGCCGGGGTCACGCCAGATTCTCTCGCCGACACCTTCACAGACAACGTGAAGATTCCCGAGATGATTTTCATCGCATTCCAGTGCACCTTTGCGGGCCTGACCTGTGCCCTGGTGGTAGGCTCCTTCGCTGAGCGGATCAAGTTCAGTGCGGTGCTTCTCTTCTCGGTGCTCTGGTTTACCTTTGCCTACATCCCGGTCGCACACATGGTCTGGGGCCCTGGCGGTTACCTTCTCGACAAGGGCGCGCTTGATTTCGCCGGTGGAACGGTGGTCCATATCAACGCCGGTATCGCTGGGCTAGTTGGCGCCTATGTTCTTGGTAAGCGCATCGGCTACGGCAAGGAGCCTATGCCCCCGCACTCCCTGACACTCACCATGGTGGGTGCATCTATGCTCTGGGTGGGCTGGTTTGGTTTTAACGCAGGTTCAAACCTTGAGGCCACCTCTGGTGCGACCCTCGCTTTTGCCAACACCCTGTTCGCCACAGCAGCCGCAGTTCTTGCATGGTGTCTCGGCGAGGCCGTCTTCCGCGGTAAGGCCTCGATGCTTGGCGCAGCCTCTGGTGCAGTGGCCGGTCTCGTTGCCATTACCCCTGCATGCGGCTCCGTAGGAATCATGGGAGCGATCGTCATCGGTGCCCTTTCAGGCTTCATCTGCCTCTGGGCAGTCTCGCAGCTCAAGAAGCTCCTTGGCGCAGACGACTCTCTGGATGTCTTCGGTGTCCACGGCATTGGCGGCATCCTGGGTGCCATTCTGACTGGTGTTTTCACCGCGCCATCGCTGGGCGGCACAGGCGGCGATGACTTTTCTATCGGCAGCCAGGTTGCAATTCAGGCTGAAGGGGTGATCATCACAATCATTGTTTCGGCAGTGGTGGCGTTTATTGCCTACAAGGTTACTGATCTGGTCACGGGGCTGCGCGTCTCCGAAGAAGAGGAGCGTGAAGGCCTAGACGTCACCTCACACGGCGAGAAGGCCTACTACCTCTAACCCCGTAACACTTCCTCCTAAGGGTCTCTCCTCCGTACGACGACCCCTTGACCCGCGGTCTGCCCATACTGGCACGCCGCGGGTTTTTTATTTATACGGGGCCAGAGGCAGCCCCGCTACAATCGGGTGCATGACCCCTCAACTACAGACAAGCCTGTGCGGCCAGCTCATCGATCTCGAGAAACGCGTGCTCGCCCACAGTACCGATATCGAACACTGGTTTCGTGCGCAGTGGCGGGTGCATCCGCCGCCTTTTTATGGGTCAGTAGACCTTCGCAACGCCTGCTTTAAGATCGCACCGGTCGACACCAATCTATTTCCGGGGGGGTTTAATAACCTTAGCGAGGCGGCTCTGCCCGTAACGGTGCAGGCACTCATGGCCAGTGTCGAGAGTCACTGCCCAGACATTGCCCGGGTATTAGTCATTCCAGAAAACCATACCCGTAATGTCTTCTACCTCTCTAATGTCGCGCGCCTCGTAAGCCTGCTCAAGCAGGCGGGGCTCAATGTGCGTGTGGGTAGCCTGCTGCCCGATCTCACCGGCCCCACCCCCATTCGGGCCGTAACCCCATCCGGTCACGAGGTCGAACTCCTCCTTGAACCACTGGTTCGAGATGGCGATCGCCTGGGGCTGGCCGGTTTTGATCCCTGCCTCATTCTGCTCAACAACGACCTCTCCTCCGGCGTGCCCCCGCCCCTTCAGGGGCTGTCCCAGCAGGCCATTCTGCCGCCGCTGCATGCCGGGTGGGCCTCGCGCAGAAAGTCGCAGCACTTTACGGCCTACCGCTCGGTGGCCCAAGAGTTTGCACAACGTCTGCAGATCGACCCATGGCTTATCGACCCCTATTTCGATCGCTGCCAGGGCATTGACTTTCATGCGCGCCAGGGAGAAGACTGTCTATCCGATCGCGTCTCAGACCTTCTGCATAAGATCCGTGCGAAGTACCGCGAGTACGACATCCAGCAGACCCCGTTTGTGGTCGTCAAGGCCGATGCTGGCACCTACGGCATGGGCATCATGACGGTAAAAGACCCCTCTGAGGTACTCAATCTCAATCGCAAGCAACGTAACAAAATGGCCGTCGGCAAGGAGGGTCTGGAAGTCCACGATGTCCTTGTGCAAGAGGGCGTGCACTCGTTTGAGACAGTACTGCAGCCCGAGGGCGAGGCAGTGGCCGAGCCGGTCGTCTACATGGTGGATCGGTTTGTGGTCGGCGGCTTCTACCGTGTACATGTTGACCGCGGCCCCGATGAGAATCTCAATGCCCCTGGTGCACGGTTTGTGCCTCTGGCCTTCGAACAGAGCTGCCAGCAGCCCATTGCAGAGGCCAACCCCGATGCTACTCCCAACCGCCTCTATCTCTACGGCGTCATCTCACGGCTCGCCCTTCTAGGCGCTTCTCGAGAGATACAGGCCACCCACCCGGCCGCGCGCCGGGCCGACAGCAGCCTTGAGGCCTAGAACAGGGCGCGCGATGCAGATCCTCTTCGTCTGTGATCCACCAGAGACCTTCAAGCCTGAAAAAGACACCACCCGGGCCATGATGCTGGCGGCCCAGGCCCGTGGCCATAGTGTCTGGGCCTGCGGGGCCGATGGTCTACAGGCGGGCTGGAATACCCAGGGTCTCTCGGTGTCGATCTCTGCCCAGCGTCTCAGGCTACTGCCCTGGCAGGGTGACCGTGCAGCTCCTTGGTATGCGGTAGAGAGCACAGAGGTCTTACGGCCCCAAGACCTCGACCTTGCCATCATGCGAAAGGACCCCCCTTTTGACGTCCAGTACCTGGTGGCCACCCAGATGCTCGATCGGCTCATGGCCCAGGGCCTCCCTGTCATTAACAGGCCCCAGGCGCTGCGCGACCATGGCGAGAAGATGTCGGTCTTAGAGTTTGCCCACTGGGCGCCTGCCGGTATGGTCTCTCAAGACATGGAGAGCCTGCGCCGGTTTGCCCAGGACCATCCCCAGGTGGTCTATAAACCGCTCGATGCTATGGGCGGGGCGGGAATTTTTGTAACTCATGCCAGAGATCCCAACCTGCCGGTTATTATCGAGACCCTTACTGAACAAGGGCAACGGGCCATCATGGTTCAGCGATTTCTTCCTGAAATTGCCCAGGGCGACAAGCGGATTCTTTTGATCAATGGCGTCCCTGTGCCGTACTGCCTGGCCCGTATTCCCCCAGAGGGCGCCTCTCGAGGAAACCTCGCAGCCGGTGGTCGCGGCGAGGCCCGCCCGCTGTCAAACCGCGACCGAGAAATTGCAGAGCAGATCGGGCCAGTGCTTGCGCAACGTGGCCTCTTTCTGGTGGGCCTTGATGTCATCGGTGAATGTCTGACCGAGATCAACGTCACGAGCCCAACGGGCTTTCAAGAAATTGCCCGACAGACGGGCCACGATATTGCAGCCCAGTTTGTAGGCGTCCTCGAAGAAAATTTCGGTCAGGCCTCTCGCCGCGTGGAATACCTCCAGGCGGCAGGCTTTCAGAAGGCCTCTTCTTAACTTCGACCAATGGCAACCTCCCTTTTTCTCATCTGTCATGCACCGCTCGCTTCCGCACTCCATGCGGTGGCCTGCCATGGGTTTGGTCGCAGGCTCGATGAAGTCGAAGTCATCGATGTACTGGCAAGCCAATCCCCGGAGCAGGTCGAGAGACAGATCACCGCCCGGTGGGAAGAAATAGGTTCCCCCACCGAGGTGCTGCTGCTCACCGACCTCGCTGGGGCTACCCCGGCCAATGGCATCGTCCGCTGGCTGCAAAAGCATTCCGGGCAAGGTCTCGCCGCTGCAAGCCTGCCCACCCTACTGCGCGCACTGACCTACAAAGAGATGGACGCCAAGAGCCTGCATCAAAAACTCTGCCAGTCCGAGCATGCCAGCTGCTGCACGATCTCTGGCCAAGACGATTCCGCGTAATCGACAGGCCCCCCATGGCTCAGGCAACCGTCCCCATCATTAACGCGCTCGGGCTACATCTTCGGGCCTCATCGAAACTCTCGCAGCTGGCCACCCGATTTCCCTGTGAAGTCTGGCTGATACGGGGTAGCAAGAAGATCAATGCCAAAAGCGTCCTTGGCGTGACCATGTTGGCTGCCGGGCCGGGTACCGAGATCACGATTCTGACAGAGGGAGAGCAGGCCGAAGAGGCCCTTGCTGCGCTGGTGGCCTTGGTCGCAGATCGATTTGGGGAAGACCAATGAGTGGCTGGTCTCTGGCAGGCATTGGCGTAGGAGATGCCTTATCGATTGGCAGGGCCTGGGTGCTTGCGCCCGCCCAGCTCGACCAGCCCCGGCGGGTTGTCGCCCAAGACGAGATCGCCGCAGAGTTGGATCGGTTTCGCCATGCGGTAGCCCAGGTCGTCTCCGAACTCGAGGAGCTACGTGAGGCCCTTGGACCAGAGTCGGCTGCGGAGCTTCGGGCCTTTTTAGATCTCCAGGCGATTGTCCTTAGTGATCCGCTTCTCATCGAAGCCACCGAGCGTCGCATCGCAGAGGACCGCTGTAATGCCGAGTGGGCTCTGGTGCAGCAGCTCGAAGCGGTTGCCGGCCAATTCGACGAGATCGAAGATGCCTATCTTCGTGAGCGCAAGGCCGATGTACAGCAGATCGTAGAGCGCATATTAAAGGCCATGCAGGGCGCCGAGGGCCTGGGCCGAGTCTTTGCATCCGAGGCGTTTGACCCTCTACAGCCCCCCTGGATTCTTGTGGCCCGCGACATCTTGCCGGCCGATATGCTCTTGCTGCGACAACATGCCTTCGCAGGCTTTGCCACCGACAATGGCAGCGCAACCTCGCACACCGCCATTCTGGCCAGAAGCCTGGGGCTACCGGCTGTGGTGGGGGTTCCTGGCCTTCACTACCGCGTCGAACAGGGCGACCTTATTGTCCTCGATGCCGAGCATGGTGAGGTGCTCGGAGCGCTAGAAGAGTCGGCGCTCGCGGCCTATCGCAGCCGGCAGACCCATCAGGCCTTTGTGCTTCAGCAGCTTGAGCAGATCCGCCACGTGGAGAGCACGACTGTCGATGGTCAGCGGGTCATGCTGCTTGCCAATATTGACTTGCCGGAAGACGCGGCTACAGCCCTATCGCGGGGCTGCGAGGGCGTGGGCCTGCTGCGCAGTGAGTTCTTGTTTATGAACCGCACCTCGATGCCCACTGAGGAAGAACAGTTCTCCGCCTATCGCAGTGTGGTGGAGGCCATGTCAGGCCGTCCGGTCACCATTCGTACCCTAGACTCAGGAGCCGACAAAGATGTGCCTGCCCTACAGGCAAGTCGTGCGCGCCCTGCCAATCCGGCCCTTGCGTTGCGGGCAATTCGGCTCTGTCTGGCGGAGCCTGAAATTTTTCTTGCTCAGCTTCGGGCCATACTGCGTGCCTCGGCATTTGGCCCGGTAAAAATACTCGTGCCGCTGATTAGCGGGCCGCCCGAAATGATTGCGGCACGTGAGCTAATTGGTCGGGCTATGCGAGACCTGCACTCGCAAGGTCATGCCTATGACCGGAATGTGCCGGTGGGTGCAATGATCGAGGTACCCTCGGCGGCCATTGCAATCGATGGGCTCTTGGCCCACATCGACTTCGCCTCGCTTGGTACCAATGACCTCATTCAATACACCCTCGCTATTGACCGGACAGACAGCGAGGTAGCCCACCTCTACGACCCACTCCACCCGGCCGTGATTCGTCTTATCCACAATACGATTGCCGCCTGTCGACGGGCGGACACGCCGGTATCGCTCTGCGGAGAAATGGCCGGCGACCCGCGGTTTACGCGCATCCTTATTGGCCTTGGTCTTCGCGAATTCTCCATGCATTCGACAGAGATCCTGCGGGTAAAGCAGGAGGCCCTTCGGTGCAATGCGGCGGCACTCGCCCGGCCGGCACGACGTCTGACACGACTGGGCGATACGGCCGCACTACGGACTGCGCTTGCCGAGTTCAATAAGATCTGAGCCAAGGCCACTTACGGCTGCAACTCAGGCTGGGCAGCAGCCGTCATCGGTGTGGTCGTCCCCGCGACCACAGTCTGAATCCAGCCCATGCGAAGCGCGGCCACTACGGCCTCGGCCCGGTTTCGTACCTGAAAGGCCCGAAGAATCGCGCTGATATGGACCTTGGCGGTTCCTTCGGACATCTGTAGGCTGCGGCAGATCAGCTTGGTGGGCTTGCCCTCGGCCAGACACTGCAGCACCTCGAACTGTCGGGGCGTCAATGCCGACCAGGCGGGCTGTGCTTCTGGCTCTTTGACATGGATCTGAATGACTGCGGTGCCGCCCGGACGCAGGCTACGCCGATTTCCGGGAGAATAGCTCGTTCCAGTAGCGGCTGAGGGCAGATGAATCTGAGGGGTAGGCGTCTTTTCTTGTTGCGCATGATGGGCGGTAAGGACATCGAGTAACGGCGAACGGTGCATGTCGGGCTTCTCCTCTTGGCTGAAAGTAGACCTCGACAGTGTTGCGAACCAAGAATCTTGAAAATGAAAAAAAGTGTGTCGTCGCCAGGCGGTCTGTCATGAATCTTTCCACCCCGTCTGACGGGTCTGTGGGGTCCGTGGGTCCCGTAACCGCGCTACAGGCTGACTTCGACGGGCCACTTGCGCTTCTCAGCGGCCAGACGCTCGGTGCGTTCTCGCTGGCCTACGAGACCTACGGAACGCTTAGTCCACAGGCCGACAATGCGGTACTCATTTGTCATGCCCTTAACGCCTCACACCATGTGGCCGGTACACGGCCGGACAACCCGCAAGATATCGGCTGGTGGGACAACATGATTGGGCCCGGCAAGCCCGTGGATACCAACCGGTTCTTTGTCATCGGAGTCAATAACCTGGGCTCCTGTTTTGGGTCCACTGGGCCAACCAGCGGTAACCCGGCCACCGGACGCCCGTATGGGAGCGACTTTCCGGTGGTTACCGTTGAAGATTGGGTCCGCGCCCAGGCGCTCTTGGCTGATCGGCTCGGCATCAAGCGGTTTGCCGCGGTGATGGGCGGAAGCCTTGGTGGCATGCAGGCGATGCAGTGGGCCATCGCCTACCCAGAACGTGTGGCCCATGCGGTGGTCATTGCCTCAACCCCGCGGCTATCGGCGCAGAATATCGCCTTCAATGAGGTTGCCCGACGGGCCATTCTGAATGACCCCGATTTTCATGGGGGGCACTACTACGCCCATGGCGTGGTACCCCGGCATGGGCTGTCGGTCGCCCGAATGATTGGGCATATCACCTACCTCTCCGACGATGACATGGCCCAGAAGTTTGGGCGCAGCCTGCGGGGCGGCGACGGCTATCGATTTGGCTTTGATGTGGAATTTGAAATCGAGTCGTATCTGCGGTACCAAGGCGAGAAGTTCTCGACGTACTTTGACGCCAATACCTATCTCCGCATCACCCGGGCGTTGGACTACTTCGACCCCGCCCGCGACCACGGTGGCGACCTCGCGGCAGCACTGTCCCCGGCGCAGGCGGGCTTTTGCCTGGTGTCATTCACCACCGACTGGCGCTTTCCGCCGGAGCGATCACGGGAGATTGTCTCGGCACTCATGCGCAACAATGCCCGCGTCAGCTATGCGGAGATCGACGCTCCCCATGGGCACGATGCCTTTCTTATGGCCGACCATCGCTACCACGAAGTGATCCGCAGCTACTTCGCCCACATCGCCCACGACCTTTGCGCGGAGGGCGCAGCCAAATGAAGAACCGAGACGGCGCGGCCGATCGGACCACAGGGGTCGAGTCGATGAAAACCCATCCAGAGCAAGGGCTTCGGCCAGACCTCGCCTATATTGCAGACTGGATACCCACTGGATCACGTGTTCTTGATCTGGGCTGTGGGGATGGCAGTCTACTGGCCTGGCTCTCGGAGTATCGAGGCTGCCAAGGCTATGGGGCAGAGATCGCCCATGACAACCTGCTGCAGTGCTTAGCCAAGAAGGTCAATGTGGTCCAGGCCAATATTGATGAAGGCCTAGAGATCTTCTCGGGCAGCCGGTTCGACCTCGTAATTCTGTCGCAGGCCCTCCAGGCAACCCAACGTACCGAACACATTCTTACAGAGATTGCGCAGCTGGCGCGCGAGGTGATTGTGAGCATCCCCAATTTTGGGCACTGGTCACACCTCGCCTCACTTGCCCGAGGCTATATGCCGGTGAACCAACGTATTCCGTTTCAGTGGTATGACACGCCGAATCTTCACTTTGCTACGACCAAAGACTTTGAGCAGCTCTTGTCCTCGCTCAATATGACGGTGCTTCAGAAGGCCTATCTTCAAGAGTCAGGGACCAAGACAGCCCCCGTCCGGTGGTGGCCCACCCTGAGGGCAACCCTTGCGATTTATCGTTTTCAATCACGCATCATCCCCCCGCCCCATCGTTAGCCGTCATTCGGCAGAAAAGGAGTGCACCACATGGCAAAAATAGGAATCATCGGCGCAGGCACTATGGGAAATGGCATCGCCCAGGCTTTTGCGGTACACGGGTTTGAGGTGGTGGTCCAGGATCTGGCAGCCCCGGCCCTCGACAAAGCGCTTGCAACGATCGCGGGCTCTCTCGACCGACTTATCAAGAAAGGGGCCTTCACCGAGGCGCAGAAGACCCAGGCGATGGCACGCATCGCGACCACGACAGACATCTCAAGCCTGGCGGGCGTGGAGATGGTGATTGAGGCGGCCACAGAAAACGAATCCGTCAAGGTCAAGATTCTGCAGGCGCTCGAGTCGGTGGTTGAGCCGCAGACCATTATCGCGACCAATACCTCCTCGCTGTCTATCACCCGACTGGCCGCCCAGATTCAGCACCCTGGCCGTTTCGTGGGGATGCATTTCTTTAACCCCGTCCCGGTAATGCCTCTGGTGGAGGTCATTGAGGGGCTTAAGACCGACCCCGAGACCACCGACCGGGTTTTCTCCACAGCCAAGGCACTCGACAAGACACCTATTAGAGTCAAGAACAGTGCGGGCTTTGTCGTCAACCGGCTGCTCTGCCCGATGATTAATGAGGCGGTCTTTGTCTATGCCGAAGGGTTGGCGAGCCCAGAAGAAATCGATAACGGCATGAAGCTTGGCTGCAACCATCCCATTGGACCCCTGGCCCTGGCTGACCTCATCGGCCTCGATGTGCTGTTGGCCGTTATGAATGTGCTCACCGACCACTTTGAGGACCCGAAATACCGGCCCGCCCCGCTGCTCAAAGAAATGGTGGCTGCGGGCTTTTTAGGGCGTAAGAGCGGTCGGGGGTTTTATATCTACTAGCCCGCCAACGCGTCTTTTAGCCAACGACGAAGGGCGGCAAAATCTGGCTCGCCGACATAGCGCTTAATAATCTGTCCTTGGGCATCCACCACAAACGTGGTGGGTGTCACCGAGACATCACCGAAGGCCTGGGCCCAGGCGCCGGACTGGTCATGCAAGACGGTAAACGGCAGGGCACGGTCCTCGACAAACTTCTGGAGATAGTCGGGGCGGTCGTAGCTCATCGCCACCGCGATCGTACGAAAGCCTTGTCCCGAAAACTCTTCATGTAAGGCCACGATATCGGGCATCTCTTTAACGCAAGTTACGCAGCTCGTAGCCCAGAAATTAATAAGATAGGGCTTGCCCTGCAGGCCTGCAGTGGCCACCGGTGCGCCCGTAAGGTCTGTACCCTCAACCACGGGGGCGGGGCTGAAGCGCAGCGACCACCAGGCCGCCAGGGCGGTAACAATAAGCGCCAGAAGCAGGAGCGCGCCCATTCGACCCGAAAGCCCCCCTAGAGGGGCTGAACGCCAAAGAGATCTCCGATACCCAGGTACCGCCATTCGAACCTCCGTCACAATAAAGATCCAGCACAGCGCGGCCTATGTCGCCCGCAGCCTGTGCCACTTAGTACCCGCCCGCGCGAACAGGGCCTTTACGCGGAACGCGTCAGACACAGATCGGCCTCTGGAACACCTAATGCCCAATTGGATATTAAAGTAATGGCAGACTCCTTTATAGACCTGCAGATTGAAGGGATGACCTGCGCAGGGTGTGTAGCCCGCGTTGTCAAGGCCGTGGAAAAGATCCCCCATGCCCGGGCGGAGGTGAGCCTTCTGGAGCATCGAGCACGGGTCTTCGGAACGGATCTTGACGCGGCGGTTGCAGCGATTCGGCGGGCCGGATATGCCGCAAGTCCGTGGGCAGCCTCCCCAACATCGGCCGCCGTGTCAGCGTCGCCCGCCGTGTCCGCCGCAGCGGCCCACTCCCCCACAGAAGCAGAGACCAGCAGACCACCACTGTCGACCCTGGTCTCCATCGTGGCATTAGGCGTGCTGTCAATAGAGATGGTGGCAATGATTCTGGGGTCTAGCGGAGCCGAGACCATGACCATGACCATGGGCGCGGCGGGCCAAGGGGGTCCGAGTGGCCACGGGCCTGTTCCGCTGGTAATTCAGGCACTGCTCGCCAGCCTCATGCAGCTCTGGGTAGGCGCGCCCATCGCCCGTGCAGGCATGCGGGCAGTGACCCATGGGCGGGCAAGCATGGCGACGCTGATTCTGCTGGGCACAGGAACCGCCTATCTCTGGTCCATGGCGGTCTGGGTTCTCGGATATTCCAGCCCGGTGTATTTCGAGGCCTCGGTAGTGGTCATCGCCATGCTGCATATTGGCCAGCGACTGCAGGCCAGGGCACAGGCACGAACCCTGGCCGCGCTGGCCCCGTTTTTAGAGGAGCCCGCTGTCACCGCCTCTCGTCTGCAGGCCGCCGATAGCAGCGATAGCCCCCAGAAGGCCGACCAACCTGGAGCAATGGCTGCGGTCGCCTCCGCATCGCTTCGGGCGGGCGATCAGATCTGGGTTGCGCCAGGCGAGAGGCTCGTCTGTGACGGGCGAATTCTAGATGGCGCCACAGAGTTTGATGAGGCCGGACTCACGGGTGAGTCCCAGCCCGCAGCCCGCGGGGTAGGTGATCGCGTAACCGGTGGAGCCATCAATCTCGTGGCGCCGGTGGTTGTGCAAGTGGAAGGAAATCCTGAAGACTGGCGTCAGGCCCGACTGCGGGATCAGATGCGCAGCGCACTGGCCAGTCGTGCCCCGATAGCAGCATGGGCCGACCGTGTGGCCGCGGTCTTCGTTCCCCTAGTGGCAATACTGGCAGCCACCAATCTTCTTGGGCAGAGCCTCTGGGGCCCCGGGTTTGTGGTTGCCCTAGAGCGCACGATCGCCTTGCTTGTAATTGCCTGCCCCTGTGCGCTGGGGCTTGCCACCCCAATGGCGGTTGCGACAGGCCTGGCGCGGGCCGCCCAACGCGGCTGGCTTTTTAGCACCGCTACAAGCCTACAGAAGGCTGCTGAGCTTACCCACCTTGTCTTTGATAAGACAGGCACACTCACCGAGGGTCGGCCGCGGCTGGTGGGAATCGCCTCGCCAGGCACGGCAAGTCGGCCGATAAGGGCTGACGACTTTCCAGGCTGGCTCGCTATGGCAACGGCTGCGCAAGACGGCAACCCCCACCCGATCGCAGGCGCATTCTGGTCGCAGGCCGCTGGGCGGCCAATGCCATCCGTTCTGGGCAACCCTGAAGTCTTTCTGGGCCAGGGCGTGGCAGCGACAACCTCAGTTGGTCACGTGGTTGTCGGAAGACCAGAATGGGTTGAGGCGCAGCGTGCCACCTCTGAGGGCCCTGTCTCTGGCGACGCATCAGACCCCTGGCCAGGGGCAAGCCAGATCGATGTTGCCGTCGATGGTCGCTGGGCAGGACGGCTCTGGGCGGCAGATACCCTCAAGCCCGATGCGGCTGGGGCTGTCGCCCTACTGCGGTCCCAGGGGCTAGGTATTAGCCTCTTGAGTGGGGACCGAGAGGCGGCGGTCGGTCCTGTGGCCCGCGCCCTTGGGCTAGAAGAGCAGTCTGTCGCGGCGGGTCAACAGCCGGAAGACAAAGCAAGAGGGCTGCAGCGCTTACAAGAAGCTGGCGAAAAAGTGGGTATGGTCGGTGACGGCCTAAATGATCTTGCCGCCATGGGTCAAGCTGACCTAGCGATCGCGCTATCGGCCGGGGCAAGCCTAACTCTGAAGACCGCGGATGTCACGCTCACCAACAGCCAGAGGCTGCAAGCTGTTCCAGAGATGCTTGACTTTGCCCGGCGGGTGAAGCGAAGGATTATCGAGAACCTAGTCTTCGCCTTTGGCTTTAATCTCGTTGCGCTGCCGCTGGCCGCGTTTGGTATCTTGCCGCCGGCGCTTGCAGGGGCCGCCATGGCAGTAAGTTCGCTTGCGGTGGTCTCAAATGCCCTTCGACTCCTAAGGGCATAATTAGCGGACCGGGATTACCTCGACCCCTGTAGAGGACCGCGGCGCAGGAGCCGCAGGGCTTGGGCTACTGGGCGGAGCGCTGGGCTGAGGATTCTGCCCCTTGGTCTCTGGCAGCGCCTTACCAGCCTTGGCTGTCGACTCGAGGGCCTGGGCCTGATTCTCACTAATGAGCTCAAAGGCCTTTACAACCCGCCGAACGCCCGGAACCCGCGAAGTAATCTCCGCCGCACGCGTTGCCTCTCGTTCGGTAACTAGGCCCATCAGATAGACCACCGAAGACTCGGTAACCACCTTTACAAAATTTGCATTGACCGACTTGTCGTCAAGCAAGGCCAGCTTCACCCGGGAGGTCAGAAAGACATCGGTGCCATAGCCAGAGGTGCTCTGCGGAAAACCGATCTGCAGCTCATTGATCACGAGTCGCACATTCTCGATGCGACTAATAACGCCAGCAGCCTCAGCACGAACCGCCGCATTGGGTACGCTGCCGGTGAGGAGAGCTATGCGGTTAAAACTCGTAACGCTCGCCGAGATCGACTTCTCCCCTTTAAACCGATCGCGAAGCCGATCGAAGGACTTGAGCTCAATAGCCTGGTCTTCGGCCTGCGCACCGGTGGTGCGGCGATCTGACAGGGAGAAGGCCCCGACCACCATGCCCGTGGCAACCACAGGAAAACACCCGGACAGGGTGGTTGCGGTGGCCACAGAGACGCCGGCGCAGAGCAGAAGACGTCGGGAATTCATAACGTGGACTCCTATCATCAAGTTGCCCCGATTATAGAAGACCCCCTGCAAGAAAGGCCGATGGCAGCCATCGCAGTCCGTCCGGGCTCAGAAGAACCACATCAAATCGACAGGCGGGTGGCGGCCCATCATGGGCCTGCAGCCAGAGCATCGCTGCCCGCCAGATACGCTGTCGCTTGCATCGGCCCACGGAGGCAGCCGCTCCACCAAAGTCGGACCGGGCACGATATCGCACCTCTACAAAAACGATCTGTCTGCCATGGGTCATAATCAGATCAAGCTCTCCGCAGCGATACCGGACGTTACGGGCGCAGAGAACCAGGCCTTGGGACTGCAGATAGGCCAGCGCTTGCGTCTCCGCCCACTGACCTCTTTGATGGGCCTTCGGCCTGTATGGTGTCTGGTTCATGCCTGAATTAAAGCCGGCTCTCTACCTTGTTGCTACGCCGATCGGCCATCTGGATGATCTTTCTGCGCGGGCCCGTCAGGTGCTCAGCCAGGCGGACCTCGTCTGCGCAGAAGACACCCGGCACTATCGGCATCTGCTTCAGGCCGCCCAGATTCAGCCCACCGGCCAACGACTACTCTCCGTTCATGCCCACAACGAGGCAGCGCAGACAGCCGAGGTACTGCAGGCGCTGACTCTCGGCGCAAGCGTGGCCGTGGTGACCGACGCGGGGACACCTGGCATCGCTGACCCTGGCCAGCGGCTTGTGGATGCCGCCTGGGCCTGTGGTCACCTGGTTGTGCCTGTTCCCGGGCCGAGCGCAATGACCGCGGCCTTAAGTGTCTGCGGGTTTCTTCCCGATGAGGATCGGCCCTGGTCTTTCTGGGGCTTTCTTCCCGCGCGGACGCATGAACGCAAGAAGCGACTCACCGTAATGCGGTCGGTCGGGGGAGTCTGTCTTGTCTTTGAGTCACCCCATCGACTCGCGGCCAGCCTCGAGGATTGCATCGCCATTCTGGGTGAAGAGACACCTGCCCTGCTTGCCAAAGAGATGACCAAACGGTTTGAGACCCTCTGGCGTGGCCCGCTCGGCGCGCTCTACGAAAAACGCCGCGCCACCACCCAGGATGATCCCCAGAGTCATAAGGGCGAATACGTGCTGGTATTTTCGATACACAGCCAGAAGCCTGAATCAGGCCAGGACCTGCAGGAGGCGTGGCAGCCCTGGATCGCGGCACTCTCCGAGGCCCTGCCCAAGACGGCTGCGGCAAAGGTTGTTGCACGCGCAACAGGGCTGAGTCGACAGGCGGCCTACGCGGCCCTCATGCAACAAGAAGAAGGCGGCATCTAGGTGCTACTAGCAGTCGCCAAGGCGCTCCCTACGCCATACTCTTAATTCCTCAGATACCCTTGGCGACGCGTTCGAGGTTAACCAGATAGTCGACCACCTGTAGGGCCCGCGTGTGGCTACCACCCACCATCGCCGGCGAGGTGACATAGCGGCCATTGATCGAGAGTTGCGGCACGCTGTCGATGCGATGGGCCTGCATTAAGGTGTTGGCCCGCTTCATCTGAGACTGCACCGAGAAGGACATCCAGGCCTGTTCAAACTGCTGGGCATCAATTGCGTTCTGCTTGGCCCATTCCTTAAGACTTGCCAGGCCCGTCATAGGCTGCTTAGCCACATGAATTGCGTCGAAAATCCTGCCAGAGAGACGGTCGGCCTGGCCCAGGGTTTCCAGGGTATAGAAGAGCCGCTGATGGCTCTCTTCCCGGAAGGAGACGTGCACCTTGCGAAAGACGACATGAGGAGCGATGCTCGCCTTCCAGGCAGCAAGCGGTTTCTCAAAGCTTCGGCAGTGGGGGCAGCCATACCAGAAAAACTCCAATACCTCGATCTTGCCTGGCGAGCCAGTCGGGACAGGCTCACGCAAGACACGGTAGTCGATGCCCTCGTCAAACGACTGGGCATAGGCCCCAGGCACAAACGCCGCAGCCACCAGCAGCCCGAGAGAGCGAGATACGACGAGTCGACGGGACAATCTACGAGGGGAGGCGGACATAGGAAACTCTTTCTCCATTATTGGGAAGATCTCACCACGGTGGATTCCAGCCCATTCTCCGATAGGCTCGTCTTGGCGCGGTTAAGTTCTTCAAAGCTGCGATAAGGTCCAAGCCGGACGCGATAAAAAACCAGGCTGTCTTTTCGTGTTTCTGAGATCTGCGCCTCATAGCCCATGAAGGCAAGTCGGGCCCGCATCTGGTCGGCCTCTTCCGACGACTTAAAGGCGGCGACCTGTAAGAAAAACTGATTTGCCGAGGCGGCCACAGGCGGCGAAGACTGCCCGGCTGAAGGCGCGGATCCGGCGCCACCTGCGGTCGATGCAGTCGATGCAATCGTTGGCGAAGCGGGAGGTGAGGCAGGCGCAGTCACCGCGCGCTGAGGTGGCGGCGGAGGTGCCGAAGGCTTCGTGTTCGTGCGGGCCTGCGGCTTTGCCTCTTCCTCCGGGGGTCGTAGGACCTCCGCAGTAGCGGCCTGGGTGGCAGGGCCCGTAGCCGAAGGCGAAGTCGCAGGTGACGCACGTTGTATGCCCCGATCAACAAACGGCACGGGCGCCTGGGTCACATAGAGCGCCACCGCTGCCGCGATAACAAGGCCAGCGGTTAGCCCGAGAGCAAACGGCAACATAGCAACCCCATAGGGGGGGCTGTCTGAGGTCGGCGAGATCCACATGACACGATCATACCGAGAGGAGGTGGCCGGTGTATGCATCGCGCAGAGAGGCCTACATGCGTTCGGGCGCCGAGACACCGAGGAGGCCCAGGCCCTGCCGCAGCACCGCGGCCGTCGCCGCCACCAGACAGAGGCGGGCATCCCGAACAAGGCCGTCATCGACCAAGACACGATGGGCGTTATAGAAGCTATGGAGGTCGGCAGCAAGATCCCGCAGATAAAAGGCCAGCAGGTGTGGGGCAAGCTCGTCAGCAGCCTGGGTGAGGACCTCGGGAAACTCTGAGAGCCGCATGCAAAGCGCCTTCTCCTGCGGCTGCTCGAGGGACTTCAGGGCAGCCAGTAGCGGCCGAGAACCTATCGGAAGACTGCCCTCTGCGATTGACCGGGCCGTCCAGTCAGCCAGGGACTGTTGGGCCTGGCCCAGCAGGCTGCAGGCCCGCGCATGGGCGTACTGCACATAGTAGACAGGGTTCTCGTCGCTTCGGGAGAGGGCGAGGTCAATGTCAAAGACAAATTCGGTATCGGCCTTGCGTGAGACCAGAAAGAATCGAACAGCATCCCGCCCCTTCTGGGTGTCCCCATCGCCAGACCAGTCAATAAGGTCGCGCAGTGTCACATAGCTGCCAGCGCGCTTGGAGATCTTCACCTCCTGGCCGCCACGCACGACGGTCACCATCTTGTGTAACACATAGCCCGGAAAATCCTTGGGTATACCCGCATCAAGGGCAGCGAGGCCCGCGCGCACGCGAGCAATCGTTCCGTGGTGGTCAGATCCTTGAATATTGATGGCTCTCTGATAGCCGCGCAAAAACTTCTGCTCGTGATAGGCAACATCGGGGACAAAATAGGTATACCCACCGCCTTGCTTCTGCATCACTCGGTCTTTGTCGTCACCAAAGGCCGTAGAGCGCAGCCAGAGGGCCCCTTCGGCCTCATAGGCATGCCCCGACGCGCGCAGGCGGTTGACCACACGCGCGACATGGCCATCCCGGTAGAGCGCCGACTCAAGACTGAAGTGGTCAAACCGTACACCGAACGCCTTGAGGTCCTGGTCTTGTTCAGACCGCAGGTAGGCGACCGCAAACTGACGTATCGCCTCTAGATCGTGAGGGTCTCCCTTGCCCGTCAGGGCAGACCCATCAGCCGGGGTCACGCTCTGACGATGCACATAGGCCTGGGCAATATCAACGATGTATTGCCCACGGTACCCGTCGGCGGGAAATGCGGGGTTATCTGGGTCGATGCCGTGAATACGTGCCTGTACCGAGCGGGCAAGGTTTTCAATCTGGGCACCTGCATCGTTGTAGTAGAACTCCCGGGTTACCACCGACCCCTGGCTCTCAAGGATCGTGGCTAGACAGTCTCCGAGCGCTGCCTGTCTGCCGTGCCCCACATGCAGTGGGCCGGTTGGATTGGCAGAGACAAACTCCAAGAGCAGCGTCTGATTCGCCTGCGGAGGTTTTCTGCCATAGGCCGCCGGATCAGCCAGAATGCCCGGCAGAATCGACGCCTGGGCTTCGGGACGCAGCCAGACATTGATGAAGCCCGGAGGCGCCGTTTCTACCCGGTCGATCAGCAAGGCCATCGATGGCCCCGCACGCAGCAGGTCAACTAGGGCCAAGGCCAAGGCGATCGGCGGCAGGCCCCAGGGCTTTGCCAGGCGCATCAAAAGCCCGGTGGCAAGATCGCCATGTGCCGACTGTTTTGGGGGTCCTAAGGTCTGAACGATCTCTCGCAACGACGGAAGCGCGAGACCAGAAGGCGCGGCAGCAGTGTCCTGGTGGAGGCCGCCTGCTAAGGCGACCAGGGAATCATGAAGTGCGGCGGCAAGCGCCTCTTTGGGTGTCTGGGTCATTCGGCTCGCGCAGCGGGTGGCGCGTCTGGCAGGAATCGAACCTGCGACCCTTGGCTTCGGAGGCCAATACTCTATCCACTGAGCTACAGACGCAGGTGCAGGGTTCGTATAATACGCGTGATCCTCGGCTGGCGTTGCCGGCCTTCCCCCACACTCTTGCTGCGGAGCCCCCATGAGCGAACACGATAGTCCGATTAAGACCCCAAAGCAGCTGGTTGTTGCGATCGTGCTTGCTTTTGTCGTCCCGATTGTCATCATTGTCCTGCTTACGGTCTACGTGGGCTCCCGCCCCAAACTGGGGGCAGGAAGCGATGCGTTCAGCCCCGAGGCGGTCGCCCAACGAATCGCCCCGGTGGGACGGGTGGCCACAACGGCCGAGGCTCCCATCGCAGGCAGTTCTTCGGCGGGCGCCGCAGTCGTGCGTACCGGCGCGCAGGTCTATGCCGCTGCGTGTGCCGCCTGTCATGCAACCGGCGCGCTCAATGCGCCGAAGTTCGGCGATAGCGGCGCCTGGAAGCCACGGCTCGCGCAGGGTCTGGAAGGCCTCTATCAGTCGGCCATGAAGGGCAAGGGCGCCATGCCCGCCCAAGGGGGCGGTCGTTACAGTGACGAAGAGGTCCGCAAGGCCACCGTCCATCTCGCCAATAGCGGCGGTGGCGGGTTTAAGGAATAAAGGCCACATGCGGTCGCGCTCCTGGTCGGATCGACTGCTCAGCGCGGCAGACAACGCGCTGCGCACCCTCGCAAGTGCGCTGCCAACCGGTTCTGGCCGCCCCTCCCCTGCGGCGGATCTTCCTGAGCAACCACCCCTCTCCGACCGTGAGCGCGATCTTTCCGTCGCGCTGATGCGCGTGAACCACGCGGGCGAAGTGGCCGCGCAGGCGCTTTATCAGGGTCAGGCAATGGCCGCAGGCGCGGATCATCGGCTGGAGTCCCTGCTTCAATCGGCGGCAAGAGAGGAGGCCGACCATCTCCGTTGGTGCGAGGAGCGCCTGCAGAGCCTTGGGGGCCACACCAGTATTCTGAATCCGCTCTGGTATGCAGGCGCGTTTGGGCTCGGTTTCGTTGCCGGGCGGCTTGGTGGTCCGGTATCTCTTGGCTTTCTGTCAGAGACAGAGCGACAGGTTGAGGCCCATCTCGAGGGACATCTGTCACGGCTTCCCGCGTCTGACCTCGCCTCACGGGCAGTCGTGGGTCAGATGATTCGTGACGAGGCAGATCATGGGCAGACCGCCCGCTCTCATGGGGGTCGTCCATTACCCATGCCGGTGCGTCAGGCCATGCATTTTTCTGGGCGGGTCATGACGACCGCGGCCCATTACCTTTAGATTAATTCTGGCTCAGCGGATCGATCTCGATCTGTAGGTCCACCCCAGGATAGCGTTGCGCATAAGACTCGGCCTCTTGGGCGAGTAGTGCCCGACATCCCCGCGTCGGGGCCTCAATGACGAGGTGCCATCTGATACGTGGTCCCTGGCGTTCGGGGTAGTCTGGCGCCGCAGGGTAGAGATGGGTCTGTGACCAGGGGTCTGCGGCGGGTCGCTCTGCGGCATTCTTATGCATCTCGAGCATCGCCTTGAGGGCCTTATAGAGGCCCTGAGACCAGGCGTGAAGGCGGTCATACTTGGTGTCTGACAGGCGCAGCAGAGCCATGTAACCAAAGGGGGGAAGCCCAGTGGTGCGTCGATCCTCTAAGAGTCTCTCAGCATAGGCATCGGGCTGGTCGGCGAGTAAGGCCTGAAAGAGCGGGTGCTGAGGGTAGCGGGTCTGAATCAGCACCTGTGCGGGTCGGGTACCCTCGGGTCTGGTCTGTCGATGGCGGCCTGCACGCCCAGCAACCTGAATAAGCTGTTGCAGTAGCCACTCGGGCGCACGGAAGTCGGGATGGTTGATCTGGGCGTCTGTATCGGCGATCACGACAAGCTCTAGACCGGGAACATCGTGGCCCTTAGCCATCATTTGTGTACCCACAATGATTCTGGCCGGGGACCCCGCTAAGCCATCCAAGACCTGCTCCATCTCGCGCGCCGATCGGACCGAATCGCGGTCAACACGGACCACGGAGTGCTCTGGAAAGGCCACCTGCAGTGTGGCTTCGATACGCTGAACCCCGCGGCCGATTGGAGCGAGGTCTACCGCGCCACAGTCTGGACAGGCCTGGGGCACATTCGCAGTCGCCGCACAGTGGTGGCAGACAAGACGCCACCGTGAATTCTGCTGGTGCAGTACAAGGGGCGTCTGGCAGTCTCGGCAGGTGGCCGTCCACGGGCAGGCGTCGCAGCCGAGTACGGGCGCCCATCCGCGTCGGTTGAGAAATACGAGGACATGGTTGCCAGCGGCCAGGGTATCGGCAATTGCCTTTCGGGTAGTACTGCTCAGGCCCTCCACGGCAGGATCGGTGAGGGTATCGACAAGCCGCACCTGGGCCCGGGGCGCTCCCGTTGCCTGATACGGCAGTCGCAGGCATTTGTAGCTGCCTCGCGCTGTGGCATGGAGCGTCTCTAGGCTCGGGGTCGCTGACCCGAGTAGGACAAGGACCTTCCCCTGGTGTCCGCGGTAAACCGCAAGATCCCGGGCGGAGTATCGCAGTCCATCCTGCTGCTTGTACGACGCGTCATGTTCCTCGTCCACGATGATCAGCGCGAGCCGGGGCATTGGGGTGAGTATCGCCAGTCGGGTTCCAATGACGAGGCGTGCCTGACCCGTAGCCGCCCAGACCCAGGACTGGGCACGCGTGAGGTCTGTCATGCTGCTGTGCAGACTTGTCTGAGGAGTTTGCGGGAAGGCCATCCGCATACGTTGTTCGAGTGCGGGGGTAAGTCCAATCTCCGGCACGAGGAGAAGGATCTGGGCATCCGGCTGGCGCTGCCATAGTGCCTGCATGGTTTCGATGTAGACCCGCGTCTTTCCGCTTCCCGTCACGCCGTGCAAGAGAAATGGCGGGGGCGAAGGTCCGGCTAGTGCGCGAGAGATCGCCGAGAGGGCCTCGGCCTGTGGTTTTGTGAGCGGCGGGAGACCTTTCAGTGGAGGCGGCGCTTTTTCATTCGCCCCCTGCAAGCCGAGCGGGGTAGTAAGAAGTCGCTCAACGAGCGATGCGGTTTTCTTTGGTCGGTGATGTGCCACAGCCCGCAGGTACGGAGGGATGGCTGTCGCGAGTACGGCGCCAAGAGGTCTTCGGTAGTACCCAGCTGCAAATCGGTAGAGCGATAGCATCTGGTCAGACAACGTAGGTAGTGCAGGGGCCAGAGGATCAATGGCCCGTAGACGGTCTGCTGGCACCTCACCAGGGTCAGCCTTGAGGACCTCTGAGACGAGGCCAATGAGGGTTCGCCGTCCGAGGGGGGCAATCACCCACTGGCCCACGGCGGGCAGTTGACTCGGCGTTTGTTTCTCAGCGTGGTGTCGGTAATGCAGAGACCTCAGTCTTGGCGTTGCGAGGTCGACGGTCAGCCAAAGAGGTGTGGATAAGTCTGTGGAGAAGTCTGGAGGGGAGCCTTCGGGGTAGTCAGGCATGGCCCGGGATATCACGGCTAGATTGGAGACGGAGATCTTGGTTGTTTCGTTAAAACAAGGGGTTAAGATATCTGTTCACTGTAGCAGTTTAACAATATTCGGTAAACGCCATTCGAAGGCTGTGTGCATAACCGAGGCCGTGGTCCGTTTTCAGCCGCGCAAAGAATAGGATCTTGCGTATTGTGTGTACTAGCTAACTTTTGCTAAATTCAGCCACTGCTTCGACGAGGGCGTGCACATGGTCAACCGGCGTAAATTGCGAAATCCCATGGCCGAGGTTAAAGATGTGGCCTACCCCATCATTGCGGTCGCCAAAACTCCGAACCACTTCGGCGACCTGTGCGCGAATGTGCTCTGGGGTTCCCAGCAAGACTGCCGGATCAAGGTTGCCTTGAAGGGCACACCGAGCGCCAACCCGTGCTCTTGCCTGACCGAGGTCTGTTGTCCAGTCTAATCCGAGTGCGGAACAGCCCGTTGCTGCTGTCTTCTCGAGCCAGAGTCCGCCACCCTTCACAAATACAATAGTGGGAATATCGGGATGGGATTGGGCAAGCCCATCGATGATTTTTTTGATGTAAGCCTGGGAGAAGGTTAAAAATGTCTTGTCGGCAAGGAGCCCGCCCCAGCTGTCAAAGACCATGAGCGCCTGAGCGCCGCGGCTTGCCTGCATGCGACAGTAGTCAAGCACGAGGTTCGTAATGCGGTCAAGGAGTCGGTGCATCAGGTCGGGGCGGCTATAGAGCCACTTACGAACCCCGAAGAAGTCGTCCCCACTGCTTCCCCCGGCCACCATATAACAGGCCAAGGTCCAGGGGCTTCCGGTAAAGCCGATGAGCGGCACACGACCATTGAGCTCTTTGCGAATGAGAGATACGGCGTCACCAACATAGGCCAAGGCGTCGGCTACCTCTACCTGGGGTAATGCATCGATATCAGCCTCTGATTCGATGCGGCGGTGAAAACGCGGCCCCTCCCCTTCCACAAAATGCAGTCCGAGTCCGAGGGCATCGGGAACAGTCAAAATGTCTGAGAAGAGGATGGCCGCATCAAAGCCGTAACGGTCGATAGGCTGAAGGGTAACCTCGCAGGCAAGCTCTGGCGTTTTACAAAGGGCCAGAAAGTTGCCCGCCTTTTTGCGTGTCGCGTTGTACTCGGGGAGATAACGGCCCGCCTGACGCATCAGCCATACGGGGGTGCGTTCAACGGGCTTTCGAAGTAGCGCCCGAAGAAACAGATCGTTGTGCAAAGAAGACTACCGCTAACGCTTACTGCGGAATTTGCGAATTGCGGCGAGCTGGGCCATTGCCTCGAGAAGCTCGGACTGGGCCCGGGCATAGTCGACATCATTAGCGTTCTGGTGCAACAGCTCCTCAGCATGCTTGCGGGCCGCCTCAGCACGGGCCTCATCAAGGTCAGCGCCACGTATGGCAGTATCGGCGAGAACTGTTACCGCCCGAGGCTGCACCTCAAGAATGCCTCCGGCAACGAAGATCAGCTCTTCTCCGGCGTCGGTCTTAATACGAACCGTGCCCGCGCGAATCTTAGAGATGAGCGGGGTGTGGCCAGGAAGAATACCGAGTTCACCCTGCTCACCGGGTAGTACGACAAATTCCGCAATGCCGGAGAACACATTCTCTTGTGCACTCACCACATCGACTTGGATGGTCTTGGCCATAGAACGCCCTTAAGAGTAAGAAGGCAGTTACTGGAGAGACTTGGCCTTCTCGAAGGCCTCCTCGATGCCGCCGACCATATAGAAGGCCTGTTCCGGAAGGGCATCACACTCGCCATCGACAATCATCTTAAATCCACGAATCGTGTCTGCGAGGGTGACGTACTTACCGGGAGACCCGGTGAAGACCTCGGCCACATGGAAGGGTTGAGATAGGAAGCGCTGAATTTTCCGAGCGCGGGCGACAGTCATCTTATCTTCTGGCGAGAGTTCATCCATGCCTAGGATAGCGATGATGTCGCGAAGCTCTTTATAACGCTGCAGGGTCGACTGAACGCGACGGGTAACGCCGTAGTGTTCTTCACCAATCACGTTGGGGTCCACCTGACGGGAGGTCGAGTCGAGCGGGTCAACCGCAGGGTAGATGCCCAAAGAGGCGATGTCGCGGGACAACACCACTGTTGCGTCAAGGTGGGCAAAGGTGGTGGCCGGTGAAGGGTCGGTGAGGTCGTCTGCAGGAACATAGACGGCCTGGATAGAGGTGATCGAACCCACCTTGGTTGAGACAATGCGCTCCTGAAGACGACCCATTTCCTCGGCAAGCGTCGGCTGGTAACCGACCGCAGACGGCATCCGACCGAGCAGCGCTGATACCTCGGTACCAGCCAGGGTGTAGCGGTAGATGTTGTCAATAAAGAGCAGAATGTCGCGGCCCTCGTCGCGGAATGCTTCTGCCATGGTGAGGCCCGTGAGGGCCACCCGTAGGCGGTTGCCCGGGGGCTCGTTCATTTGACCAAAGACCATCGCAACTTTATCGAGAACGTTGGAGTCCTTCATCTCATGGTAGAAGTCATTGCCCTCGCGCGTGCGCTCGCCCACGCCGGCAAAGACCGACAGGCCCGAGTGTTGTTTGGCGATGTTGTTGATGAGCTCCATCATGTTGACGGTCTTGCCAACGCCGGCACCACCGAAGAGGCCGATCTTTCCGCCCTTGGCAAATGGGCAGATGAGGTCGATCACCTTGATGCCTGTCTCAAGAAGCTCAACCGAGGGCGAGAGTTCAGAGAACATGGGGGCGGGCTGATGAATCGCGCGCCGGGCCTCTGTGGGAATCGGACCGGCCTCATCAATCGGGCGTCCGAGCACGTCCATGATGCGGCCAAGGGTCTCGTGGCCTACGGGGACAGAGATCGCCTTGCCTGTGCCGTTCACGGCCATGCCGCGACGCAGGCCATCGGAGGAGCCCATAGCGATCGTACGCACCACGCCATCGCCAAGCTGCTGCTGCACCTCAAAGGTCAAGCCTTTCTCTACCAAGGGGTGCTCAGCGCTAGCGTCTAGCACAAGGGCGTCATAGACCTTGGGCAACGCCTCGGTTGGGAACTGTACGTCCACCACCGCACCGATACACTGAATAATCTTTCCTTGTGCTGAGCTCATTTTTCTTGGTCCTTGCTAATGTCTTGGGGTTACTGGATGGGGAGGCAGAGCCGGCTATACCGCCGCTGCTCCGCCGACGATTTCGGAGAGTTCTTTCGTAATACTCGCCTGCCTTGCCTTGTTATAGGTGAGCTGTAGCTCGTCAATCAGCTTTTTGGCGTTATCACTGGCCGACTTCATTGCCACCATACGCGCGCTCTGCTCACAGGCCATATTCTCTGCGACAGCTTGATAAATAAGGCTCTCGACATACCGTGTAAGAAGATCGGAGAGTACCTGTTCGGCACCGGGCTCGTAGACATAGTCCCAGTCGTGATTCGGATCTGTGCGCTCTGGGCGGTCGTCATCCAGGGGCAACAGGCGGCGCACCTGCGCCTCCTGCTTCATGGTGTTGACGAATTGGCTAGATGCGAGATAGACGGCGTCAAGCTCGCCAGCGGTGAAGGCATCGAGCTGTACCTTCAGCGGCCCAATGAGCTGCTCTAGGTGCGGGGTGTCTCCCAGGTGGGTGACATGGGAGATAACCTTCGCGCCCATACGACTGAAGAAGCCAAAACCTTTGTTGCCGATCGCCGTGACCCGCACGGTAATCCCTTGGCTTTCCCACTCTTTGAGACGGGTGAGCAGCATTCGCAGGAGGTTGGTGTTCAGTCCTCCGCAGAGCCCCTTGTCCGTCGTCACCACGATGAGCCCCACTGCCTTCGTGACCTCTTTGTGTTTGGCCATGAAGGGGTGGATGAATTCTGGCGTTGCATGGCTAAGGTTGGCGCAGATTGCTTTAACCTTTTCGGAATAGGGCCGACCCGCGCGCATGCGCTCTTGGGCCTTGCGCATCTTAGATGCGGCCACCATCTCCATCGCCTTAGTGATCTTGCGCGTATTTTGAACGCTCTTGATCTTGCCGCGAATTTCCTTTGAGCCTGGCATGAAGGGTCCTTCGTCTTATTCGTCTGTGTTGAAGTGCGCGACGCTGCCAGTCAGTACTTAGTAGGCTGCTGTTTTTTTGTAGTCCGCGATGGAGGCACGAAGGCTGGCCTCCGTCTCCTTTGTCAGGTCTGCGCCGGTATTCATCGCCTCAACCAGTTGGGGGTGCTTTCCACGGAGGTGGTCGCGCAGTCCGCGTTCAAAAGCGCCCACCTTTGCCACCGGAACGTCATCCATGTAGTCGTTGTTCACGGTAAAGAGCACGGCGGCCATCTCCCAGACCTGCATCGGCTGATACTGCGCCTGCTTCATCAGTTCAGTTACAAGGCGGCCACGATCAAGCTGCTTACGGGTAGCGTCATCGAGGTCAGAGGCAAACTGGGCAAAGGCTGCGAGCTCTCGGTACTGGGCGAGCGATAGTCGCACACCAGCGCCGGTGTCTTTGCGCTTCATGATCTTGGTCTGGGCTGCGCCGCCCACACGAGAGACAGAGATACCGGCATTAATCGCAGGCCGGATGCCTGCGTTAAAGAGATCGGTCTCAAGGAAGATCTGACCGTCGGTAATAGAAATCACGTTTGTAGGAACGAAGGCCGAGACGTCGCCGGCCTGTGTTTCGATCACAGGCAACGCGGTCAAGGAACCGGTCTTACCTTTCACTGCCCCATTAGTGAACTTCTCTACATACTCTTCGTTGACACGGGCGGCACGCTCAAGCAGGCGTGAGTGGAGGTAAAAGACATCGCCAGGGAAGGCCTCGCGGCCCGGAGGACGACGCAGCAGAAGCGAGATCTGACGATAGGCCACTGCCTGTTTTGAGAGGTCGTCATAGACGATTAAGGAATCTTGACCGCGATCGCGGAAGTACTCGCCCATAGTGCAGCCCGAGTAGGCAGCGATGTACTGCATCGCAGCGGACTCTGCGGCAGAGGCGGCTACCACGATGGTGTAGGCCATGGCCCCTGTTTCTTCAAGCTTACGGACAACGTTGACAATTGTTGAGGCCTTTTGACCGATCGCGACGTAGACGCAGATCATGTCTTTGCCCTTCTGATTGATGATCGTGTCCACCGCCACCGCAGTCTTACCAGTCTGACGGTCGCCAATGATGAGCTCGCGCTGACCACGGCCCACGGGCACCATAGAGTCGATTGCCTTAAGGCCCGACTGCACCGGCTGCGAGACAGACTTACGATAAATCACGCCGGGCGCAACCTTCTCGATAACGTCTGTCATTTTGTTGCCGATGGGCCCCTTACCATCAATGGGATGGCCGAGCGCATTGACGACGCGACCAATAAGCTCCGGGCCAACAGGCACATCGAGAATGCGCCCTGTGGCCTTAACTACATCGCCCTCGGTGATCGCGGTGTA
>JBJOHS010000086.1:0-40232 GCA_046047535.1 Pseudomonadota bacterium
ATGGGCAGACGGTGGAGATCATCAGTGCCAAGGAGGGCGGGCCCTCGCTGGACTGGCTCAACCCTGAACTCGGCCTGCTGCAAAGCCCGCGCGCCCGCGCCAAGGTGCGCGCCTGGTTCAACGCGCAGGCGCAGCGCCAGACCATCGCCCGCGGGCGCGAGCTGGTGGAGAAGCTGCTGCAGCGCGAGGGCCGCACCGCGCTGCGCCTGGACGAGCTGGCGGCCCGGCTGGGGCTGCGCGACGCCGACGCGCTGTTCGAGGGCGTGGGCAAGGACGAGATGTCGCTGCGGCAGATCGAGACCCTGCTGAGACCGCCGCCGGAGCCCGTCGCCGAGTCCGCCGACGAGGCCGTTGCACTGCAGCGCTCGCGCGCCGGGGGGGCTGGGGTGCTTGTCGTCGGCGTCGATTCGCTGATGACGACGCTGGCACGCTGCTGCCGACCGGTGCCGCCCGACCCGATCGGCGGCTTCGTCACGCGGGACAAGGGCGTGGCCGTCCACCGCGCCGATTGCGGCAACTTTCGCCACATGGCGCAGGCCAGCCCTGGGCGCGTCATTCCCGTCGACTGGGGCGGCACCCCGAATGCCCCAGGCACCGGCCGCGGCCACGGCGAGCGTCCGGTCTACCCGGTCGACCTGGCCGTCGAGGCGCAGGACCGCCAGGGCCTGCTGCGCGACATCTCCGAGGTCTTCACCCGCGAGCGCGTCAACGTCACCGGCGTGCAGACGCGCAGCGTGCGCGACGCGAGCGGCGGCACGGCGCACATGCACTTCACCGTCGAGGTCGACGATGCCTCGCGCCTGAGCGCCGTGCTGCGGATGGTGGCGCAGGTCGCCGGGGTGCGCCATGCGCGGCGGCGGTGAGCGATGTCGTGTCACCAACGCCAGGCCACGCGCGGGAGCCAAGGGGTCGAAACTCACTGCTATACTGCGAGGCTCTGCAGGCGCGTAGCTCAGCTGGTTAGAGCACCACCTTGACATGGTGGGGGTCGTTGGTTCGAGTCCAATCGCGCCTACCAATTCTTTCTCATTCCCATGATTCGCATAACGCTCCCAGATAACTCCGTTCGTCAGTTCGACCATCCGGTAACCGTGGCTCAGGTGGCCGCCAGTATCGGAGCGGGGCTTGCTAAGGCAGCGATCGTGGGTCGGCTCAATGGCAGGCTGGTCGACACCAGTACGCTTATCGAACGCGATGCACAGCTTTCGATCGTCACAGACAAAGATCCCGAGGGGCTTGAGGTCATTCGCCATTCCACGGCGCATCTCATGGCCTATGCAGCCCAGCAGCTTTTTCCCGGGCTGCAGGTGACGATTGGCCCGGTGATCGACAACGGCTTCTATTACGATTTCTCCTATGAGAGGCCGCTAACCCCCGAAGACCTCGAGGCCATTGAGAACCGCATGCAGGCGCTCGCGGCAAAAGACGAGCCCGTGGTGCGCGAAGTCTGGGATCGTAACGAGGCCATCGCGCTCTTTCAGTCCATGGGGGAGAAGTACAAGGCCGAGATCATCGGATCCATTCCCGAAGGCGAAAAAATTTCGCTGTACCGAGAGGGTGGGTTTGTCGACCTATGTCGCGGGCCCCATGTGCCCTCCACGGGGAAGCTTAAGGTCTTTAAGCTCATGAAGGTGGCGGGCGCTTATTGGCGTGGCGACCATCGTAACGAGATGTTGCAGCGGGTCTATGGCACCGCCTGGGCCAAAAAAGACGATCTCGATGCCTACCTGCATCAGCTCGAAGAGGCCGAGAAACGTGATCACCGCAAGCTTGGTAAGGCGCTCGACCTCTTCCATGTGCAGGACAATGCACCTGGCATGGTCTTCTGGCATCCCAAGGGATGGACCATCTGGCAGCAGGTCGAGCAATATCTAAGGCAGGTCTACAAAGACGCCGGGTATCAGGAGATTCGTTGTCCTTCCATACTAGACCGGTCTCTTTGGGAGAAGTCGGGCCACTGGGAGCACTACAAGGACAACATGTTCACCACGGCCTCAGAGAACCGTGACTACGCGCTCAAACCTATGAATTGCCCGGGGCATGTGCAGGTCTACAATTCAGGGCTGCGCAGCTATCGCGATCTTCCGTTGCGCTATGGCGAGTTCGGCTCGTGTCATCGAAATGAGTCCTCGGGCAGCCTGCATGGGCTCTTGCGGGTAAGAGGCTTTACCCAAGACGACGGTCATATCTTCTGTACCGAAGATCAGATTCAGTCCGAGGTGCAGGCCTTTACCGAGAAGCTCCTCGCGGTGTATCACGACTTTGGATTTACCGACGTCATCTATCGCTTATCCACACGGCCGGCCAATCGCGTGGGCTCAGATGAAAGCTGGGACAAGGCCGAGCAGGCCCTTGCCCAGGCTCTCGATCGCGTCGGCGTTAAGTGGGAGTTGCTTCCCGGTGAGGGCGCATTTTATGGACCCAAGGTGGAATACAGCCTGAAAGACTCCCTGGGGCGTGTCTGGCAGTGCGGCACTATCCAGGTGGATTTCAATATGCCGGTCCGTCTGGGTGCCGAGTATGTGGCTGAAGACAATACCCGCCGGCACCCCGTCATGCTGCATCGCGCTATCGTGGGGTCGTTAGAGCGGTTTATCGGCATTCTTATTGAGAACCATGCGGGTGCAATGCCGGTATGGCTCTCCCCGGTTCAGGTGGCGGTCGCATCGATCACCGAAAACCAGGCGGATTATGCGCAGGCTGTCGTAAAAATGTTGCGCGACCAAGGGATTCGGGCCGAGGCCGATTTGCGAAACGACAAAATCTCTTATAAAATCCGTGAGTTAAGCCTACAAAAAGTACCTTTTATCGCTGTTGTCGGCGACAAAGAGAAAAATGCTGGCCAGGTTGCGCTTCGCGCGCGCAGGCGAGAGGAGTCTGCCCCCGAAGCTATGGTTTTATCGTTAGAAGACTTAACGCGGTTTATCGCAGAACAGGTTTCCAGCCGGGCGTAGGGCCTGCCATTGCAGGTCGTCGTTTTATATAGAACGGGTGGAATGGATAAGAATTTAATGAGTGAGGTTGAATAATCGCTACAGAACGAACGCATCGCGTAAACGAAGAAATCACTGTTCCTGAGGTACGGCTTGTCGGGGTAGACAACGAGGCCATCGGCATTGTGAAGATCTCCGAAGCCCTACGACTCGCTGAAGAGGCCGAGGTTGACCTCGTAGAAATTGCCCCGCAGGCGGTTCCGGTTGTATGCAAGCTGATGGATTTTGGGAAGTTCAAGTACCAAGAACAAAAGCGGGCCCACGATGCGAAGCTCAAACAAAAAGTTATCCAGGTCAAAGAGGTAAAGTTTCGGCCCGGTACCGATGACAACGATTACCAGGTAAAGCTTCGCAATCTCACCCGATTCCTAGAAGAGGGCGATAAGGCAAAGATTACGATCCGGTTTCGCGGGCGGGAAATGGCCCACCAAGAATTCGGTATGCGCATGTTGGAGCGGGTGAAGGAAGATCTTGCAGAGCTTGGCCAGGTAGAACAGATGCCTAAGCTCGAAGGGCGGCAAATGGTCATGATCATGGCCCCCAAGAAGAAAAAGTAGCACCAGCAGTTAGCAGTAGCGCAGCATGTAGTACGTAGTACCCGTAGTTTTATTCGGCCACTAAGGGGCCTCAAGCGTTGACAAGGTGTCAACCCCCTTTAGGGTTATACAAACAGGAGCAGATATGCCCAAGATGAAGACCAAGAAAGCCGCGGCAAAGCGGTTTATGGCACGGGGCAGTGGGTCGATTAAACGCGCCCACGCCACGAAGCGCCACATTCTTACCAAGCGCACCACCAAAAATAAGCGTCAGCTGCGCGGTACGCTGACTGTGCATCCTTCGGACATTCAGCGTGTCCGTGACATGATGCCTTACGCGTAAAGGAGCAAAGAGATGCCTCGCGTAAAACGTGGTGTGACCGCACGTGCTCGTCACAAAAAAATTCTGGCCCTCGCAAAGGGCTTCCGTGGCCGTCGCAACAACGTATTTCGTGTTGCCAAGCAGGCTGTCATGCGTGCTGGCCAATATGCCTATCGCGACCGTAGAAATCGCAAGCGCGTATTTCGGGCGCTCTGGATCACCCGAATTAATGCCGCCTGTCGGGCTCAAGATATTACCTACAGCCGGTTCATTAACGGCCTTAAGAAGGCGGGAATCGAGATGGACCGTAAGGTTCTTGCCGAGCTCGCTGTGTTCGACAAGGCCGCGTTCTCCGCGGTAGTCGCGAAGGCCAAGGCGGCGCTCGGCTAGTCCTCTCGGTTTTCGCGCGCGTAACACGGGTCTTCTGGCCATGGTCGAGCTCGATCAGCTCGTCTCGGAGGCGGTATCTGCCTTCGAGACCTGTGAGGATGCAGCCTCCCTCGAGAATGTCAAAGCGCGATTTCTCGGTAAGTCGGGAACGGTTACCGGGTTACTTAAGGGCCTGGCTGGCCTCGATCCCGAGGTACGAAAGGCGCAGGGCGCCTTAGTCAACAAGGCAAAGGCAGAGATCGAGAGTGCGCTCGTAGAGCGTCGCGAGGTACTTGCGCGACGCGCGCTCGAAGAGAGACTCTCTGCTGAATCGATCGACGTCACCCTGCCCGGCCGTGGCCGCGCAGTGGGTACGATTCACCCCGTAATCAAGACATGGCAACGCATCGAGGCCATTTTTCGCTCTATCGGCTTCGATGTGGCCGACGGTCCGGAGATCGAAAACGACTGGACAAACTTTACTGCGCTGAACAATCCAGAAAATCATCCTGCGCGATCCATGCAGGATACGTTCTACCTAGATCGCAACGACAGCGAAGGGCGACCTCTCCTATTGCGTACACATACCAGTCCCATGCAGGTTCGGTACGCGCGTTCGCATACGCCACCGATTAAGGTAATCGCGCCGGGCCGAACCTATCGCGTTGACAGCGACGCAACCCACTCGCCCATGTTCCACCAGGTTGAAGGCCTATGGCTTGGTGATAGCGTAAGTTTTGCGGACCTCAAAGGTCTGTATCACGACTTTCTGCAGCAGTTTTTTGATACGACCGATTTAGACGTGCGTTTTCGTCCCTCATTTTTTCCCTTCACCGAGCCGTCTGCAGAAATCGATATGCGGTTTGGATCTGGGCCTCTTCAGGGTCGATGGCTCGAGATCTCTGGCGCTGGGCAGGTACATCCGTCCGTGATACGCCATTTCGGATTCGACCCAGAACAGATTATTGGATTTGCCTTTGGCAGCGGGCTTGAGCGGCTCACCATGCTGCGGTATGGCGTTGCTGACCTGCGGTTGTTTTTCGAGAACGACCTGCGTTTTCTTCGGCAGTTTCAGGGGACATAGAACGATGCGCATCCCTGAGTTTTGGCTGCGATCTTGGATCGATACCTCTGCGTCGGTAGAGGAAATTGCAGACGCTCTGACTATGGCAGGCCTTGAGGTCGAGGATCTCGAGTCGGGCGCGCCGCCGTTTTCTGGGGTGGTCTTGGCCCGCATTGAAGCGGCCGAGAAGCACCCCGATGCCGATCGCTTGCGGGTCTGCACCGTGAATGCCGGTCCAGGCGCCGAGTCGCTACAAATTATTTGTGGTGCGCCGAATGCCCGGGCCGGAATATTCGTCGCCTGCGCGCGTGAGGGGGCAGTTTTACCTGGCGATTTCAAAATCAAGCGCGCCAAAATGCGGGGGGTTGAGAGCCAGGGAATGCTCTGCTCCCTGAAGGAGTTGGGCATTTCTGAGGAGGGCGCAGGCATCGTTGAGCTCAGTCCGGAGCAAGGTATGACTCTGGGAATGAATATCCGCGAGATGCTCAGGCTCGACGAGAAAACGCTCACACTCAAGCTGACGCCGAATAGGCCGGATTGTCTATCGGTTCTTGGCGTGGCGCGGGAGTTGTCTGCAGTCTTGGGCCTACCTCTACGTCCACCCAGCATTTTCTCTGAAGGGCTGCTGCGGGGGCTCGAGGGATGCGTCACAAACCCCAGTCGTCTTGTAGAGGCCTTTACACCGCTCTGCCCAGTCACCTCCAACCGTTTTCTACCGGTGCATCTGCGGGCGGAGGCGCTCTCTGCGAGCCAGCCCCTTTGCGGTCGATTCTCCAGTCGCGTTGTTGAAGGAATCGATGCAAGCGTACCGACCCCGCTTTTTATTCGTCGTCGCCTAGAGTCCGCAGGCCAGCGTTGCATATCAGTACTTGTGGACATCTCGAACTACGTGATGCTTGAGCTCGGGCGCCCAAGCCATATTTTTGATCTTGATGCCTTGAGCCCTCTGACAGATGGGGGAATCGAGGTACGTTGGGCCCGCCCAGGCGAGTCTTTTACGCTTCTCAATGGTCAGGCTCCAACCTTGGATCCCTATTTTGGGGTGATTGCTGATGCTAAGGGGCCGGTGGCCCTCGCCGGTATCATGGGTGGAGAGAGGACAGCCGTTTCAACCGAGACGAAGAATGTCCTTATCGAGGCGGCATTCTGGTGGCCTGATGCGGTTCGCGGTCGATCACAAAGGCTTAAGTTTGCTACCGATGCAGGCCATCGGTTTGAGCGGGGTGTTAGTGCCCAGACAACCGTTGCCCACATCGAGATCATTACAGCGCTCATTCTTAATATCTGTGGTGGGCAGGCTGGTCCGGTACAAGATGATCTGCGGCAGACGCCGGAGCGCCCCGTGGTGACCATGCGGAGAAGTCGTTGCGAACGCATTATGGGTCGCGCCTATTCCGCCGTCGAGATTGGCGGGGTCTTCGAGAGGCTACAACTCGACTACCGTCATGAGTCTCAGCCCTCGGATGATCTATTCCATGTGGTACCGCCAGCAGAACGCTTTGACCTTGAGATTGAAGAAGATCTCATCGAAGAGGTCGCCCGCATCGTCGGTTTCTCTCAGATCGGCCTGCGCTCGCCCACTGCAATGCTCGTGCCGAGCATCCCCTCTGAGACGACCCGGTCTGCGCATCACCTTCGCCAGGCGCTGGTTTATCAAGAATTCAACGAGGTCGTTACTTACAGCTTTATTGAGCCAGAGCTGGCTTCCCACTTTTCGGCAAGCGATCGGCAGATCCGACTTCTGAATCCTATCGCTGCGCAGCACTCCGTTATGCGTCCCGCCCTGGTGCCGAGCCTGGTCGGTGTATTACGAGACAACCTTGCGCGGCAAGAGTCACGGATACGGGTTTTTGAGGTGGGAAGGGTCTTTCTGAGCGACGCGTCGATCAGAGACGATGCCCAACAGGTAGCTGGCGTTCATCAGCCGTTACGTGTTTCAGCGCTTGCCTACGGTCCTGCGCTTGATGAGCAGTGGGGCACGAAGTCGAGACAGGTAGACTTTTACGACCTCAAGGCCGATCTGGAGGCGATGGCGGCACCGCTCGTGCTCGACTTTGTAGCAATAGATCCGCGCGGTAATGAGTTCTTGCCGTTTTTGCACCCCGGGGTGGCCGCCTCCATTCATCTTGAAGGTCAACGAATCGGTTGGATAGGTGCGATTCACCCGAGTCTTCAGCAATCTTGGGAGATTCCGCAACCGGTACTTGCCTTCGAGGTGGACGTCAAACCTTTGCTGCGATGCGATATGCCTACCCTCGTGCCGCCGTCGAAATTTCCCATGGTGATTCGTGACCTGGCCTTTATCGTCCCGATAGGTCTGCCTGCAGGTAAACTTCTGGCATCCATAAGCTCTCTAAAAGAGTCAAATAATCAGTTACATAACTTAAATAACTTCAAGTGTTTTGACGAGTATAAAGGGCAGGGTATTGGGTTAAATGAAAAAAGCCTTGCTTTCAGACTCTACTTCCAAGATACTCATCGAACCTTAGAAGACGCGAATATTGAACAGGCGGTGTCATTAGTCGTGCAGACGTTGGAAAAGGACTGTGGGGCTGCGCTCCGGCTGGCATAGCCGGAGCTCGATTTAACTGGTTGATCAATGATTCTTGGGTGAGGCAACGCGCCGTGTTCATCGAAAGTAAATCCAGCTTGGCAGAAGAGACGGATGCCTCAGCCGGGGCCTTATCAGCCCTGACCAAGGCCGAGCTCGCCGATATCCTCTTCGATCAGGTCGGTCTCAATAAGCGGGAGGCCAAAGAGCTCGTCGATGCCTTCTTTGAGGAAATTCGCATCGCACTCGTGCAAGGTGAGCTTGTAAAGCTCTCGGGTTTCGGCAATTTTCAACTCCGAGACAAGTCTTCCCGGCCTGGGCGTAACCCGAAAACGGGGGAGTCCATTCCTATCTCCGCACGCCGCGTAGTGACCTTTCATGCAAGCCAGAAGCTGAAGAATCAAGTTCAGGGCCTGCCTGCCGATAATGATTCTGCTGGGGAGGAGGACTCCTAGCATGCTTCTTGCGCCCGCACAGATTTTCCTGGCGAAAGCAGGATACGGTTACACTTGTAGGTCTTCGGAGGGCTTGCGTTGAGTTCGATTGTGCTTCCTGGTATACCATCAAAGCGATACTTCACCATCGGTGAAGTCAGCGAGCTTTGTCAGGTGAAACCGCACGTGTTGCGCTATTGGGAGCAAGAGTTCACGCAACTCAAGCCTGTAAAGCGGCGTGGTAATCGCCGTTACTACCAGCATCATGAGGTTCTCCTGATCCGTCGTATTCGAGAGCTCTTGTATGAGGAAGGGTTCACCATTAACGGTGCACGCCATCGTCTCCTCGAGTCCAAGCCCATAGCTCTTAACGAGAAGGCCACGCTCTCCACTGGGTCGGCGAGAGACGTTTCAACAAAGCAGCCCGAGATGTTGGCGGACTCAACAACTGAAGCGCTTTCTCTGTCCCCAGAACTCCGCAAGGAATTGCTAGAGATCCTCCGCATCCTTCGTCCTACGCGCGTTGTCGGCTAGTCGGGCCGCTGTGTTAGACTCTCGCCTTCGGTCGGGGCGTAGCGCAGCCTGGTAGCGCACTTGCATGGGGTGCAAGGGGTCGGATGTTCGAATCATCTCGCCCCGACCAATTCTTAGATGGCTCCTTAATCAGCACCTGGCGGTTTTGCCCTGACGATACAAACGCAACTACGCGCAGAGTCGTATTTGGCGCACTTGGGAACTGGTAAATAGGCGCACTCTCCGCGTGAATGGCAAAAGACCATAGAGCCTTGATGTAGGCTAAATACTGTCGCGTCTCTGCTATTTTTGCAGCCTCGGTTGACGAATTCTCGACAACAGAGTAGTCTCAGAGTTTATTCCACGACAAAAGTCTGAGGCATATCATGAAGTTACCCAGATTTATTTACGTTTTTGCTCTGCTTTCAGCGGGCCTAATCGGTCCCGCTGCCGCCGAGTCGTGCGCAGAGTCTCAGACCATTCGGTTTACAGACGGCACACAAGGTTGTTTTAACGAACTCTGGTTTGCTGAGCGGGTGCCCTGGGAATACAAGCATTCGCTCATTACCCTGGTGCATCTGAACTATCCGAGCCAGGGCTACGCCGTAGCGATGGCGAAGAATTCCTCTGCTGCAGAGTCGCACCTCACCTTTCTTACCTTTCCGAGGGTACCGGGAGTATCGGCAGTGCGTGCGCAGCTTAGCCAGCAGGTGCTTCAAGACTGCCAGCGTGGGGGACAGACATGCGAACTTGCGATTTTCGATGGCGAGGTTCAGATTGAGCCGGTTTTCGCTCGAAATACGCCGGAATCTATTCGTTCCTTGATTGGCGCGGCGGAGGCCAAGGCGCAGCAAGATGCGGCCCAGATTGCCAAGCTTCAGAGCGAGATTACGCAGCTTCAGACGCAAAAAAGTACTTTAGAGCGTCAGATGGCAGAGGCCTCAAAGTCGCTTGAGCAGAAGCAGGAGCAGGAGCGGTCGCTGCGAGTTTCTCGTTCTAAGTCAGAGCAAGACCTGGCGGCTACCCGAAAGGAAATCGCTCAACTGAAGGCAGCCATTGCTGCAAAAGATAAGGAGCTCCTTGAGGCCGAGAGCAAGCGGGTGGCAATCGAGAAGGCACGCGAAAGAGACCAGGCGGTCGCAAAGTCAGAGTTTGCGCAAAAGTCTGCCGCCCACGAGTCAAAGATTTCAGGACTTCAGACGGCCAATAAGTCACTTCAAGAAGAGATCACCCGCCTTCGCCTTGACATTGCGGCCGCGGTTGCGCGATCAGCCCAGCCCGCATCCACGGCAACAACGATTCCTCTACCTGTGGCCCCAACGAGCGCTGCGCAGCTGACCGCAGCGGTTGAGACCCCCTCGCCGCGCTGGAGCCTGCCTCCAGGCGAGTGGTCAGCGGTGCGTGGGCTAGTCCCCTTGCAGCAACAGCAGTTCTGTCAGGCGGTCAGTGCCTATAGCCAGGATGTCATCGCAGCCCAGAACTTGCGAAACGAGGTTCGGCTGACCGTTGCAAAGACCCGGCGTGATTCGAGCCTGAGTACGATCGCCCCTGACCGTCGTTTTCATAACTGGGTGGCCCAGGTAAAGAGCCTCCGCCTTGCTAAGGATGGCTCTGCATCGGTTGTCCTCGGGTTGCCCTGTGGCGTTGCCTTTGGTTCGTTTGCCTGTGGCTCCGAGATCCGTGGCACGATCCCCGTCTCTTCAGCCCTCTTTCAACAGGTTGCGGATCTCGGGGTGGGAGACTTTCTGGTGGATGTCTCTGGCGTGATCCTCTCGCAAAACACCTTGGGTATTCCTGCAGCCCCCTCTTGGCCTGGCATTTCTGCCTCCGTCCACTGCGATGCGGCCGCGCTTGATCCCAGTGTTGGAGAATTCTTCGTGGTGGCGCTTGAGTCGTTTGCAAGGAAGCGCTAATACGCCGCCGTCGGTCTCGCGAGATTTGAATAGGCGTCTTGTCGCATGAGTGGCAGCCTTCCTGCTGGGTCGTCTGTGCCGAGAAGTTCGACCACGCCCGAGGGGTTTCTCTTGGGCGTATTTCGGGTCGTCCTGCTGATTGTGATGGTTGCCTGCCTAGCAGGGGGTCTGGGCTTGGGTATTTATGCGGTCTCACGCTATACCCATAAGCCACCTCCTGTATCGGAGCCTGCCCCAGTCGGCTCCGATCCGATTAGAGTAGAGCAGTTTCTTACCTTTATTGATCCTCCTGAGAAGCCCTCTGAGGGTCGCGCGATGGTGTCTCCTTCAACGGCGCCGGCCAATGAAAAAACGGGTGCCGGATCAGCCCGCACGCTTCAGTATCTTGAAGATGTAACGGTTCTCTACCGGTGCCTCGTAGACTTCACCAAGGCGTCTGGGATCGACACGGCAGAGTCGAATCTCGAGAACGCCTCGCGACAGATCGAGGCCTATCGCGTTGAGATACAAAAGGTGGCAGATGCATCCCCAACCAGGGGAGGGCCATGGGTTAAAGACGCGAGCCGGTTCGTCTGTGAGGTTGTTCAGACCCCCCGCATGATCGCCCTTCAGAAGGAAGGCAAGGTCGAGTCTGTTGCAAGCCGGATCCTAAGCTTCCACGTACAAGAATGGGACCAGCGCGAGCTAGAAAAGAGGCAGAAGGAAGTACAGTCTGCCCAAAAGCTGAACCAAGATCGCATTAAACAGCGCGCGCTCGAGGAAGAAAACAAGGCTGACGCGCTGAGGCTACTGATGATAGCAGGCGCTGCGTTGGCTGGTTTTATGGCCCTCGCCGTGTTTCTTATTCTTCTGCGGATCGAAGGAAGTTTGCGGGCGATGGCAGGCTCTAGCGGTCGACAGGCCTGACTTTTATACCGACGGCTGTCCATTCATTTTTCCCTTGGGTTGTAATACTTCTGTTACAGTCTCTGTTGTTCACGGTACTGTGAACAGCCTGTCATGGTGCCCACATAAAGTGGGTTAAACGGGAAGTTGGTGAAAATCCAACGCTTTCCCCGAAACAGTAACGGGTGTCTAGCTCTTTGAGTGGCGGTAACCATAACCACTCAGTCACTGGATCCGGTAGACCAGCGTTCCTAATGCTGGCCTACGGTCTGGGAAGGCGAGCATAGACCGAACACGCTCGCCTGCATGCGCGGGTGGCGTTTTCTAAGCCCGAAGTCTGGATACCGGCCTTTCAGGACTACCTCTGTTTGTCGCCTCGGGGGGTGGGCGGCCTGGAAGGGACCAGCTTGAAACCAATCTTCAGTTTGCTGGCTGCCGCAATTGGCGCAGCCTATGGCGTTATTGGATACGCCCAGACCCCAGTCGGAACCACGCTTGAGCCAGTCGTCGTGACGGCCAGCCGCGTTTCAGAGCCCCAGGGGCAGGCAACGGTCCTCGTGGAGGTTATTAGTCGGCAGCAGATTGAAGACAGTGGGGCAGCAAATATCACTGAATTACTAGACCAGGCTTCAGGCGGGTTGCTTACCCGACAGTACGGGCGACTTGGCGTGGATGCCTCCTTTGATCTTGGCTATCTGGGCGGAGCAAGCGCCCAGAGAACCCTGATTCTCGTTGACGGTGTTCGTCTTAATGAGATCGACGACGCTACGGTTCCGTGGGGACAACTTCCGCTCGACGCAATAGAGCGGGTGGAGATTCGGAAGGCGGCCGGTGGCGTCTTGTTTGGTGACCGGGCCCTGGGTGGGGTCGTGAATTTCATCACGAGACGTAGTGACCACACGGGCTCCGCACAGATTACTCTCGGAAGTTTCGGTACGCGAATCATCGGCCTGCATAAGAACGCGTCCCATAACGGGACGGAGTTTCAGGTTTCAGCACAGAGTGCGGAAACCGATGGATACCGGCGGGATGCGCACCAATCGCTTGAGAGTGGGCAGTTTCGCATCGCCCAGGCAACAGCGCTCGGCACCTTCAGCCTTGCTGCGCGCGTCGCGGACGAAAAAGGTGATCGACCAGCGGCTCTCTCGCTCGCAGATTTCCATCGAGACCCTCGTATTGCCTCGCTCATCGCGCCTGGCTACTTCTATCGTGCACGTCGGGAAGGAGAGTCGCTCGATCTCACCTGGTCACAGGTCGATCGAGAAAGGAACGAATACGCATCACGTATTTCGCAAGAGCGGAATCAGAGTACAGCGACATTTATCAGCCCGGGCTATGTTGGAGCACCTACGCGCTATCAGAATCGGCGTAACGGATTTGAGGCACGCAGGGCCTCGACTTTCGAGTATGGGCGGATCATCGGCGGGATCGACCACACCGATGCCCGATCGCGCTCAAACCGTGCACAGAGAGCACAGGTAGACCAGATATCTTCCTCTGCCTACCTGCAGGCGGAGCTTGCGTTGGGAAGCCAGATGCTCAGCCTGGGAGGACGGTACCAGCGCATCGAGAATCGTTTTATGAACACCGCGGCCTCTAACCGGGAGACATCGAAGGAGTCATTAAACGCCTTGTCATTGGGAGGCCGCACGCCGCTTGGCGCCGGACAGCTCCGCTACAGCCTTCAGTCAGCATTTGCGTTTCCCACGGCGGACCAGCTCTACACCTACCAAGCAGGCTGGCCCTACGAACCAGTAGACATATTCCCCGGTGTCCGGGCAATGCGCTCAAACGAGGCTCAGGTCTCTTACGCTGTTATGGCTTCATGGGCCAGTCTTGAGGCAGGCCTCAGACGCATTGTTGTACGCGACGAGATTGGGGAGAAGCTCAATTGCGTTGGGGAGGGTATCTCTTGCAATACGAATCTCTATGACACCTCCCGCCATATCCTCTTTTTTGGCGGCCGTGGGATCCTTACGTCGCGACTGGCATGGACAGTCCACGCTGATCTAGTCGATACACGCATTGAGACAGGCAGTTTTGTTGGAAACGCCGTTCCGTTGGTCCCGCGACTGTCGATTAAGTCGGGAACCGCATTGAGGGCATCTGGCGGAATCTATCGTCTAATGGTCAGCCATCGAGGAGATATGGTCCAGAGTGGCGATTACAGCAATGAGAAATTTCGTATCCCCACAAGAACGACGTTTGATCTTGGTTACGAATACACACGAGAGGAGACCAGGTCTAGTCTCGCCGTCTGGGTAAGAAACCTCACCGACCGAAGCTACTTCGACTTCGCTGCGTGGGATGGCTTCTCTTCGGGCGTTGCACCAGCCGATGGCCGCACTCTCGAAATTCGTCTACGGCAGAGTTTTTAGCGGGTCAGCTTGCCTTAATCAGCCATCAGCCGGCAAAAACTGCCAAAACGCGCCCGGGCGAACCCTATTAGTGCAGATGCTGCCCGGCAGGCTCACTTTCCTCCGGTAGCTCGGCATGTACCATCTCGCCGTCAAGGTTGGGATAGAGCGGGGCGCCGCAGTCCTCGCAATACTCCATGGGTAGCCGTTGGCGCAGAATCTCTACCCGCTGAACGCCCGCCTCCTTAAGGGTATTTTCGATCTCCTCAACCACGTCGCTCATCTCATCCTCGGCGCCCAGCAGTGGCCAGACGACCCCGTGCACCACCTCTTCATCATTGCTCACCAGAAATGAAATGCGGTATTCCTCAAGTTGACGGTTGTAGCAGCCCGCTACGACGGCCGAGAGCATGGGGGCAGTAATACCGAGACTGGTCGTGAGGAAGGCCACTGAGGCTGAGACCGAGAAAGGTCGAGCGGCCCGGTCTGCGTCGCGGCAGGCTACGTAATAGGCACGTGGCAGCATGGGCTCAAATCCACAGGCAGGAAGCAGATGGGTTAGGCTCTCCTGCGAGGCCTTCCTCCATGCCGCTAAGACCTCATCTCGGGTGAGGATCCCTTCCTGCCAGCGGAAAATTGCATGCCCTTGTGGAACGCTCGCAACCCCTAAGACATAGCGTTGATCGGCAAGAAACTGGGCGGTTTCTCCCACCTCTTGCGCATTGATCCCAAGAAAGCCTTTCGGAAGACTCCGCGCAAGAGTGAGTCGGAGTTCGGCGGTCTCTCCAAAACTCGAGGGAAGCTGGTCTGGCGAGAAGAAGTAATTCGCCAACGCAATGTCTGCCTGCTCAGAGAAAACATGCTCGGCCAATGCCGCTTTAAGCTCCGCCAAGACCGTGTCGCTAACAGACCGGGTAGGCAACGGAAGTCGTGACCATGCCAGTACAGGGGCCGCGAACAACAGGAGGTCACGCTGTCCATCACTGGTCGCCACCGTGCTGTGTTCAACACGCCCTTCAATAGCATCGGCGAGCTCCTCATAGGCCCGAGACTCTCGATCGGCAAGCCGATCGAGAGCCGCATTAAGTGAGCCTTCATCCCCCTGCTCAAGAAGCGTGTCGATTTCCTGGTCAAGTCGATGCTCCCAGAATCGATCTTCCGCTCGACTGCCGGAGAGCGCGAGGCCTTCGGCGAGCTGTATAAGAAGATCGGCTTCTCGGGAGGCCCGGCCGCGTCGTGAAGAAGGGGATGTCTTCATAGCGTGGTCTAGGCTGCCATCAGTTCACGCAGCACGAAGGGCAGGATGCCCCCGTGTTGGAAATAATCCACCTCAATCGGCGTATCAATCCGGCAGAGCGCTGTGAACTGCATTTTTGTGCCGTCTTTGCGGGTGACTGAGACCACCAGATCTTGTTGAGGCGAGAGGCCTGCAGGAATGCTGATGTCGTAGACCTCGGTACCGTCGAGTTGCAGCGACTGGGCTGAATCATTGCCCTTGAACTGCAATGGCAGCACGCCCATTCCGACAAGGTTTGATCGATGAATCCGTTCAAATGACTTCGCAATCACTGCCCGAACCCCCAGCAGCTGCGTCCCTTTGGCGGCCCAGTCTCGCGATGATCCCGTACCGTATTCCTCCCCGCCGATAACCACCGTTGGGGTACCAGACTGTAGGTAGGCCATGGCGGCATCGTAGATAAAGACCTTTTCACCAGAAGGCTGCATGAGCGTAAGCCCGCCTTCTTCGCGGCTGCCATCAGCCTTTGGCGGCAGCATAAGGTTCTTAATGCGTACATTGGCAAAGGTGCCACGCACCATGACATCGTGGTTGCCTCGACGCGACCCATAGCTGTTGAAGTCGGCCTTGACCACGCCGTTATCCACCAGATATTTGCCCCCCGGCGAGGCTTCCTTAATGGAGCCGGCGGGAGAAATATGGTCCGTGGTAACAGAGTCTCCGAGAATCGCCAGGGCACGTGCCCCCTGAATGCTTCCAGAGGAAGAGGGCGACATCGAGAAGCCATCGAAGAAGGGCGGGCGAGCAATGTAGGTGGACTTGGGCCAGTCATAGACTTGGCCGGCAGTGCCCTTGATGTTGTTCCAGAGGTGATGGTCCTTGGTAAGGTCGCCATAGAGGCGCTGGAACGTCTGTGGATCTCGGGCGTAGCCCATAACCGCAGCCACCTCGTGGCTTGTCGGCCAGATATCTTTCAAATACACGGGGCCATCCTTGCCCTGTCCCAGAGGCTCGGTGCTCAAGTCTTTTTGCACGCTGCCCGCAATCGCATAGGCCACGACCAGGGGCGGCGAGGCAAGGTAGTTGGCTCTTAGGTTGGGGTGTATCCGTGCCTCGAAGTTACGATTGCCTGAGAGTACCGCTGCGCAGACCAGGTCTTCTTTCACAATGGCATCGTTAAATTCTGGGGCTAAGTCACCGGCATTTCCTATGCAGGTGGTACATCCGTAGGCAGCAACACTAAAGCCAAGCTGCTCCAAATAAGGTAGCAGGCCCGCCTTTGTCAGATACTCGGTAACCACTCGGCTGCCTGGTGCAAGCGAGGTCTTTATCCGCTTATTCACCGTTAGGCCTTTCTCTACCGCCTTCTTCGCGAGCAGACCGGCAGCGAGCAGTACCCCAGGGTTCGACGTGTTCGTGCACGAGGTAATCGCAGCAATCAGCACATCGCCATGGCCGAGATCGGTGGTACCAGCCTTTACCCGCTTGCTCAGCTCTGTCGCAGGCTTGGCAAAGCCATTTTCGGCAATGGATTTGCTGAAGAGTTCGGCGAAGGTCTTCTTCATGGATGACAGCTCGATGCGGTCTTGCGGGCGTTTCGGACCTGCGAGTGAGGGCTTGATAGTAGAGAGATCGAGCGACAGAGCCTTGGTGTAGTCGATCTGTCCCTGACGGGGAATTCCAAAGAGGTTCTGTGCCTTGAAGTAGGCTTCAAAGGCCTCCACCTCTGTCGCCGTGCGGCCCGTGGCCTTCATGAAGTCGACTGTGACGGCATCGACTGGGAAAAAGCCCATAGTGGCGCCGTACTCGGGAGCCATGTTCGCGATGGTCGCGCGATCTGGCAGCGAAAGCGTCTCTGTGCCTTCGCCAAAAAACTCCACAAACTTACCGACCACCTTCTCTTTGCGCAGCATCTCGGTGATGGTGAGCACCAGGTCCGTCGCGGTGGTGCCCTCTGGCAGCTTGCCTGTGAGATTCACACCAATGACATCGGGGGTAAGGAAATAAAGCGGCTGGCCGAGCATGGCAGCCTCTGCCTCAATGCCCCCAACGCCCCAGCCAACCACCCCAATGCCATTGATCATGGTGGTGTGGCTGTCGGTGCCCACGAGGGTATCGGGATAGCTGACATTGTTTTTTGTGTGAATGCCGCGCGCGAGGTACTCCAGATTCACCTGGTGCACGATACCAATGCCTGGGGGCACCACCTTAAACGTATCAAAGGCCTGCATGCCCCACTTCATGAACTGATAGCGTTCTTCGTTGCGCTGAAACTCAAGCTTCATGTTCAGATCAAGGGCGTCCTTCGACCCGTAGTGATCAATCATCACAGAGTGGTCGACCACGAGATCGACAGGCACCAGGGGCTCGATCAGTTTGGGATTTTTGCCCATGCTGTGGGCCACATTGCGCATCGCTGCCAGATCCGCAAGCAGAGGCACGCCCGTAAAGTCTTGAAGGACAACCCGCGCGAGCACAAACGGAATCTCATCGACACGGTCGGCTGTGGGCTTCCAGTTGGCCAACTGCCGAACATGGTCTTCGGTGACCTTCTTTCCATCGCAATTCCGCAGTACCGACTCAAGGACGATACGAATAGAGACGGGAAGACGCGATATAGGACCAACACCGGCTTTTTCTAGCGCGGGTAGGCTATAAAACTTGTGGCTTGCGCCAGAGCTGGTCTTGTAGTCCTGAAAAGTGTTGTGCAGATTGTGTGACATGGTCAAAACGCTCCCTAAGGTGTGTGAATTCTGAAACTAAAAGAATGCGGCCTCCGCTTCGGAAGGCATGGCCCGGTGCATCGCGCGGGCCTTTTTTAAGAGTGTCCAAAAATACCGATAACTGGCACGATCATGCAGCTTTCCCCCAAAGGCAATCGGCCCCCAGTCGTTGGCCTGGGCGGCCAGCAACAAGGCAGCCGCCGCGGAGATCTCCGCGTCATCAGGCGCAAAGGCCTCCACAATGGGACCGATCTGCCCCGGGTGAATGCTCCACATACGCAAAAAACCCATCTGCCGCGCCTGGCGCGCATCTGAAAGCGTCTGCGCAATATTGGCGAAGTCTACCGTGGGATTGTGGGTAGGCGTTTTGCCCGCGGCATGGCAGGCTGCGAGGATCTCCACCTTGGCCCGGCGCAGCAGAGGATGGTCAAACTGCCCGGGGCTGCGCATCGCCTCTGCCGAGATCGCACCGTGGTGTGCACTGGTGAAGTCCATCTGCCCAAACGATAAGAAACGTACCTCGGGCAGGGCGGCGAGTTCGAAGGCCTGACGCACTGCGCCGTGGGTCTCGACCAGCAGCTGCACCGCAGGAAGCCGTTTCTCGGCCGACGCGAATGTCTGAGCGGCATGCGCAATGGCCGAGCAGGCCTCGGACAGGCCCCCGACCTTGGGGATTGTTAGATACGAGAGCGTGGGCTGCAGACTGTGGGCAAGCACATGCAGGTCATCAGCAAAGGCCGGGTGGTCTAACGGGTGAACACGACAGCCAATCTGTGGTGGCGCCTCTGCCTGATTTGCTACCGCAACCAGAGCCCGCACCGATTCGGCTTCTGCGCCTGCAGGCGCTCCGTCTTCAAGGTCTATCGTGACATCGAAATCATGACCACGGGCCGCCTGAAGGCCGAGCGCCTTGGTAAGCTTCTTGGGATCGCCCGCGTAGTGCTCGCAGGCAACAACGGGCCCCTCCATGCCTCCTGTGGAGACCAAAACGTCCTCAGGATGAAGGCCCGCCATTGCCTACCGCTTGCCGTGAGGCAACTAGCCGAGCAGGTGCTTCACGCCGTCTTGCTCCTCAAGCAACTCGTTGAGGGTGTGCGTCATGCGCTCGCGAGAGAAGCTGTCAATCTCCAGACCCTGCACCACACTGTATTCGCCATTGGCACAGGTCACAGGGAATCCATACATCACATCTTTGGGAATCTCATAGTCCCCGTTCGATGCAATACCCATTGTGACCCACCGATCCCCAGTGCCCAAGACCCAGTCGCGCATATGGTCAATCGCCGCATTCGCGGCAGAGGCCGCAGAGGACAGGCCACGCGCCTCGATAATCGCGGCACCACGCTTGCCGACCGTTGGCAGGAACGTGGCGCGATTCCACTCCTCATCGTTGATCATGGCCTTGACCGACTGGCCACCGATGGTCGCAAAGCGATAGTCTGCATACATCGTGGGGGAATGATTGCCCCAGACGCAGAGCTTCTCGATCTGCGATACCGGCTTGCCGGTTTTTGCAGCAATCTGTGAGGCGGCCCGGTTATGGTCGAGCCGTAACATGGCAGTAAAGTTCTTGCGCGGTAGATCGGGCGCAGATTTCATGGCGATATAGGCATTGGTGTTGGCGGGGTTACCCACCACGAGCACCTTCACCCCTCGGGAGGCGGAGGCGTTGAGTGCCTTGCCCTGGGCGGTAAAGATCTGGGCGTTGGCCGACAACAGATCTTTGCGCTCCATGCCCGGGCCCCTGGGACGCGCACCGACCAGCAGGGCAATGTCAGTATCTTTAAACGCAGTCGTGGGGTCGCTGTGGGCCGACATACCGGTTAGAAGCGGGAACGCACAGTCTTCTAGCTCCATCATGACGCCTTTGAGCGCCTTCTGGGCCTTTTCGTCCGGTATTTCCAGCAACTGCAGAATTACAGGCTGGTCTTTGCCCAGCATTTCACCGCTGGCGATTCGAAACAACAGGCTGTAACCAATCTGGCCGGCTGCGCCAGTAACCGACACACGCATAGGGGATTTCTGCGACATCTGGTGCTCCTTAATGCATTAGAAACGGGTTAATAAGAAAGGAAATTTTGGAAGACGCTGCAGTTTAGGGTTCACCCTAGGCGGTGTCAAAGGCGCCGTCTTATAATACGAGCATAAAAAAATACTTCAGGGAGCGTGAATGTCAGAATTGCCGCGAAAATCTCGCCCGCAGTTTCGGAATATCCATGTCAGTCAGATTCTGGCCTACAGGTTGCCGATCACGGGGGTGATGTCCATATTGCACCGCATCAGCGGTGCCACTATGTTTCTTTCCCTACCCGTCATTGTCTGGCTCTTTGACCTGAGCCTCACCTCAGAACTGAGCTACGCCACACTGATGGACGTTACTGACTTGGTGATTGTGAAGCTCATCCTCTGCGGTCTGGCCTGGGCCTTTATCCACCATTTTTTCGGCGGTGTGCGTCACCTTATCAATGACATGCACATTGGCATTACCAAGGAATCCAGTCCCCGCATCGCATCGGTCTTTATGGGGCTCAGCCTGGTGGTTTCGCTCTTGGCCTGGTTATCGATCTTCGGAGTTCTCTAATGGCAGACGCCCCTATTGGTCAGAAACGCCTCGTCGTAGGCGCGCATTACGGTCTGAGAGATTGGCTCTCTCAGCGCATCACAGCCATTGTCCTTGGCTGCTACAGCGTTGTGCTGGTGCTTGCCGCGTTACTTGCTCCCGAACCTGGCTACTACGGCTGGTCTGGACTCTTTACGCAGACCTGGATGAAGGTCTTCACCTTGCTGGCATTTCTTGCCTTTTTTTATCACGCCTGGGTTGGTGTGCGGGATATTTGGATGGACTATGTCAAACCACTTGCGGTGCGACTTGCCCTACAAACATTCACGATTGTCTGGCTGCTCGGATGTGCAATCTGGGCCATTGAAGTGCTCTGGAGGGTCTAAGTCATGGCAGAAGTTCAAATGCATCAAACCCGCCACCTGCCGCGCCGCCGATTTGACGCGGTGATTGTGGGTGCGGGCGGTTCGGGCATGCGCTGCTCGTTGCAGCTGGCGGAAGCAGGGTTAAACGTAGCAGTACTCTCTAAGGTCTTTCCCACCCGCTCTCATACCGTGGCGGCCCAAGGCGGGATCGGCGCATCACTCGGAAATATGAGCGAGGACAACTGGTACTGGCACATGTTTGACACCGTTAAGGGGTCTGACTACCTGGGTGACCAAGACGCCATAGAGTTTATGTGCCGGGAGGCGCCAAAGGTTGTCTACGAGCTAGAGCACTTCGGCATGCCCTTTGACCGCAATCCCGACGGCACCATTTACCAGCGCCCCTTCGGCGGCCACACCGCCAATCTGGGTGAGAAGCCTGTGCAGCGGGCCTGTGCTGCAGCCGACCGCACAGGCCATGCACTCCTGCATACCCTCTACCAACGCAACGTGCGTGCCCGTACCCAGTTTTTTGTGGAATGGATGGCGCTCGATATTGTGCGCGACAGCGAGGGGGCCTGCGTTGGGGTGGTCGCCCTCGAAATGGAAACAGGCGAGGTAATGGTTTTAGAGGGTAAGGTTACCGTCTTTGCCACCGGAGGCGCGGGCCGTATCTGGGCCGCCTCCACCAACGCCTTTATCAATACCGGCGATGGCATGGGAATGGCAGCCCGAGCGGGCATTCCTCTGGAAGACATGGAGTTCTGGCAGTTTCACCCCACGGGTGTGGCTGGGGCAGGGGTGCTCATTACCGAGGGTGTGCGCGGTGAGGGCGGCATTCTGCTCAATTGCAATGGCGAGCGGTTTATGGAGCGCTATGCGCCCACCCTCAAAGATCTCGCGCCGCGCGATTTTGTCTCCCGCTCGATGGACCAGGAGATTAAAGAAGGCCGCGGCTGTGGTCCAAACAAAGACCATGTGCTGCTCAAGCTCGACCACCTTGGTGCAGACAAGATCCTCAAGAAGTTGCCCTCTATTCGTGAGATCGCGCTGAAGTTCGCCAACGTCGACCCCATCAAAGAGCCCATTCCAGTCGTCCCCACCATTCACTACCAGATGGGTGGAATTCCCACCAATATCTATGGTCAGGTGGTTGCCCCCAAGAACGGGAATCCTAACGAGATCGTGCCGGGGCTCTATGCCATTGGAGAATGCGCCTGCGTATCGGTGCATGGTGCAAATCGACTAGGTACCAATTCTCTGCTCGACCTCGTGGTCTTTGGCCGCGCGGCAGGTAACCATATTGTGGCCCAGAACCTGCAGGATGATTCCCACCGGGCGTTCCCTGAAAATGGTGCAGACCTTGCCCTTGAGCGTCTGGCCCATATCGACCACTCCACCGCGGGCGAGAAGGTGCAAGACGTGGCCGGAGATATCCGGCAGGCGATGCAGACCTACTGTGGCGTCTTCCGAACTTCTGAATTGCTCTCCGACGGTAAGCAGAAGATTTTAGATCTCGCGGAGCGTGCGAAGCATGTCCATGTGAAGGATAAATCCAAGGTCTTTAATACCGCACGTATTGAGGCCCTAGAGCTTGCAAACCTGGTTGAGACGGCCAAAGCCACGATCGTTTCTGCAGAGGCCCGCAAGGAGAGCAGAGGCGCCCATGCGCACCGAGACTTTCCCGAGCGTAATGACGCAGACTGGATGCGTCATACGCTCTGGTATTCGGAAGGCAATCGGCTCGATTACAAACCAGTTAATCTGAAGCCGCTCACCGTTGAAACCTTTCAGCCCAAAAAGCGCACCTTCTAAGCCCCTATTACGGACACACCGCGGACACACCACCGATAAGGACACCAGGTATGACCACTGCTACACGTACGGTTCGTTTTTCAATCTATCGATATGACCCCGATGTCGACGCAAAGCCCCGCATGCAGGACATCACGGTTGAGCTTCAGCCCACCGACAAGATGCTGCTTGATGCGCTCATGCGAATTAAATCGGACTTCGATGACTCTGTCTCATTTCGTCGATCCTGTCGTGAGGGTGTCTGTGGTAGCGATGCGATGAACATTAACGGAAAGAATGGGCTTGCCTGTACGACCAACCTGCGCGAACTCAAGGAGCCGATTGTTCTCAAACCGCTTCCAGGTCTGCCGGTGGTGCGTGACTTAATTGTCGACATGACCCAGTTTTTTAAGCAGTACCACTCTATAAAGCCATTCCTCATTAACGACACACCCCCGCCTGAGAAGGAGCGCCTGCAGTCGCCCGAGGAGCGCGAAGAACTCGATGGGCTTTATGAGTGCATTCTCTGCGCCTGCTGCTCAACGAGTTGTCCCTCGTTCTGGTGGAATCCAGATAAGTTCGTGGGTCCGGCAGGGCTGTTGCAGGCCTATCGGTTTCTCGCCGATAGCCGCGACCAGGCTACCAGCGAGCGACTCGACAATCTTGAAGATCCGTACCGTTTGTTTCGTTGCCACACCATCATGAACTGCGTCGACGTCTGTCCAAAGGGACTCAATCCCACCAAGGCTATCGGCAAGATCAAGGAGCTCATGGTCCGCCGTACGGTATAGCGGGCGTCTAAAGCGCACCCGCCAACACGATATGTACGACGGAAGAACCCCCGACCCAATGAATACACTCAACATGACAGGCCGTGTTGGTTCTGTGCGAGACCTGTCAGAAGAGGGACGGCTGGGGCTAAGTGGCACGCCTGCACCCGAAGACTGGGTGCGTCGCATTCGATGGCGCGCCCGTCGTGGGCTTCTGGAGAACGACCTGCTGATTAGCCGTTATTTGGAACGTCGAGGAGAGGCTCTGACCTGCGATGAGCACGATGGTCTTGCTGAGATTCTTGATCTTTCTGACAATGACCTCCTCGACGTATTGGTGGATCGCAGGTCCCCCGAAGAGCTCGGCTTTAGCCCGCGCGCTATGGATGTTCTGCGTGATATGAAGGGGTCTTAGAGAAAAGGCGAGCGCAATACCTGCAGTTCCAATTCACACCACAAAAATACAATTAACACATCTGGGAAGGGCACCATGACTACAGAGCACAAGGCAACGCTAAGCTTTAGCGACGGCACCCCATCGATCGAGTTTCCGGTCCTTAAGGGGACGATTGGCCCCGATGTCGTCGACATCCGCAAGCTCTACGCCCAGACGGGAAAGTTCACGTACGACACGGGGTTCTTATCGACAGCATCGTGCAATTCGAGCATCACCTATATCGACGGTGACAAGGGGCAGTTGCTCTATCGGGGGTATCCCATCGAACAACTCGCCGTGCATTGCGACTTTCTCGAAGTCTGCTATCTCATCTACTACGGCGAGTTACCCTCAGCCGACCAGTACAAAGAATTCAAATCACTGGTGATGCATCACACCATGGTGCATGAGCAGATGCAGTTTGCGGTCCGGGGCTTTCGGCGCGATTCTCACCCGATGGCAATTCTTACTAGCCTTAGCGGAAGTATGGCTGCGTTTTATCCGGATAGCCTAGACATCAACTCGCCCGAGCAGCAAGATATTTCCTTTATTCGTCTCATTGCAAAGATGCCAACTCTGGCGTCTATGGCGTACAAGTACTCAGTGGGTCAGCCAAATATGTACCCACAGAACCATCTGTCTTATGCGGGCAACTTCATGCACATGATGTTTGCTACCCCATGTGAGAAGTACGAGCCCAATCCTGTCTTAGAGCGGGCGCTCGACCGTATTCTCATCCTGCACGCCGACCATGAGCAGAATGCCTCTACCTCTACGGTTCGACTCTGCGGCTCCTCGGGAACCAGCCCATTTTCTGCAATCGCAGCGGGTGTGGCCTGCCTCTGGGGCCCAGCCCATGGTGGTGCAAACCAGGCCTGCCTCGAGATGCTTGAGGAGATCCAGGCCAACGGCGGGCTTGCCAAGGTCGGCGAGTTTATGGAGAGGGTGAAGGACAAGAACTCCGGCGCTCGCCTCATGGGGTTCGGTCACCGTGTTTACAAGAACTTTGACCCGCGGGCCAAGCTTATGCAAGAGACTTGCAAAGAGGTTCTGGCGGAGTTGGGTCTTGAGAATGACCCTCTCTTTAGGCTGGCCATGGCGCTCGAAAAGATTGCGCTGGAGGACGACTACTTCGTGCAGCGTAAGCTCTATCCCAATGTGGACTTCTATTCGGGAATCGTCCAGCGGGCACTTGGGATTCCGGTGAATATGTTTACCTGTATTTTTGCGGTTGCCCGAACCATTGGCTGGGTAGCCCAGTGGAAGGAAATGATCGTAGACCCAGAGTACAAGATTGGGCGTCCGCGTCAGTTGTACACCGGGCTTGCGGAGCGGCCGGTCAAATCGATGGCGACGCGGTAAGGTTTTTTGGGTAGGGGTCTTAAGGCCCCTTTTGTTCATTGGAGGAGGGAGTAGGGGACTTTTAACTGTTGCAATCTGTTCGGCGACTTCGTTGCCACGCAGAGGGGTTCCCCGCATCGTTTCAGGCCATAGGCTAAGAAAGGTGAAGCAATTATGATGACAAGCTTTCAGCGCAATTCGTATCTATTCGGTGCGAACGCGCCGTATGTCGAGGAGCTCTATGAGATGTACCTCGACAACCCAGGTTCGGTAACGGACAACTGGCGTCGATATTTCGATCAATTACAGAATGTCCCGGCAACCAACGGTGACGCAGATACTCGCGATCTACCACATGCCCCCGTTATAGAGTCTTTTGCGCAGCGGGCAAAGAATAACCAGTTTTTGCCGCGGGTTGCGGAGCGCGACCTCTCCGTGGCACGCAAACAGATCCATGTTCAGTCTCTCATTGCGGCCTATCGTTACTTAGGCAACCAGTGGGCAGACCTCGATCCCTTAAAGCTGCGTGAGCGGCCCGCGATACCTGAACTTGAGCACGCCTTTTACGATTTTTCTGAGGCTGACCTCGACACCACGTTCCGAGCGGATAATCTCTACTTCGGTCAGGAGCAGATGAGTCTGCGGGAGATTATTCAGGCACTCAGAGATACCTACTGCGGAAAGATTGGTGCGGAGTTCATGTATGTCTCTGACCCCGCAGAGAAGCGCTGGATCCAGCAGCAGCTCGAGTCAACGCGTACCAACCCACACTTTTCGGCGGAGAAAAAAGTCGGAATCCTGAAGCAGGTCACTGCAGCAGAGGGCCTTGAGCGCTACCTTCACACGAAATACGTAGGACAGAAGCGATTCAGCCTGGAGGGCGGTGAGACGTTTATCGCTGCCATGGACGAGCTTATTGAGGCCTCTGGCACGCGGGGCGTCGAAGAAATCGTGATCGGTATGGCCCACCGCGGTCGCCTGAATGTGCTTGTGAATACCCTGGGTAAGATGCCCAAAGACCTCTTTGCAGAGTTTGAAGGTAAGCACGCCGATGACCTGCCTGCCGGCGATGTTAAATACCACCAGGGGTTCTCGAGCGATGTCTCCACCTCAGGTGGTCCAGTGCACCTCTCGCTGTCTTTCAACCCGTCGCACCTCGAGATCGTTAATCCGGTGGTCACTGGTTCTGTACGGTCGCGTCAAGACCGTCGGGGAGACAACACGGGGGAGAAAATTCTGCCGGTGTTGGTGCACGGCGATGCAGCCTTTGCCGGTCAGGGTGTCGTAATGGAGACGCTCAACCTCGCACAGACCCGTGGCTATGGGGTGGGCGGCACTATCCACATCGTGATCAATAACCAGATTGGATTTACCACCTCCGATCCAAGGGATACCCGCTCGACGCTCTATTGCTCCGATGTCGTAAAGATGATCGAGGCGCCCGTCTTTCACGTAAACGGGGATGATCCTGAGGCGGTCGTCTTTGTGACTAACCTGGCGGTGGAGTATCGGACCCGGTTTAAAAAGGATGTCGTCATTGACATCATCTGCTTCCGAAAGCTTGGTCACAATGAGCAGGACACGCCATCTCTGACCCAGCCCATGATGTACCGCGCAGTAGGGGCGCACCCCGGAACGCGCAAGCTCTATGCCGACCGACTTGAAGCGCAGGGAGTCATCGAGCCTGGAGAGGGTGACGCCCTGGTAAAAGGCTACCGGGCTGCCATGGACGAGGGGAGCGGCACCCGCGAGCCGGTTCTAACCAACTATAAGAGCAAGTTCTCTGTCGACTGGGCCCCGTTCCTGAACAAGAAATGGACCGACGATGCCGACACCGGACTTCCTCTGTCTGAACTGCAGCGCCTTTCGGAGCGTGTGACCACCGTCCCTCAGGACTTCAACCTGCACCCCTTAGTCGAGAAGGTTTTAAATGATCGCCGCGCTATGGGACGCGGTGAGGTTAATGTCGACTGGGGGATGGGTGAGCATCTGGCCTATGCCTCTTTGGTCTCTAGCGGCTATGCCATTCGCTTAAGCGGCCAAGACTGTGGTCGCGGAACCTTTACACACCGGCACGCAGTACTGCATGATCAGAAGCGGGAGCGCTACGACTCTGGTACCTATATTCCACTTCAGAACATATCGCCTGAGCAGGCCAATTTCACGGTCATCGACTCTGTGCTCTCCGAAGAAGCGGTTCTTGGATTTGAGTATGGCTATTCCACCGCTGAGCCAAATGCCTTAGTTATCTGGGAGGCCCAGTTTGGTGATTTTGCCAATGGCGCTCAGGTGGTCATTGATCAGTTTATCGCCTCGGGAGAAGTAAAGTGGGGACGCCAGAGTGGCCTTACCCTGCTGCTGCCCCATGGGCATGAGGGCCAGGGGCCAGAACATTCCTCGGCCCGGCCTGAGCGGTTCTTGCAACTCTGTGCTGACATGAATATGCAGCTCTGCCAGCCAACAAGCGGCGCACAGATCTTCCATCTGCTTCGTCGCCAGATGATTCGCCCGTTCCGTAAGCCCCTGGTGGTATTTACGCCGAAATCTTTGCTGCGCAATAAAGATGCCAGCTCGCCCCTAGAAGATCTTGTGCAGGGCCGCTTCCAGACGGTAATCGGCGAGGTCGACCCCACCGTCCAGGCCAAGAAGATTAAGCGCATGATGGTCTGCTCGGGTAAGGTCTACTATGACCTAGTGACTCAGCGTCGTGAGCGGGAACGTGACGACGTTGCGATCGTACGTATCGAGCAGATTTATCCCTTTCCGCACAAGCAGTTTGCCAGTGAACTGCGCAATTACCCCAACCTCACCGAGATCGTCTGGGTGCAGGACGAGCCGCAAAACCAAGGATTCTGGTTCCAGGCACAGCACTATCTGCGTGAACACATGACCGATGGGATGAAGCTTGGCTATGCAGGACGTCCTGCCCTTGCCGCACCCGCCTCGGGCTACTACGAGGTCTACGTGAAGCGTCAGAAGGACCTTCTCGATGCTGCTTTTGCCCGGCTAAAGAATGCCCAGGTGATCTAAGCCATCGCAAAGCGAACCCAGACAGAAAAATCCTATTTTCTAATGCAAAGACAGAGTGAGAGATAACAAAAAATGGCTATTCATGACGTAAAAGTTCCCCAGTTGTCAGAGTCGGTGGCAGAGGCCACGCTGCTGCAGTGGAAGAAGAAACCCGGCGAGGCCGTGACCCAAGACGAGACCCTCATCGAGATTGAGACCGATAAGGTTGTGCTAGAGGTACCGGCACCCGCCAGTGGGGTGATGACTGAGGTGCTCAAAGACGATGGCGGAAGTGTGGTGTCAAATGAGGTGATTGCCCGAATAGACACCGATGCCAAGGCAGGCGCAGCGCCGACTGCAGCTGCACCAGCAGCGGCGGCTACACCAGCGACATCTGCTTCAGCGGCATCCTCCGGCGTGTCAATGCCCGCAGCGGCAAAGCTCATGGCAGAGTCAGGGGTATCAGTCGCCCAAGGCACAGGCAAGGATGGACGCATCACCAAGGGCGATGTCTTATCTGCTATCGCCATGCGTCCTGGCTCCGTATCCGGATCAACGGCCTCTGTCGGTGCAGCTCCGGTCGCTGCTTCTCCCATTCCGGCACCCTCGGTGGGCAGTAGCCTACCCCCTGTGGCAGCCACCTTTGGGCCAGACGCGATGCTCGAGGGGCGTCCCGAGCAGCGCGTGCCGATGAGCCGACTGCGGGCGCGCGTGGCCGAGCGGCTGCTGCAGTCGCAGTCCACCAATGCCATTCTCACCACATTCAACGAAGTCAATATGGCGCCAGTCATGGCCCTGCGTAAGCAGTACGTCGATCGGTTTGAGAAAGAGCACGGCGTAAAACTTGGATTTATGTCGTTCTTCGTGAAGGCCGCTGTCGCGGCACTCAAAAAGTATCCGGTGCTCAATGCCTCGGTTGATGGCAATGACATCGTCTACCACGGCTACTTTGATATTGGGATAGCGGTAGGGTCACCACGCGGCCTTGTGGTTCCCATTATTCGCAATGCCGATCAGCTTACTTTTGCCGAGATCGAGAAGACCATCTCTGATTTCGGCGTGCGGGCTAAAGAGGGCAAGATTTCGCTTGACGAGCTTACTGGCGGTACGTTCTCAATCTCTAACGGCGGTGTATTCGGTTCTATGTTGTCGACGCCGATTATCAATCCACCGCAGTCGGCCATTCTGGGCATCCATGCCACCAAGGATCGGGCCGTGGTTGAAAACGGGCAGGTCGTGGTGCGTCCGATTAACTACCTTGCCATGTCGTACGACCACCGCATCATTGATGGTCGTGAGGCAGTGCTGGGCCTGGTCACCATGAAAGAGGCCCTGGAAGATCCAGCGCGTCTGTTGCTCGAAATCTAAGGGGAGTCTGTTATGGCGCAAGAGTTTGACGTTGTAGTGATTGGTGCTGGCCCCGCAGGGTACATCTCGGCCATCCGGGCCGCGCAGCTCGGCTTTAAGACCGCCTGCATAGAGAAGTGGGTCACACCGAAGGGCGATCCCGCCCTCGGGGGTACCTGCTTAAATGTCGGCTGTATTCCTTCGAAGGCCCTCCTTGCCTCAAGCGAAGAATTTGAGAAGATCATCCGCCATGCCGGACATCACGGCATCCTTGTGAAGGGCGCGAGCTTTGACCTTAGCAAGATGCTCGCCCGTAAAGACGGGATCGTCTCAAAGATGACCAAGGGTATCGAGTTCCTGTTCCGTAAGAACAAGATCACCTGGCTCAAGGGGCATGGACATTTTTCAGGCGAATCTAACGGAATGGTGGAACTTGAAGTGCATGGCAAGGAGTCGGCAGAGACGGTTCTTGCCAAGAACGTCATCATCGCAACGGGTTCAAAGGCCCGCCATCTCTCGGGTGTTCCGGTAGACAACAAGATCGTCTGCGATAACGAAGGCGCCTTGGCCTTCGATGCGGTTCCGAAGAAACTGGGCGTGATCGGTGCAGGCGTCATCGGTCTTGAGCTCGGGTCGGTATGGCGGCGGCTGGGCTCCGAGGTGACCGTCCTCGAGGCGACGCCGCAGTTTCTGGCAGCCTGCGATGAGGCGGTGGGTAAAGAGGCCTTTCGGCTCTTTACCGAGCAGGGCCTGAAGATCGAGATGGGGGTAAACATTGGAGAGGTAAAAACCTCCGCAAAAGGCATTCAGATTGCCTATAAAGGATCCGACGGGAAGGCCCAGTCACTCGACTGTGACCGCCTTATCGTCTCGGTGGGTCGGGTACCCAATACCGAGAATCTCGGCCTAGAGGCCGTAGGCCTGGCGGCAGACGATCGCGGCTTTATCCCGGTGGATGACCACTGCCGTACGAAGAAGCCCAATATTTTCGCCATCGGTGATGTCGTCCGCGGGCCTATGCTGGCCCATAAAGGCGAAGATGAGGGCGTGATGGTGGCAGAGATTCTTGCCGGGCAGAAGCCCCACATCGACTACAACTGCATTCCCTGGGTGATCTACACCATGCCCGAGATCGCATGGGTTGGAAAGACCGAGCAACAGCTCAAGGTTGAGGGCCGTGCCTATAAGTCGGGGCAGTTTCCCTTTGCTGCGAATGGTCGGGCCCTGGGAATGGATGCCTCTGAAGGCTTTGTGAAGGTATTGGCAGATGCTGCCACCGATGAGGTGCTCGGAGTGCATATCGTGTCGGCGACGGCATCTGATCTCATTTCGGAGGTCGCCTTGGCTATGGAGTTCAAGGCCTCTGCCGAGGATATTGCTCGGGTCTGCCATCCGCATCCTTCAATGTCCGAGGTAATTCGGGAGGCTGCGCTCGCGACGGATAAACGAGCACTCAATATGTAGGGTCGATGATGGGTCCCGTTGAGGCCCGATATCGGGCTGTACTGGCGGAGCGGTCTCTTTCGCCTGACCCAAGCCAGACGGAGGGTCTCGTTGCTCTCGAGCGATGCGCCGCCGACTGGTCGCACTATAAGGCGCAACGCGGGGGGAGACTTGCCAAGATGTTTATCCACCCCCCGCTGCCCCAAGGCGTCTACCTCTGGGGGGGCGTGGGCAGGGGTAAGACGTTTCTCATGGACTGCTTCTATGACGTCGTTCGAATAGAACGTCGACTGCGTGTGCACTTTCATGAGTTTATGCGGGGAGTCCATCGTGAGATGTACGATCTGCGCGGGACAGAAGACCCCCTGGCTGAGGTTGCGCTTCGGGTCGCCCGTCGCTATCGCCTAATCTGTTTTGATGAGTTCCACATCTCCGATATCGCCGATGCCATGATCCTTGAGCGGCTTCTCATCGCGCTTGTGAAGGCTAAGGTAGGCTTTGTAATGACATCGAACTATCCACCCTCGGGGCTCTATCCGGATGGCCTTCACCGCGATCGGCTTTTACCGGCGATTCGTTTGCTGGAGCAGCATCTTTCGGTCGTCGAGCTTGCGGCAGGCAGCGACCACCGTAGGCGAGACCTACCAGGGCAGAAGACGTCCGAGAGTTGGCTCGATCATCACGGCCTGACAGCAGACAACTTTTATGTCCAGATCGGGGAACCAGATAGGTCTTCGTTGGTGCTGGAAAAGGTCTTCGATACCCTTGCTGATGGACCAAAGACTGATCTTGGGAGCATTACGATTGAGGGCAGAGAGGTGCCCTATCGATGTCAGGCGGGCGGGGCGATCTGGTTTGAAGCATCTGTCCTTATTGGGGGGCCGCGCTCAATGCACGACTACCTCTGGCTTGCACAGCAATTTCACACCGTAATTCTTTCAGGGCTCACAGCACTCTCGCACCTTCAGTTTTCTGAAGCCCGACGCCTCACTTGGCTAGTGGATGTCTTCTATGACCATCGCACACGACTAGCAATTTCGGCCCATACGTCTCCCGACACACTCTATGTTGCTGGGCCTATGGCAGGCGAGTTCAGGCGTACTGCCAGTAGGCTTATTGAAATGAAGTCGGAAGGCTATCTAAGTGCCGAGCGACGCCGGAGTGTCGAACGGATCAGTTGATGCCATACTCTCCGCATATGGGTAACTTCTTTAACCAGACGCTTCTCTGTGGCCTGCTGCTGACGATGGGTATTTCTGTAATGCCCCGGCTTGCCCAGGCGGACGTGCTTTCCGAGTTTGATGCATTTCAAGAGACACGTCTGCGCGAGGGCCTAGTGGCCTTGGCCACGGAGCGGAGGCGTGTTTTCGAACGATTTTCTGCGCAGGAGATCGACTGCCTTGATCGTTTTTTTTCCGCCTCGTGTCTAGAAGATGTAAGACAGGGCTATGCCCGGGCCTTGCGTGAACTCGATCTACTTCAAGAGTCTCTTGGCCTGGATATCCGTCGGCTTCAGGCGAGCGCACGTCAGCGTGCTCGTCAGGATGCGGTGGTCCAGCATAGCCAGGCCATAGAGCAACGGCGAACAAAACCGTGAGTCTCGATCAGGATATCCGAACCCTGCACATGCGACTGCTCGAGCTTGAGCAGGAGCACCGTGAGCTCGATCAGCTGATCATGGCCCTGCAGGACGGCGGCTCCGCAGACGAGTTGGCATTGCGCCGGCTAAAAAAACGCAAGCTACAGATCAAGGACCAGATTACCCAGCTTGTTATGCAGCTCTCGCCGAATGAACCGGCGTGAGCCATTTATCCCCCCCGACGTAGAACGCTACTTTGGCCCCGATGGCCTTCTCAATGGCGCCCTGCAGGGGTTTCGTGTGCGCTCAGAGCAGCGTCAACTGGCGTCGGCGATCTGGCAGGCGATTAACGCCCGTCAGACTCTGGTTGCCGAGGCTGGGACTGGCGTAGGGAAGACGTTTGCCTACCTCGTTCCTGCACTTGTTTCAGGCCGTAAGGCGATCGTATCGACCGCATCAAAGACATTGCAGGACCAACTCTTCGGCAGAGATATTCCAAAGCTTCTCGAGATTCTTGGTCTGCAGCGGCGTGTGGTGCGTCTCAAGGGTCGTAGCAACTACCTTTGCCTCTATCGAATGGAGATTGGCGAGCAGGACGCGCGCTTTTCTCGGGCGCAAGACTGGCAGGTACTTCGCGCAGTAAGGCGGTTTTCTGCCCAGACCGTAGAGGGCGATCTCAGTGACTGTGTAGAACTCCCAGAAGAGTCGGCCGTAACGCCCTGGGTTACTTCGACAGCTGATAACTGCCTGGGAAACAGCTGCCCACGAATTGCAGACTGCTTTGTTGCCAAGGCCCGCGCGGCCGCCTGGGCTGCTGACCTGGTAGTGGTGAACCACCATCTTTTTTGTGCAGACCTCGCCCTGCGACGGGAGGCCGACCAGTCGCTCCTGCCAGAGTTAGATCTGGTTGTCCTCGATGAGGCACACGCGTTTATTCCCACAGCGAGCCAGGCCTTCTCCGAATCGGTCTCTACCCACCAATACGTGGGCCTTGCCCGCGACATGCTTCCTGCAGGTCTTAGGCTTGCCAAGGACGGTGCGCCATGGGCAGACCTAGCCGCCAGACTGGAACAGTCTAGCCTTGTGGTGCGGCAGGACTTTGCATCCCTGCCCCTTGGCAAGTGGGACTGGTCACGGCTTGAGACAGATCGTGGAGAGGCCGTACGGCGGGCGGTTGCCCAGTGGGCTGCAGCCTTGCACCCCATTCAGCATGCACTGCGGGTGAATCGAGAGCGACACCCTGAACTTGAGCGGCTGGCCGACCGGGCAGATACGCTTGTCTCGCGCCTCACGCGGTTTCAGGCGGGAACAGAGCAACACCTCGGGCAGGCCTTCGTGGATTCTCGCGACCGCTGTCAGGAGAACACCGATGGTCATGACAATGCTGGGGAACGGGTCTTCTGGCTGGAGAAGACCAAGTCTGGGTTGAGTCTTCACGACGCCCCATTAGATCTTTCGGGGCCATTACGGTCTGTACTCCATGAATCGAACCGCAGCTGGATATTTCTATCTGCAACTTTGTCGGCAGGACCCTCGGCGTCCGATGATCCCGAACAGGCTTTCTCCTACTTCACCCGTCGGTTGGGGCTTCAGCCGGATCAGACCCTCCTTGTCGGAAGCCCTTTTGACTTTCAGCGTCAGGCCCTTTTCTTACTGCCAAAGACCCTGCCGGATCCGAAGTCGACCGATCTCATCGCCCAACTTCTGTCACTTCCTGGTATGGACATTCTGCTGCACAGGATTCCCGGAGGGGTTCTCATACTCTGTACGAGCTTGCGGTCAGTTGCCCTCGCGGCAGAGACACTGCGGCGGAGACCTAGTCAATTCCTGTCTGATCGAAGACTTCTTGTACAAGGCGAAGCGCCCCGCTCGATCCTCCTCGCCGAGTTTCGCGCCCACGGCCGAGGACTGCTGATCGGAAGCACGAGCTTCTGGGAGGGCGTAGATGTGCCTGGACTCGCCCTAGCGATGGTCCTCATTGATAAACTGCCATTCGCCTCTCCCGATGATCCAGTGATGCAGGCTCGGTTGAATCAGTCTCGACGGCGAGGGGAAGACCCGTTTCGCAGTATTCAGGTACCCGAGGCGCTTCTCGCATTAAAACAAGGCATCGGCCGGCTCATAAGGTCAGAATCCGATCGTGGGGTCTTAATGATCGGCGACCGACGGCTCTATGAGACCGGCTTCGGACGTTCCATGCGGGCCGCGCTTCCAAGGTGTCAGGAGGCAGGCTCACTCGATGATGCAATTGGAATCGTAGATGCACTATTTGAATTGCATTAGCGCTAGGCTATTTCCCATGCGGCGACGTGTAGCCCTGTTGTGGGGAGCGCTTTGTCTTGCCGTACTTTTGGTGTCGAACACAGCCCAGGCAATCGCCCAAGACCATATTACTTCTCGAGCCTACTTTGAGGATGATGGTGGTCAGCAGACCATCGAGACGGTGCGTGACGCACAATTTTCTAACTTCGACGGTGTGTTGTCTCGAGGCTACGGAGCAGCGGTTGTGTGGATTCGCCTAAGGATCGACCCCACGATCTCCAAAGCTGCCGCTGATGAAACTCTTTACCTACGTATCAGGCCTGCATATCTCGATGAGCTCCAGATTTATGACCCAGAGCTGCATCCACAGTCACAAGCGACACCGCCGCTGCCTTCGGCAGAACCCACTCAAGTGGGTCAGACTGATCCGATCGTCGTGGGTGATCGGCACCCCTTCGATACCCATTCAGAACCTGCGACCGCCTTTGTTGTCCGCTTAAGTGCGGGCAGTCAGGCCCGCGATATTTATATTCGACTGGTCTCGACAAGCACACGATTGGCGCACTTTGAAGCGCTTACAGGACCACAACTGCGTCGTGAGACCACGCGACTTGACCAGCTCACCGCACTTTACCTAACAATCGTTGGCGTATTTTTGGTCTGGGGAATCGTACAGGTGCTCACTAGACCCAATATCCTCCTAGTTACTTTTGTTGTCTTCCAGGCCGGAACCATTTTTTTTAGTCTTGGCATGCTGGGCTATGCCCGTTTCTACTTGTCAGAATACCTAAGCATTACCTGGATAGATTTCTTCACCAGCCTACCTGCGGTTACAGCCACCGGTGCTGTGATGTTCTTCTGTGTACAGTTGCTCAAAGAAATCTCCTATTACCCCTGGTATCAAAAGTTAGAGAAGGGCATTTTGTTGGTCTATACCGGCCTGCTCGGTGCCATGTTTTTTGGTGGGGTGCGCGCCGTGCTGACGATCAACATGATGCTGGTTCTCATCGCACCCATCAGCCTGCTGCTGTTTTCGCTAATAATCCCCCGCGCAAACACCCTATTGCATACCCGACAGTCAACCGAAGCCCGACTTCCCAGGTTCGTTGTGGTCGGGTTTTTCGCGTTCTCTTGCCTGTTTACGCTCATGACTGCACTTCCCGCATTAGGCATTTTGCAAGGGGCAGAAATCAGCCTGTACATCGTGCTTTTCTACAGCGTGACCTCTGGCTGCCTCATGGTCAGTGTTCTGTATTACCGTGGGCTCATTCTTCTGCGGCGACAGACGGCTTTGGCGGCCGAGGCGGGAAACCAGAAGCTACGGGCAGAACAAGAGTATAAAAGCAGACTTGAGCGCGAACGACTCCTCGCGATGCTTGGACACGAACTCAAGACGCCGCTGGCCACAGTGCGCATGCTGCTCATGGACCGCGAGATTCCAGAAAGAACAGCCCAGAAGATTCAATCGTCCATTACCGATATGGCTCAAGTGGTTGAGCGTACCGTCCAGACGAGTCAGGTGGAGGATGGAGCCATCGAGGTACGCCACGCCGACTGTGACGTGATCGCACTGGTGGCCGATCTGGTGAAGGGTCTGGCGGGCCGAGACCGAATTGAGATTGCGCATGCCGAGGGGCTGATCGTCAAGACACGCACAGATCCTTACCTGGTTCAGGTGATTCTGCGTAATCTTCTAGACAACGGCTTGAAGTATGGCGACCCGAATGCGCCTGTTCGCTTGACAATCGAGGCGGTTAACACGATGAATTGTTGGAGTATCACTGTCGCAAACCGTCCGGGGCATGCGGGGTGGCCAGAACGCCAAAAAGTTTTTGAAAAGTATTACCGGAGCCCAACTGCAAGTCACCGAAGCGGTTCAGGCCTAGGCCTGTACATGATCCAGGGCTTAGCAAGGGCCATGGAGGGTCGTCTACTCTATGAGCCCGACGCACAGTGGGTGCGATTTAGGCTCGAGATGGTCCACATTCCAGTAAAGGGGTACTAGATGTCCTCACGACTAGTCATTGTAGTGGTGGAAGACCATGATGATCTGCGCGAGGCTACGACGGAGATGTTGATCCAACAGGGATTCACAACCCTAGGCGTCTCCTCAGCAGAGACGCTGGACCTCACAGGGTTGGCCCGATCACCCGATATTTTCGTGATCGATCTTAACCTTCCCGGGGAAGATGGACTCTCCTTGGCCCGGCGTCTTCGGGCAGAGAATCCCGCGGTAGGCATCATCATTACCACTGCCCGTACTCAGATTAACGACCGACTAAAGGGTTACGAATCCGGCGCAGATATCTATCTGCCCAAGCCTGTCGACCCGCTTGAACTTGTTGCTGCAATTAGGGCCTTAGGCGTTCGTGTACTCGCGCAAGGCGCAAGAGATATTCGTTTTACCCTTGACGATGCGCACCTTCTGATACTTGGACCAAAGGGCAGGGCCAAGCTTTCTGCCGCTGAAGTACGCCTCCTTAATGCCTTTCATGAGTCGCCGGACGGTATTCTCGATCGAGCACAGGTCACGCACTTACTCAGCCCGGATAACCCATCTATCAGCGTGGACAGCCTTCAAAATCGACTCAGCCACCTTCGGAAAAAGATTCAATCGGTTGGTGCTGAGGCGGAGACGATTCAGGCCGTACGAGGAACCGGCTATCGTCTCTGTATCGAAATCCACCGTGAGTCGTTGCCTGAATCTGTACTTCGGTGGCAAGTTATTGAATAAATATTCATAAAAACAAATATTTATAACCGATTTATAAGGTAAAAACCTTGATTCTCTTTAGGTTAGTCCGGGAGGTCTTTCGACTTTAGCCTAAAGTAAACATTCAGTTGTAACCCATTAAAAAATATGCTCTTATTGGATCCTATGTCTAAAAGTTGACAGCAGTCCATCTGATCGGGGTCTTATCATGCGCGTAATTTCTAAGTCTGATGTTTCCAACGGCCTTCTTGTAGAGCGACTTGAGGACGCCGGCTTTGAATGCTCTGTGGAAGAAAATGAGGTCTGGGTTCACGGAACGGGCTGTAACCTTCGGCTGCAGATCGACCTTGAGGCGCGCGCGTTGCATATACGCGGACTCATGATGCTTAAGGCCGAACTCAATACCCTCGAAGTCAATGACCTCGTTATTAAAGCAACCGAGCGGCTCTCGCTCGTAAAGTTTTTTGCCCATCGCTGGGATGACGGCAAGCTTGGCCTTTGGAGCAGCTATACCCTCTTTTTCCCGTTTGATATGAATCTCTCGAATCTGATTTTTACGATGCGACGATTCATTGAAACCGTAAACAGCCTTAAGGCCATGGAAGACCTCTCTGACCGTTGGTTTCAGCCCCAGCGCGCCAACATTGCAGGACCACAGTTGGTTTTTTCGAATAACGGCTAGAAACACGCGCTGAATCCGGAAGATCGCGGAAGTCTCTGGACATGGGAAACCCAGGAAGAGGGTCGAAGAACACCCACCAGTGTTCCTCCAACTACGGTGGGCGCACTTCCGCACACGCTTCTGCCTCTTTGTCTGGTGAGAAGGCATTTCTTGCGTCGTATAGCCAGAGCCCAGTGGTCTTCGATGACCTACCGGCTGTCCTTAGACCCGCAGCGAGGGCAGCATTTCCGAGCAAAAAAATCAGTGCGGAGGTCGTTGAGGAGGTCTCCGATTCCTTTAGGGTAAATTTTGCCTCTGGTCGCACCCGTTCGCCTGTGTCGCGTCTGATTTGCAAGACCGGGACGCCGACGGTGTCGGGAGAGGTTCGGCTTGGGGCACATGAGCGGCTGTCTGTGGTAATCGATGGGGTGGTCTATGGGCCCAACCAGGGTCTGGTGATTCGTTCCGGGGTCTGGTCAGTGACTGTGCCCCGCGAACATGCACTCGAGGCGGGGCTCTACACCGTCACGGCGCTGGTCTGTGACGAATCGGGCCGGGTGACCCAAGAGATTCGTAATGCCGAGTTAGAGGTCGATCTTGAGGAGGCCATCGGGCCGCTGATCTATTCGCTCGAAGGCCCCCATCAGGGCGCATCCGCAGAGGCGCCCGTCTACACCTTTACCCACGATGCGGGCCAGTGTGTGGTGCCGCAGATCGAGGGCATGGGACGGTTTGACCCCTTTGCTCCCTTCTACAGCAACTATCCGGGCTTTGGGGTCTTGGGCTCAAGCCTCTATGTAGACGGGCAGGGTCTGAAAGGGCAGTCCTCCGCGCTGCGCGGCGTAGGCAAGAAGAGTTTGAGCACGATGGTGGCGGTGGCCAGCGCCCTCTCGGTGAGCACCGCTCATACCCAGGGACTGCCCACGGGCGGCACGATTACCGCAGGCAGTGGCCAGATTGATGTCTCGGGCGCCACCATGACCATTACCCAGTCCACGGCCAAGATGGCCGCAGACTGGCAGAGCTTTAGCATCGGGGCGGGCAACAAGGTGCAGTTTGTGCAGCCCAACGCCCAGTCGGTGGCGCTCAACCGGGTAGTCGGCAGCGATGTCTCCCGCATCCAAGGGGCGCTGTCTGCCAACGGCCAGGTGTTTCTGATCAACCCCAACGGCATTGTCTTTACACCCACGGCCCAGGTCGATGTCGGGGGGCTGGTGGCCTCTACGCTCAACATCACCAACGAAAACTTCCTTGCAGGTAACTACCAGTTTGAGGGCAGCAGCACAGCCTCGGTGGTCAACGAAGGGAAGATCACCACCCATGGTGCGGGCGCTGTGGCGCTGATTGCCGCCAAGGTGGAGCAGGTTGGGCAGATTCAGGCAGACCAGGGTGATGTCATTCTGGCGGCAGGCAGCAAGATACGGCTTGATGTGGGTGGCCCAGTAAAAGTAGAGATTGAAGAAGGGGCGCTCAACGCGGCAATAGAGCAGGGCGGCGGTATTCGTACCGCTGATGGCAAGATCTACCTTACCGCCAAGGCCGCAGGCGACCTTACCGCGAGCGCGATTAACCACACGGGCATCTTAGATGCCACGAGTCTTACGGGGCAGGGTGGAGATATTCGGTTAGAGGCCGATGCGATTACGCTGAAAGCGGCTAGCCATATCGACGCCTCTGGCGCCAAGGGCGCTGGCACCGTGCTGGTGGGCGGAGAGTGGCAGGGCAGTGGCAGCATGCGTCAGGCCAAGACCGTCACCATGGAGCAGGGTGCCAGCATCAACGCCAGCGCCACCGACAGCGGCAATGGCGGAACTGTCGTGCTGTGGAGCGAGGGCGCAACGCGGTTTTCTGGTTCGGTGATGGCCACAGGCGGGTTACATGATGGTGATGGTGGTGCGGTAGAGGTGTCGGGGAAGATTAACCTGGGGTTCGTGGGCTCTGTAAATGTCAGCGCGCCTCAGGGACACTCTGGCCTCGTCTTACTTGACCCCACCAATGTGACGATTACCGATAGCGGCACATCGAGCGGAACAAGTGCGGACTGGGCGAATGCATC